>JANNWR010000001.1:0-2755 GCA_031408715.1 bacterium
AAGGACGGGCACCGCTTCGGGCCTGCGGCCTGCGCTCGTGAACTACGAGGAAAAGCTCGAGGGCTTCCAGGTCGGCGCGCTCAACATCGCCAAGAGCGGTGGAATGGTCCCATTCATGGTGATCGCGAACTGGAAGAAGTAAGGCCCTCGCGACCCCTGCACGTCCCCTGTCCGATGCGTCACGTCGTGGGCGCCACATTCCTTCGCCCCGGACGTGGCCCCGGACGTGCGCAGGGGGTCGGCAGACGTCTGCGGGCAGGATCAGCGCTGCCATTCGTGATCGGAGCGCCACGCGATAGTGAACAACCTTCAGACTCGGCTTCTGCCCGGTTGAATTCTGTGGGGAAACGTCACTTCGTGCGATACGTTCGCTGGCATGTGGCTGGCGCTGCCGGTCACATTGCTGCGCACCAACACCTCGCGCCGAACCCCTCTCAGAGTGAAGGAGCCCCCCCCCATGTCCTTGTCACGAGTGCTATTCGTTGGCCTCATCGTCGCGGCAACGCTGTCGCTGGGTGGCGTTGCGACGGACATCCATGCCGCGACTGTCAGCTACAGCGGAGCGACGAGCCTGTCGCCCTACGTCAACTCTCCCTACACATTCCCCGCGGTGGCCCTGCCCAAGTTCGATATTCCGGGGCAGTGTCTGGCTCAGGTGTGCGTGCGGCTGGAGGGCCAATCGTTCGGTTTCGTCTCGATCGAGAACTACGACAACTTCGCGAAGATCGTGAATGTCACTTGGAGCTCACAGTTCGACCTGCTGCGACCGAGCCTCACGACTTTGCTCACGACGACGCCCACCGTCTTGAAGACCTATCCGCTCACGTCCTTCGATGGTGTCGTGGACTACGCGGGAACCTCCGGCGTCACCGAGCCCGGCCTGGCGGCGAGCGCCGCAGACAGCACCTGCCTGACGAGCGCGGCCGACCTGGCGCTGTTCTCGGGCCCCGGGTCGATCGTGCTGCCGTGCACCGTCGCCAACACCTCGACGCACAATGGCGCCAATAGCTGGTCGTTCGGCGTGCAGTCCGCCGCCATCATCAAGGTCACCTACACCTACTCGAGCTGCGTCACGCCCGTGCGTCCGACGAGCTGGGGCCGCGTGAAGAGTCTGTACCGGTAGGTCCGTTTCGGCCCCTCTGCGGTGGCGAAGCTGATAGCCTTTCGTTGCGAACGGGAGCCGCCTCTCTGGCGGCCCGTCCAGTTCGCGACATCCACCCGTTTCGCCGCCGGTTCCCGCCGCTCGCGCCGTCCCATCACCCAGGAGCCCCCCATGCTCGTTACTACCCGACTGTCCCTCCTCCTGCTCACGACGTTCACGCTCGCGACCATGGTGATCCCGCGTGACGCCGGTGCCCAGAGTGGCCCGTGTTGTGTCGTCCCGGACAATGGCGGTGGAACCGCCAATCACCCGCCGGCCTGCCCGAACGGCTACTCCGGCCAGATGGTGATCATCAACGGGCTTCCCGCGGGCGCGACGATCGACATCGCGGCCATCATCGCGAACTTCGCCAGCCTGCTTCAGGTGCCAGGTGGAGCACTCGGAGGCAATAAGGAGAATTGGAGCGTTGCCGCACCGCTCGCCCTCACCGGCACGGGGCCGATGCTCGGCTTCAATCGGAGCCTCGTCATGAACATGACGGGCGAGACTCACTCGGCACCGCGCGTCGCGTTCGCACCGAGCCAGTCGTTCAACACCGACCTGTATTCGATGCAAGGCGTCATCGCGAGCATCGGCGACCCGGATTTCGACTTTCTGCGCATCACGGCGGGCACCGGCTTCGGTCAGCCGAGTCCCGGACACACGATCTTCACCCAATCCGCCGGCGCATGGGACGTGGACAGCTTCTTCGACATCTACTACCGAGTCGACTTCATCGGCGCGCCGGGCGGCGCGCTGGGTGGGCTGTCCGGGAGCACGACCGGCACCTATCGGTTCAGCATGTGCCACCAACGTCCGACTTCAACGCGGCGCGGGACGTGGGGAGAGGTCAAGGCGTACTACCGCTGATATGGAATGACCCGAGATCGGACTCGTTCGTTGTCGTCCACGCGGCCACCTTCACCGGAGGGTGGCCGTCGTGTTGCGAACGCAGATGATCGCGCGGCATGACGCACGGGTCCCCCCTGCGGCATGCGCGCCTGGCCCCAGGGACGGGGCCGTCCATTCCAGAAGATCCACGGGATTCCCGGAGTGTGGTGCGGAAACGTCGAGCCCGGGCGTTGGGGCTGGAGCAGAGCCCGGCCTATGGGGTGATCGAGAAGCCTGCGAAAGTCACAGAACCAGGCCCCTCCCGCCACCGGTAGGGCCGCCCGATGCGGGCCCGGCTCGTTGCGAAATGCCCGGTCCACCGCGCCAGCGCGGCTAAAGTCCTTGCCCTTGATCCCGCGCCTTGCCACAATCTCCTTTCGTAGCACGTCCCGTCGGCACGCCGTCCCTCGACCGGGAGCCATCATCATGGCCGCTTGCCATTCGCGTGCAGCCCTCCTCACCCTGGTGTTCGGCCTTGCGCTCGCCCTGCCCGCGCAAGCCACCGGCGTCGTCTGCGGCACAGTGCGCGACGCGATCACCGCCAGCCCCATCATCGGTGCAGGGGTCTTCGTCCGGCAGACCACCGGACAGTACGCGGGCTACAACGGTGCCACCGACGTCGCGGGCCACTACTGCATCGGCGGCATCCCGGCGGGCACCTACGATCTCGAGGTGCGCATCGACGACCATCAGGTCGCCTATCGCCGCGGCGTCGTGGTGAAC
>JANNWR010000002.1:0-4327 GCA_031408715.1 bacterium
CGTTCGTCAAACTCATGCCGCCGGTCGGCGCGGGCGAGGTGGGTGGGGTCACCTGGAGCGCACCCGCGGACTTCGATCATGGCCGGCTGGTGTTCCACTTGTCGGCGCACGACGCCGAGCATCATGCCTACGAGCTCGAGAGCACGGTCGTGGTGGCGGGCAGCGAGTTCAGCGCTGCGCATCCGCCCATCGTGGTACAAGCACGCGGTCGGCAAACGGACATGGTCGTGCTCGAAGCCGACTCCAGCCGTCGTCCGGCACCCACGATCCTGTTCGTGCCGCCACAGGGCATCGCTGCCCGCAGGCTCATGCGCTGGGGCCTGTCGCTGGTCGGTCGCGGCTACACGGTCGCCATCGTGAGCCCGCAGGGCAGCGGCCGTTCGAGCGGCCCCGCCGACCGTTCCGGACCCGTCACGGTGGCCAGCGTCGGCGCCGCGATCCGCGCGCTCGCGAGCCAGCCCGCCGCCGACCCCAAGCGCATCGTGCTCTGGGGCCAGCGCGAAGGTGCCACCGCGGCGTTGCTCGCGGCCGCCGAGCATCCTGAAGTGCAGGGCGTGATCGCGGTCGACGCCGACTACGATCCGTGGGCCTCGTACCGCGCCGCGACACTGGCGGACCGCAAAGCGTACGTCGCTGAAGCAGGCAGCGACAGTGCCGGCTGGAAGGCGCGCTCGCCATTGGCGAACGCCGAGCGGATCGCGGTGCCCGTACTGGTCCTCCAATCGGTTGACGCTCCCATGGCCGCGCCGGAACCCGCCGAGGCGTTCGCCGCGCGGCGGCGGGCCCTTGACCTGTTCGTCGAGAGCAGGCTGAGCCCACGCGAACCCGCCCCGCTGCGCCGCATCGAAGTGCAGCGCATCGCACTGTCGTTCTTGACCCGGCGGACGTCGGCGCCTCACTGACCGTGCGGGTGCCCAGCCACCGAGGCCCGCCCACCCCATCGAACAGATCCGCTGGGGCAGGCGCCCCGAAGTCACGCGGCTTCGGTCATCCGACGGTCAAATCCACGCACGCGGCCGCAGTCAGCCCGCGCAGGTCTTGACCCTTCCCCTGCCCGGCTCCTACGCTCGTTCGGAATGTTCGTGCACCCTGCGCCGTACCCTCACTGTGCTCCCTGTCCGTGCCCCCCGCGCCACCCCCGACCGAGGCCCTCATGATGCGTCCGGCGCCGTTCCTGTTTCGCGCCTCCCTGCTCGTCCTGCTGGTGTCCCTGCTGCCGTCGCTCGCAACGGCTCAGGCCTCCGCGGAGCGTCCCTCGCTCCCGCATCGCCCGCTGACGGGTACGCCACCCAAGGTCGACCCCAACAAGCTGACGCCCGCGAACTTCAAGAGCCCCAAGCTGCGCGGCTGGATCAATGACATCCCCGATACGGGCCAGTTCCTGCCCGATTCGGCGTTCATCCTGCGCGTGGGCCCGCGTGTCACCACGGCGGGCGGGTTCATCCGCGAGTGGTACCAGTCCTACCCCGAATTCCGCCCCGCCCCCGACAGCGCGGGACGCGCCCAGTTCATCCGGACGATCGTGAATCGCGACGTGCTCGGCATGACCGCACTCGCCCTGAACCGTCCGCTCGCCTTCGAAGACCGGATCACCCTGCGTGAGACGCGCCAGCGTTCGCTCACGGGCGCTGTGTTCCAGCGCATGGTCGCCGACTCGGTGACCGTCGAGGATTCCGAGATCCGCCGGTTGTGGGATTCCTACAACTTCGCGCAGCGCCTGCGCCACATCCTGGTCGAGGATCGCAACGGCGCCGATCGTGTGCGCCGTGAACTGATCTCGGGCCGCATCACCTGGGCTGCAGCCGTGAAGAAGTACTCCATCTCGAAGACCGATGTCAGCCCCGACGGCGAGATCGGCTGGGTCACGCCCGAGAAGCTCGACCCGATCATGGTCGTGCGCGTGTACGGACTCAGGCCCGGCGAGACCTCGCCGCCGGTCCAGGACGTCATGGGCTGGCACATCGTGCAGTCGATCGAGCGCAAGCCCATGAAGCCGCCGGGCTACGAGATCCTGCGCAGGAGCCTGCGCGACATGCTTCGCAGCGTGAAACAGTCCGAGTATAGCGAACGGCTCATGGCCAACTTGCGACTTCAGAACGAAGTGGTGTACGACACCGCGAACGCCGCGTTCGCGTCGTCGCGGTTCTTCGAGACCACGAGCATCAAGACCGAAGGCATGGCCGCGACCATGATGATCGATGGTTCGGCTCCGGAGTTCGACGCCGCGGACACTTCGAGGCTCGTGGCGCGCTGGAAGAACGGCGGGCGCTTCTCGATCGGCGACCTGGTGCACTCCTTCACCGACATCCCGCCCGTGATGCGCCCGGCGCTGACGCGCATGGAACTCGTGCTGGCGTTCACCGAGAGCGTCATCCTGGAGCCGGCGATCGCGGGCTACGGCGCGACGCGCGGATTCGAGCGCGACACGCTCGTGACCGGCCCGATGGCGCGCAAGCTCGAGGAACTCATGGTCGAGCACATGTACCAGGACTCGATCGGCACGCGCATCTGGGTGAGCAAGGACGAGCGCAAGGCCTACTACAAGGCGAACATGACCAAGTTCTTCACGTTCCCATCGGTCGACTTCGCGTCGATCTACCGGCCCTCGAAGGCCGGCGCGGACTCCGTGGAGCGGATGCTCAAGGCCGGGATGCCCGCGCTGGACATCATCGCCGCGGATTCCCTGGGCGGGCTCAAGTCCGGGATGCTGCAGCATCGCCGGCAGGATCAGGAGGGCCCGTACCACAAGTCATTGTTCGAGGAGATGCGTCCGGGTGACATCCAGGTGCGTGGCCCGGACAAACAGGGCGATTACATCATCCTGCAGTTGCTCAAGTTCGACGGCGGCCGCCAGCTGTCGTACGAGGAGTGCGAAGCCTTGATCGACGAATCGCTGCAAAATCAGAAGAGCGAGGCGGCGCTGAACGCGATGATCGCGCGGCTCCAGCCGCGCTATCCGGTCGACGTGCGCATGGACCAGCTCATGCTGATCCGCTTGGTCGATCCCGTCGCCGAGTGACCGACGCCGGGGCGGCCCGGCGCGATGGAAGTGCGAAGCCCCTCGTCACGACTCGTGGCGGGGGGCTTCCTGCGTTCGTGGCCGGAGCAGGCGGGCGCTCGGCCTGAACCGTCACCGCACCCGCCGCCGCGCGCATCACGACTCACTTGGGCTTCGGTCTCACTCCTGGCTTCCACGGGGCGACCCGCGGCCCGCGGGCGGCGTCGCACGAGCTGGCGCCGCCACCCTAGGTGACGACGCGCTCACCGCGCCGCACCTCGGGCTCGTCCTTGATGGCGAATCCGAACTTGCCCGACACCCACTCGACGCACACGGGCTGGCCGCATCCCGCCAACTGCGTTGCACGGCGATGACGGACCAGGACGCGTGCCAGTGTGTAGACGCGGTTGGAGTCGATCGCGCCCGCGGCCTCGACGCTCACGGCGTAAAGCAGCAGGAGGTGCATCGCATCGCTCGTGCGGGTGATGCGCGCGAGACCCTGTCCGGTCGCGGTCCACGGCTGCACGCCGGGCATGTTTTCCGCGGGCCCGAACTCGACCTGCACGTTCCCCGGGTTCTCGCCGGTCTTGCTCTCCATGTGCCACCACGCCCCGAGCGTGTCGTGGTTGGCGGTGCGGAAGTACAGTTCGCCCGAGAACCCCATGAACATGTCGGACGGACGGCCGGGGAAGAACGACAAGTACAGCGTGTCGACCGCGGTGGTGTCGTTGCACGCGGGGGTGAGCGTCTGGCGCGCGCCCTTCATGCCCCAGGGCGCGCCCCACGACAGGTAGAGCTGGGCATGTTCGGCATGCGAACCGCCGCGCAGCTTGAGCAGGCTGTCCCCCTGGGCCAGCAATCGCTGATAGCCGCCCGCGCCACGCATGCGGCCGAGTGGGGCGGGTTCCGGTGCCGCGGGCGCGGTGCCCGGGCTCGCAGCAGCGGCCGGGGTGCGGTCGTCCGCAGCGGATCCGCGTGCAGGGGCCATCAGCGAGGCGGCCACGATGGCGGCGCCCACGGACAACACGGCAAGCCTTGCATGCAGCGGGCGACGGGACACGTGTGATTTCCTCGGGGGAGCGGACGGGGTTCTCAGGGTACGGCTGGGATCGACGATCACGGGGTGACCACGGTGCGACTCAGAGACCATGGAGTGACTGGCCGCCGCCCGACGTCTCCTGACGGTGCCGCCATGACCGGCGGCCGGTCACTCCATATCAACGATACAGGGCCTTGAGCGCGCCCCATGTGGAGCGACGAACCGGCACTGACGCGCAATCCGCCCCCGAACCCCCTTGCCACACGATCTGGTTCCCGCCCGAGATCTCG
>JANNWR010000003.1:0-10221 GCA_031408715.1 bacterium
AGCCCGAGTTCCTGGCCGCCGACGTCGAGGACCGCGCGCGCATCGCGCCGGCCAACACGCCGTTCGACAAGAAGTCGGGTCAGCTCGACCAGGACTACCTCACCGTGCGTTCGCAGGGTGAGTACCCCAACGTCGCGCGCACTGAAGTCGACTTCATGGACGTGTCGCCGATCCAGTTGGTCTCGCCGGCGGCCGCGCTCATCCCGTTCCTCGAGCATGACGACGCCAACCGCGCCCTGATGGGCTCGAACATGCAGCGTCAGGCCGTGCCGCTGCTCGTGACCGAGGCCCCGTTCGTGGGCACCGGGCTCGAGGACAAGGTGGCCGAGGATTCCGGTGCGCTGGTGCTGGCGCGGCGTTCGGGCGTGGTCGAGTTCGTCTCGGGTGAGATGATCGCGGTCCGTTACGAGCGCGATGAGGACGAGCCCGAGTTCGACTACTCGGAGCAGCCGAATCTCGACATCTACCGGCTCACGAAGTTCCGCCGCTCGAACCAGGACACCTGTCTGAACCAGCGGCCGGTCGTCACCGAGGGGCTCAAGGTCAAGAAGGGCCAGGTCATCGCCGACGGCCCGGCCACGCGTGAAGGCGAGCTGGCGCTCGGCCGTAACGTGCTCGCGGCGTTCCTGCCGTGGGGCGGCTACAACTACGAGGACGCCATCCTGGTGGGCGAGAAGCTCATCAAGAACGACGTCTTCACGTCGGTGCACATCGAGGAGTTCGAGCTCCAGGTGCGCGACACGAAGCGCGGTGTCGAAGAGATCACGCGCGAGATCCCGAACGTCTCCGAGGAAGCCGTCAAGAACCTCGATGAGGAAGGCGTCATCCGCGTCGGCGCTCGCGTCCGCCAGGGTGACATCCTCGTCGGCAAGGTGACGCCGAAGGGCGAGCAGGAACTGTCGCCGGAAGAGCGCCTCCTGAAGGCCATCTTCGGTGACAAGGCTGGCGACGTGCGCGACGCGTCGCTCAAGGCCCCGCCGGGCATGGATGGCATCGTCATCGACATCAAGGTGTTCTCGCGCCGCGAGAAGGACGAGACCACCAAGGTGCAGGAGAAGAAGAAGATCGAGAAGTTGCGCCGCGAGTCCAAGAAGGAGCGCGAGCGCATCGCCGAAGTGCGTCTGTCGAACGGCACGAACATCCTCGACGAGCAGCTCGTGAACGTGCTGAAGAGCGCGTCCACGGGCGAACTGCTGGCCCGCAAGGGCCGCAAGTTCGCGGCGGACTTCCTGCAGGAACTCGATCTCGACGATCTCGCCTGGGGCACTCCGGTGACCGAGGACGAGCGGGTGAACGAGCGCTTCTGGAAGGCCATGAACAACGCCCAGAACGCCTTCACGCGTTGCGAGAAGGAGCTCGAGAAGGAGATCGAGAAGGTCACGCGCGGGGACGAACTCCCGCCGGGCGTGGTCAAGCTCGTCAAGGTGTACATCGCCAAGCGCCGCAAGCTGTCGGTCGGTGACAAGATGGCCGGCCGCCACGGCAACAAGGGCGTCGTCGCGCGCATCGTGCCGGAAGAGGACCTGCCCTACCTGCCGAACGGCGAGGTGGTGGAGATCGTCTTGAATCCGCTCGGCGTGCCTTCACGCATGAACATCGGCCAGATCCTCGAGGTGCACCTGGGCTGGGCCGCGCACGCACAGGGTTACAACTGTGCGACGCCGGTGTTCGCCGGGGCGACGGTCGACGAGATCAAGGCCGAGTTGCGTTCCGCGGGCCTGCCGGAAGACGGCAAGACCGAACTGCACGACGGCCGCACGGGTGACGCATTCGATCAGCGCGTCACCGTGGGCTACCTGTACATGCTGAAGCTCAGTCACTTGGTCGACGACAAGATCCACGCGCGTTCGACGGGTCCGTACTCGCTCGTCACCCAGCAGCCGCTGGGTGGCAAGGCGCAGTTCGGCGGTCAGCGCTTCGGTGAAATGGAAGTGTGGGCGCTCGAAGCCTATGGAGCGGCCTACACGTTACAGGAACTCCTCACGGTGAAGTCCGACGACGTCGGCGGGCGGTCGCGCATCTACGAGGCGATCGTGAAGGGCGAGAACCCGCCCGAGCCCGGCACGCCGGAGTCCTTCAACGTGCTCGTCAAGGAGCTCCAGAGCCTCTGTCTGGAAGTCCAATTCGAGGAAACGACCTAGGTCGCGTCAATAGAGTTCCCGTGGCGTAAGGCCGTGATGGCTCGCCGCTTCCGGATGTGGGGCGGCGGGCTCGGCCAAAGGGAGTGCAATCAATGATCCAGGACACCGATCTGCAGGCGACGCTGAATGCCGCGACCACGCGCATGGGCTTCGGCCGTTTCGAGGACCGTGATCAGCGCCGCAAGCTCACGTTCAATCAGATCCGCATCCGTCTGGCCTCGCCGGACGTGATCCGCAGCTGGTCGCACGGTGAAGTCACCAAGCCCGAAACGATCAACTACCGCTCGTTCAAGCCCGAGAAGGATGGCTTGTTCTGCGAGAAGATCTTCGGCCCGGTCAAGGACTGGGAGTGCAACTGCGGCAAGTACAAGCGCATCCGCTATCGGGGTGTGGTGTGCGACCGCTGCGGCGTCGAGGTCACGCAGGCCAAGGTGCGCCGCGAACGGCTCGGTCACATCGAGCTCGCGGTGCCGGTCTCGCATATCTGGTTCTTCAAGGGCGTGCCCTCGCGTATCGGCCATCTGCTCGACATGAGCATCCGGGACCTCGAGCGCATCCTGTATTACGAGTCCTACGTCGTGATCGAGCCGGGCAAGACCGGCTTCAAGCAGCGCGAGATCATCACCGAGGACCAGTACCACGAGGTCGTGGACGAGCAGCCGGACTCGGGGCTCAAAGCGAAAATGGGCGCGGACGCCATCCGTGACCTGCTGGGCGAGCTCGACCTCGATGAGCTGTCGACCGACCTGCGCGCGCAGGCCAAGATGGAGACGAGCGTCCAGCGCAAGAAGGAACTGCTCAAGCGCCTGCGCATCGTCGAGGCCTTCCGCCACAGCGGCAATCGTCCGGAGTGGATGATCCTCGAGTGCGTGCCGGTGCTGCCGCCGGACCTGCGTCCGCTCGTGCCGCTCGAGGGTGGCCGGTTCGCGACGTCGGACTTGAACGATCTCTACCGCCGCGTCATCAACCGCAACAACCGGTTGAAGAAGCTCATGGACATCAAGGCGCCCGAAGTCATCCTGCGCAACGAGAAGCGCATGCTGCAGGAGGCCGTCGACGCGCTGTTCGACAACGGCCGCCGCAGCCGTGCGGTGCGCGGTCAGGGCAACCGCCCCTTGAAGTCGCTGTCCGACATGCTCAAGGGTAAGCAGGGCCGGTTCCGCCAGAACCTGCTCGGCAAGCGCGTGGACTACTCGGGCCGTTCCGTGATCGTCGTCGGGCCGGAGCTGCGGCTGAACCAGTGCGGCCTGCCGAAGAACATGGCGCTCGAACTGTTCAAGCCGTTCATCATCCGGAAGTTGGAAGACCGCGGCTTCGTCCAGACCGTGAAGAGCGCCAAGCGGTTGGTCGAGCGCGAGAAGCCGGAAGTCTGGGACATCCTCGGTGAGATCATCGAGAACCACCCGGTGCTGCTGAACCGTGCGCCGACGCTGCACCGCCTGGGCATCCAGGGTTTCGAACCGGTGCTCGTCGAAGGCAAGGCCATCCGCATCCACCCGATGGTCTGCCAGGCGTTCAATGCCGACTTCGACGGTGACCAGATGGCCGTGCACGTGCCGTTGTCGTTCGAGGCGCAGATCGAGACCAGCCTGCTCATGCTGAGCACGCAGAACATCCTCTCGCCCGCGAATGGCCGGCCGTTGGCGACGCCGCATCAGGATCTCGTGCTGGGGTTGCACTACCTCACGAAGGATCGCAACGACGTGCTCGACCCGCGCGGTGCGGCGGGTGGTGTCGCGGCGACCGATGCCCGCCGGCTGAAGAAGTTCTACAACCCGGACGAAGTGCGTGCGGCTTTCGATCATGCCGAGATCCCGCTGCACGGCCGCATCGCATTGCGCTCGAGCAGCGTGCCGCTCCACAAGCAGGAGCCCACGGGCTGGATCACCACGACCGCCGGCCGTGTCATCTTCAATGATGTCGTGCCGGACGATCTGGGTTACCAGAACATCACGTTCGACAAGAAGAAGCTCGAGAACCTGGTGGGTGACTGCTACGCCAAGCTCGGCAGCGAAGTCACGGCCGACCTGCTCGATTCGCTCAAGGACCTGGGCTTCAAGTACGTGACCCAGGGCGCCTTCACGGTCGGCATCGACGACGTGCGCATCCCGCCCGAGAAGGACCTGATCATCACCGAAGCCACCACCAAGGTGAACGACATCAATGCGGCCTACCGCAACGGTGCCATCACCGACGGCGAGCGCTACAACAAGGTCATCGACGAATGGACCCACGCCACCACCGAGGTGGAGAAGGTCACGTTCGAGGGCCTGTCGCGCGACCGTCAGGGCTTCAATCCGATCTTCATGATGGCCGACTCGGGCGCTCGCGGTAATCGCGAGCAGATCCGCCAGCTGGCCGGTATGCGCGGCCTCATGGCCAAGCCCCAGAAGAAGATGACGGGTGCGATCGGCGAGATCATCGAGTCGCCGGTCGTCCACAACTTCAAGGAAGGCCTCACCGTTCTCGAGTACTTCATCTCGACGCACGGTGCGCGCAAGGGGCTGGCCGACACGGCGCTCAAGACGGCCGACGCCGGCTATCTGACCCGCCGTCTCGTCGACGTGGCGCAGGACGTCATCATCAACGAGGAGGACTGCGGCACCATCCGCGGCCTGCTCGTCGGTGCGCTCAAGGACGGTGAGGACATCATCGAGCCGCTGGCCGACCGCATCCTGGGCCGTGTCGCCGCCGAAGAGGTCATCCACCCGATCACCAACGAGATCATCGTCGAGAATGGCGAGATGATCGACGAGATCGTGCAGAAGCGCGTGGACGAGGCGGCCAAGTCGGGCCTCCAGAAGATGCGCATCCGCTCGGTGCTGACCTGTGACGCGCGGCGCGGTGTGTGCGCCAAGTGCTACGGGCGCAACCTGGCGACCGGCCGTCTCGTGGACCTGGGTGAAGCCACCGGCGTCATCGCCGCGCAGTCGATCGGCGAGCCGGGCACGCAGCTCACGCTGCGCACGTTCCACATCGGTGGCACGGCCAGCCGTATCGTCGAGTCGTCGAAGGCCGAGACCAAGGATCCGGGCGTCCTGCACTTCGTGGACCTCGAGTGCGTGAAGTACGACGGCACGGATCGCGAAGGCGGCGATTTCTGGGTGTGCGTGTCGCACGGCGCCGAACTCGAGCTCATGGATGGCGATCGTGTGAAGCAGCGTTACAACGTGCCGTACGGCGCGCACCTGTTCGTCCAGGATGGCCAGTCCATCCCGGCCGACACGCTGCTGTTCGAGTGGGATCTCTACAACAACCCCATCGTGACTCACGCCTCGGGCATCGTGCGCTTCGTCGACGTCAAGGAGAAGGTCACCGTGCGTGACGAGGTCGACGACACGTCGGGCCTCAAGCTTCTCGTCATCATGGAAGACCGCAACAAGGAACTGCAGCCCGCCATCGACATCCTCGATGCGCAGGGTCACCGGCTCGCGCACTATCCGCTGCCCACCGGCGCCCGTCTCGACGTCCGCGACGGCCAGCGTGTCGGTTCCGGCGAAGTGCTCACCAAGACCCGCCGCGAGACGTCGAAGACGCGCGACATCACCGGCGGTCTGCCGCGAGTCGCGGAGCTGTTCGAGGCGCGCCGTCCGAAGGATGCCTCGGTGGTCGCCGAGATCGACGGTACGGTGGAATACGTCGGCGTCACGCGCGGCATGCGCAAGTACGTGATCAAGAGTGAGGACGGACAGGATCAGGAGTCCCTGATCCCGCAGGGCCGCCACGTGTACGTGCAGAACGGCAGCGTGGTCCGCGCCGGCGACCGTCTGACGGAAGGACCGATCAACCCGCACGACATCCTGAAGATCAAGGGCATCGAGGAAGTGCAGGAGTACCTCGTGAACGAGATCCAGGAGGTCTACCGGCTTCAGGGCGTGCGTATCGATGACAAGCACATCGAGGTCATCGTGCGCCAGATGCTGCAGAAGGTGCGGATCGACGATCCGGGCAACACGGCGTTCCTCGAAGGTGAGAACGTCGACCGGCTCGTGGTGCTCGAGGAGAACGAGAAGATGGTGAATGAAGGCCAGCAGCCGGCGACGTTCCAGCCGCTCCTGCTCGGCATCACCAAGGCCTCGCTCTCGACCGAGAGCTTCATCTCGGCGGCCTCGTTCCAGGAGACGACGCGTGTCCTGACCGAGGCGGCGATCCACGGCAAGGTGGACCAGCTGCGCGGCCTCAAGGAGAACGTCATCATCGGTCACCTCATCCCGGCCGGGACGGGCCTGCCGGTCTACCGGCGGGTGCGTCTGGAAGCTGAGAAGGAGATCGCACCACCGATCCTCGAGTTGGAAGACGATCCGGCGCGGATGGCCTGAACAAAGAATTTGCAAGTTTCGCAGGCTGGATAGCCGCCGGGGCCCCGGAACGAGGCACTCGGCGGAAATCCGGCTTGACACTCCACGGTGAGAAACCATAGATTGCTCGGCCTGCGCGGTTCACGGCGTAGCAACATCCTATCCTGATGCCGTTCCCACATCCCGCGCCCAGCTGAACACAAATGCTTTTGGGGGTTTGACTGTGCCGACTTTGAGCCAGCTCGTCCGTCATGGGCGGCGGCCACAGAAGAGCAAGACCGGTGCGCCTGCTTTGAAGGCGTGTCCGCAGAAGCGTGGCGTCTGTACCCGCGTGTACACGACCACGCCCAAGAAGCCGAACTCGGCCCTCCGCAAGGTGGCCCGTGTGCGGCTGACGAATGGTATCGAAGTGACTGCCTACATCCCTGGCGAGGGGCACAACCTGCAGGAGCACTCGATCGTGCTCATCCGCGGGGGCCGCGTGAAGGATCTTCCCGGCGTGCGCTACCACATCGTGCGCGGAACGCTGGACGCCAGCGGAGTCAGCGGCCGGAAGCAAAGCCGGTCGAAGTACGGCACCAAGTCCAAGTAGTCCAAGCAGCTCAGAAGACGAAGTGCCGCGCGAGCCCCCAGGTGGGGGTACTGCGCGCCCGTGTCGCCGGCCTGCCCTTTGGCACCGCCGGAGTAGAGAGGAAGACTGATGCCCCGCAAAGGCTATATCGCGCGCCGCGAGTCGGCCGCGGATCCCAAGTACGACAGCGTGCTCGTGACGCGTTTCATCAACGCCATCATGGACGGTGGCAAGCGCTCGCTTGCCGAGGGCCATTTCTACAAGGCCATGACCATGATCGAGGAGAAGACCGGTCAGGAAGCCATGACCGTCCTCAAGTCGGCCATGAACAACGTCAAGCCGGTCCTGGAAGTGAAGTCGCGCCGTGTCGGTGGCGCGAACTACCAGGTTCCGGTCGAGGTCCGTCCGGACCGGCGCAATGCGCTGGCGACCCGGTGGATCATCTCGTACGCGCGTGGTCGCGCCGACCACACGTTCGCGGAGAAGTTCGCGAACGAGCTGATGGCAGCCGCCAAGAACGAAGGTGGCGCCGTGAAGAAGCGCGAAGACACGCACAAGATGGCGGAAGCCAACAAGGCCTTCGCGCACTACCGCTGGTAACTCGGCCGTGACGAAGACCGGCTCCCCGCCGGTCTGGACCTGAACGGGGGATTCACCCGCAAGGTCTTTCCCGATCGCGACTGAACGAACGTCTCATCACCGCACTTTCTTCACCGAAAGGCAGGTGGTGTACCCGAAGCACCGAACAATCAATTATTTTAAGGATGTGAGCCCATGGCTCGGGTAACTGCGCTCGAAAAATATAGAAATATCGGCATTATGGCGCATATCGACGCCGGCAAGACCACCTTGACCGAGCGCGTTCTGTTCTATACGGGCCGGATCCACCGCGTGGGCGAAGTCCACGACGGCGCAGCCACGATGGACTGGATGGAGCAGGAGCGGGAACGCGGTATCACGATCACCTCCGCTGCCACCACCGCCGCTTGGCGCGATCACCGCATCAACATCATCGACACCCCGGGCCACGTCGACTTCACGGTCGAGGTGGAGCGTTCGTTGCGCGTTCTCGATGGTGCAGTCGCGGTGTTCTGTGCGGTCGGCGGCGTCGAGCCGCAGTCCGAGACCGTCTGGCGTCAGGCCGACAAGTACAACGTCCCGCGCATCGCGTTCGTCAACAAGATGGACCGTATCGGCGCGGACTTCGACAACGTCGTCCAGATGATGCGCGATCGCCTGGGTGCCAAGGCCGTGCCGCTGAACGTCCCGATCTTCGCCGGCGACGCGTTCACGGGCACGATCGATCTGGTCGACATGATCGCCGTCACCTACGAAGACGGTTCGCAGGGCACCAAGCTGATCGAGGGCGAGATCCCGCGCGACCTGATCGAGACCGCGAACGCCGCCCGTTTCCACCTGCTCGAGGCCGTCGCGGAGTACGACGAGCAGTTGCTCGACGACTACTTGCACGAGAAGCCGTACACCTCGGACGACCTGCGCCGCGCGATCCGCAAGGGCACGCTGGCGGGCTTGATGAATCCGGTCATGTGCGGTTCGGCGTTCAAGAACAAGGGCGTGCAGAAGCTGCTCGATGCCGTCGTCGACTTCCTTCCGTCCCCGCTGGACAAGCCGCCCATCAAGGGGCACGACGCCGGGTCGTTCGCGCACGTCGAGCGCCATCCAGACGACAAGGACGCGTTCGCGGCGCTGGCGTTCAAGATCATGACGGACCCCTACGTCGGCCGCCTGACGTTCTTCCGCGTCTATTCGGGCAAGTGCACGACGGGCGACAGCGTGCTGAACGCGACCACGGGCAACAAGGAGCGCATCGGCCGTCTCGTCCAGATGCACGCCAATAAGCGCGAGGAGATCACCGAGGTGCTGTGCGGTGACATCGCGGCCGGTATCGGCTTCAAGAAGGTCACCACGGGCCACACGTTGTGCGCGCTCGACAGCCCGATCGTGCTCGAGGCCATGACGTTCCCCGAGCCGGTCGTCGACGTCGCCATCGAACCCAAGTCGAAGGTCGACGAGGAGAAGATGGGCGTCGCGCTGCAGCGGCTGGCCGAGGAAGATCCGACGTTCCGCGTGCGCACCGACGAGGAGACCTCGCAGACGGTCATCTCGGGCATGGGTGAGCTGCACCTCGAGATCATCGTCGACCGCATGAAGCGCGAGTTCACGGTCGAAGCCAACGTCGGCAAGCCCCAGGTCGCCTATCGCGAGACCATCACGGCGCCGGCCGAGCAGCGTCACCGGTTCATCCGGCAGACGGGTGGCAAGGGTATGTTCGGCGACGTCACGCTCAAGATCGAGCCTCAGGCGCCGGGCACGGGTTTCACGTTCGAGAACGAGATCGTCGGCGGTTCGATCCCGAAGGAGTACATCCCGGCGGTCGAGAAGGGTGTCGAAGAGGCGCTCAAGAACGGCATCGTCGCGGGTTATCCGATGGTCGACATCATGGTGCGCCTGATCGACGGCTCCTACCACGACGTCGACTCGAGCGAAATGGCCTTCAAGATCGCCGGCTCCATCGCGTTCAAGGAAGCCTGCGCGAAGGCCAAGCCACGGTTGCTCGAGCCCATCATGGACGTCGAGGTCGTGGTGCCGGATGAGTACATGGGTGATATCATCGGCGACCTGTCGTCGCGCCGTGGCCGCATCGGTGGCATGTTCCAGCGCGGAACCGCGCGAGTGATCGCAGCTTCGGTGCCGCTGGCTGAGATGTTCGGCTACGCGACGCGGATGCGTTCGATCTCGCAGGGGCGCGCGGTGTACTCGATGCAGTTCTCACGCTACGACACGCTGCCGCAGGCGGTGGCGGAAGAGATCATCGCCAAGCAGAAGAGCTGAGCCGATCCGGTTGCACGCGAACTGAAGTGAAGTGATTCGCAGTGATGCACCGAGAAGTGAAACCAACGAGACGAACAGGCGCGGACCGGCCCACCGAGACCGCCGCCGGCAAGACGGATACAACCCCATCCACTGACGGAGGTGGACGATGGCGAAGCAGAAATTCGAGCGCACGAAGCCGCACGTGAACGTCGGCACGATCGGACACGTCGACCACGGCAAGACGACGCTGACGGCGGCGATCACGACGGTGCAGTCGAAGAAGGGCATGGCGCAGGCACGCGCGTATGACTCGATCGACAACGCACCGGAAGAGCGCGAGCGCGGCATCACCATCGCGACGGCTCACGTGGAGTAC
>JANNWR010000004.1:0-2274 GCA_031408715.1 bacterium
CACCAGGCGTTCCTCGGCCAGGCGCGCCAGCATGTTCGTCACGCTCGGGGCGGAGACACGCAGATGCCGCGCCAGCACCGTGACGGTGACCGGCTCACCGGCGCCAAGCTGGAGCAGGGCTTTCAGGTAGTTCTCGCGCGAACGGCTCGCGGGCATGGGTGCAGGCGGCATCGGACTCCCGGGTGAAGAGAACAGCTTATTAGTTACGACTAACGACGAGCTTTGTCCAGACTAATATCGGCAGGGCCCCTTCCGGGCGTGAGCGCCCGTTCCCGGGGCAGCCGCGAGCGGGCCGTCGCCCGGGCCCCGGAAACCCTGTCCGGAGTGCGGTTTGCCGCCACCGTCGAGCCTCGGCTAGGCTCGCTCGTCCGCTGGAGATCCCCTTCGATGGAGTGCCCCTGATGCCGCAGATGACCATGGTCCAGGCCATCACCGACGCGCTGCGCGTCTCACTGCGCGACGACTCGCGCGTGGTGGTACTGGGCGAGGACGTGGGCAAGAACGGTGGCGTGTTCCGAGTCACCGAGGGATTGCAGGCCGAGTTCGGCCCCGAGCGCGTGCTCGACACGCCGCTGGCCGAGAACGGCATCATCGGCGGCGCGATCGGCATGGCGCTTTATGGCTTGAAGCCCGTGGCCGAGATCCAGTTCGTCGACTTCATCTATCCCGCCTTCGACCAGATCGTCTCGGAACTGGCCAAGTTCCGCTGGCGCTCCGCCGGGCAGTACAGCTGCCCCGTGGTCGTGCGCGCTCCTTATGGAGGCGGTATCCGCGGCGGGCTCTACCACTCGCAGAGCCCCGAGGCGTACTTCTGCCATACGACCGGGCTGCAAGTGGTCATCCCCTCGACGCCGTCGGACGCGAAAGGCCTGCTGCTGTCGGCGATCCAGGGGCAGGACCCCGTCATCTTCCTCGAACCCAAGCGGCTCTATCGCACCACCAAGGAAGACGTCGCCGAAGGCGCATTCAGCGTGCCGATCGGCAAGGCACGCATCGCGCGACCGGGTGAGCACGCCACCCTGCTGTGCTACGGCGCCATGGTTCCAGTGTCCGTTGAAGCCGCCACACTCGCGGCCGAGCGCGGCTGGAACATCGAGGTGCTGGACCTGCGCACGTTGCTGCCGCTCGACAGTGAGGCCGTGCTCGAGAGCGTGCGCCGCACCGGACGTGCGGTCATCGTGCACGAAGCGCCGCGCACCTGTGGATACGGCGCCGAGTTATCCGCACTGCTCGCCGAGAAGGCACTCACGTCGTTGCTCGCCCCCGTGTTACGCGTGACCGGCTATGACACGCCGTTCCCGTACACCCTGGAACACACCTACCTACCCGATGCCAAGCGCGTGTTCGCCGCGCTCGAGCACGTGATGAGTTACTGACATGCTCTTGATTGCATTCGAGTACATGATCCGCCCCGACCGCGTCGAGGAGTTCGAGTCGCTGTACCGCCCCGATGGCGCCTGGGTCGAGTTGTTCAAGCACAGCCCCGGCTTCGTGAGCACCACGCTCATGCGCGACGTGCACGATCCACTGCGCTACATCATCGCGGACCGCTGGAACTCGGAGGCCTCGTACGAGGCGTTCAAGGTGGATTTCGCCGCGGAATATGCCGCGCTCGATGAGCGCGGCGCACGCATGCACCGGGCCGAGCACATGATCGGCCGCTTCGTATTCGTGGAGTGAGGGACGCATGGCCTACGAAGTGAAGCTGCCGGACATCGGTGAAGGAGTGGCCGAGGGCGAGATCGTGCGCTGGCTGGTGCGCGCCGGCGACGCTGTGAAGGAAGACCAGCCGCTGGTCGAGGTCATGACCGACAAAGCCAGCGTCGAGATCCCTTCGCCACGCACCGGCACGATCGAAGCGCTGCACGCCGAGGAAGGCGCCACGGTGCCGGTCGGCACGGTGATCGTGACCATCGCGGTCGCGGGCGAGGTCGCGGCTGCTCCTGCGGCCGCACCAACGCCAGCGGCCGCCGTGGCACCGGTCGCCGCCGCGACTGCGCCCGCCTCCGCCCCGTCCCGCGTCGAAGCCACGCCGGCCGTGCGCGCGCTCGCGAAGCAGATGGGTGTCACGCTCGAGCGCGTCACCGGCACTGGCCCCGCTGGTCGCATCAGCATGGACGACGTCCGCGCAGCGGCCGCCGCCCCGGCCACCCCGTCGGGAGCTGGTGCACCCGACAGTTCCATAGCCACGCCGGCGGGCGCGGCGTCGGCCGAAGTCTCCAACGACACGACCCGCATCCCCCTGCGCGGCCTGCGCCGGAAGATCGCCGAGCA
>JANNWR010000005.1:0-4805 GCA_031408715.1 bacterium
GGGTGGTTTTGGGCCCCCGGCGGGGGGCCGCGTACCCCCCCCACGCGGCGCTGCCCCCCCGCAAAACCCCGGGCGCGCGGGTGCCCGTGGGCCCCGGGCCCCTCGACTGTCTCTCGCTCTGCTCCGAGTGCGAACGCTCTCTCCTTCGTCCGTCCTCGGCGCTTTCCTCACTCACTGCCGACCCAAGCGGTCTCTCACGCCGCCTGCGTGTTCACCTTGCTGTCCTCGTCCGCCCACAGCACCGCGGTGATCGCCGCCGCCGAGCGCTTGTCGGCCGCGAGGGCCGCTTCCGCCGCCGACCAGGCGTTGATCGCCTCGGTCCGGATCTCTTCACGCGAGGTGGCCACCGAGGCGCGATCCGCCGCGTCGACCGCACGTTCCGCCGCCGCCAGCGCCTCGGCCGCATCCGCGATGCCGACACCCGCGCGATAAGCCCAGTCGTACGCCACCGTCGCCGCGTTCTTCGCCCGATCGGCCGCGCGACGCGCGCCCGAGATGCTCAGGTTCCAGCCGGCCTTCGGATCGGTCACGAGGTTCATCATCGCGGTGGTCATGGCGTCGGTCCTCATCTTCGTTGGTCTTGGGTGCGGGGCTCTGTGCTCCCCGCTTCACAAGAAGAGGTGGGGGGACCGCCAGAAAAATGCATGCGGTGTCGATTTTGACGTCAGAAAGAGGGGGTGCGTGGGACCAGCGGGTTCGGTAGGACTGAACCCGACTTTCGGCAAGCCGATGAATAACCACTTAAAACGTTGTAGATAAAGGTCTTAAGTACAGCCGTCCGCCCTACCGTCGTCGGGCGGACCCACCGACCGGATCACGAGGGACGGCCCGACTCCGCGAAGTGGAGTCCGCGGAAGGCCTGAAAGCGGTCCCTGCCGCGCCTTTTCTAGCAACCGGGACACGCCGCGAAGGTGCGGCGGCCGGCCCGGCGGGGACCGCCAGACGCTGCACGGTCGTGGGCGCCACTCCGCCCGGTTGGGCCGTCATCGACCAGCCAGCGCCTTCGCTCAGCAGCACGCGTCCACGCCCGTCGAGCCGCAGTAGGTGGCTGTCGATCCGGCGCAGGTAGTCGAGCGTCTCGCGGTAGCGCCAGCGGCGGATGTCGGGCGCGACCTGCTCGATGTCTGGCCACGACCGGCAGTCCAGCTGCTTCGCCCGGGCGGCGCCCTGAGCCTGCAGCAGCGTGCCGCGACCGGCGTTGTAGCTGGCGAACATGAACTCACGCCGGTGGGCCGCGACCGAATCCTGTTCCCACTGCCTCCACAGCCGGCGGTCGTACGAGATGCCAGCGGCGATGTTCCACTCGGGGTCGTCGATGCGCTTCTGGATGTCGGGGTTCTTGGAGGCCACTTCCTGGAACGTGCTCGGCATCAGCTGCATGACGCCGCGCGCGCCGACCTGACTGCGCGCGGTGGTATCGAGGTTGCTCTCGGTGAGGCCCTGCGCCTTGAAGTCGCGCCAGTCGTACTCCGGCCCGAAGTAGCGCTTGCTGTACTTGCGGAACGCCTCGTCGAAACGGTCGGGTTCGGGCTGTGCGCCGCGGCGGCCGGCGCTGTGCGCGCGCGCGCCGGCGTGCGAGACCAGAGGGGCCAGCACCAGAAGCAGCGCGCACCACACGAACGGCAACCGCTGCAGGGAACGGCGCGCGGACCATGGGTGGGTGGGTCGTGCGCGACCCGCGCGCGCACGGACGGGGCGCATGCTCAGTTCAGTGCCTGGGCTACCACCATCGCCACCGACAGGAAGATGGCGGCGATGAAGATGGCCACGGCCACGTTGCCCTTCTTGAGCTCTGCCGGGAAATCCACCTCGGGCGTGAGCATGTCGATCACGCGGTAGGCCACGAACATCAGCACCACGCCGAGCGAGGCGTACAGGAAGTTGAGTCCGAGCACCGACCAGTCCATGAGTTTCCTCCCGCCAATGGCAGTCCGGGCCGCCGTGCATCACCGCTGCGGACTCTAGCACGCGGGCGCGGTCGCACGTGGCGCGCGGTACCGCGCCCGTCGGGCGGGGATTGCCCGGGGCCGCCCGCCCTGAGACAGTGCACAGTCTGCACGGTCACCCTTCTCCTGCCACGGAGAGCATGATGCGACAACTGATCTCACTGATGGTGCTCATGACCTCGATCACGACGTCCGCCGGCCACGCCGCCACGCCCCCTTCCGACCCCGCGCTGTGGCTGAACGACGTGGAAAGTGCCAAGGCCATGCAGTGGGTCAACGAGCAGAATGCGCGCTCCACCCAGGAGCTGGCGCAGAGCGCCGAGTTCAAGACGCTGAACGAGCGCTTCCTCGGGATCCTGAACTCGAACGAGCGCATCCCGAACATCAGCAAGATCGGCGACCGTTACTACAACTTCTGGCGCGACGCGACGCACGAGCGCGGCATCTGGCGCCGCACCACGCTCGAGGAGTACCGCAAGAGCTCACCCGCATGGGAGACCGTGCTCGACCTGGACGCGCTCGGCGCGGCCGAGAAGGTGAGCTGGGTGTGGGAAGGCGCGCAGATGCTGCAGCCCGCCCAGCGCCGCTGCTTGATCTCGCTGTCGCGAGGCGGTGCCGACGCCAGTGTCGTGCGCGAGTTCGACGTCGTCAGCAAGCAGTTCGTCACCGATGGTTTCAGCCTGCCCGAGTCCAAGAGCAACGCCGGGTGGATCGACGAGAACCGGCTCTACATCGGCATGGCGTTCGACTCCACCACGCTGACGACGTCAGGCTACGCGCGTGTCGTCCGCGAGTGGAAGCGCGGGACACCCCTGGCGGAAGCCAAACTGGTGTACGAGGGCCCGGTCAGCGATGTCGGCGTGGGCGCGATCCACGACCCGACGCCCGGGTTCGAGCGCGACTTCTTGAGTCGCGCGATCACGTTCTACACCAACGAGCTCTATGTCATACAGGGCGGCAAGCCGGTGAAGATCGACAAGCCGGACGACGCCGAAGCCAATGTCTGGCGCGAGTGGCTGCTGGTCACGCTGCGCACACCTTGGACCGTGGGCGGCAAGACGTTTCCCGCGGGCGCTCTCGTGGCCGCGAAGTTCGACGACTTCATGGCCGGCAAGCGCCAGTTCACGGCCCTGTTCACGCCGACGCCGCGCACATCGTTGTCGACCTACCTGAACACCCAGAGCGCGCTGGTACTGACCGTGCTCGACAACGTCCGCAGCCGCGTGTTCACCGCGCGCGCCGCAGGCGGCAAGTGGACGGTCGCCCCGGTCGGTGGGCTGCCCGACTTCGGCACGATCGGTGTACGCGCCGTCGACGAGCAGTCGAGTGACGACTACTGGCTCACCATCACGGATTTCCTGTCACCGAACGCCCTCTATCTGGGCGGTATCGGCAACGATGCCCGCGAGAAACTCAAGCAGACGCCGGCGTTCTTCGATGCCAGCCGCCATCAGGTCACGCAGCATGAAGCCACTTCGGTCGACGGCACGAAGATCCCGTACTTCGAGGTCTCGCCCAAGGGCCTGGCGCTCGACGGCAACGCGCCGACCCTGTTGACCGGCTACGGCGGCTTCGAGGTCTCGGAGTTGCCCTACTACAGCGGCGTGCAGGGCTCGGGCTGGCTCGAGCGCGGCGGCGTGCTGGTCGTGGCGAACATCCGCGGCGGCGGCGAGTTCGGTCCCGAGTGGCACAACAGTGCGATCAAGCAGAACCGTCAGCGCTGCTATGAGGACTTCAGCTCGGTGGCGAAGGACCTCGTCGCGCGCAAGGTCACCACGCCCGCGCATCTGGGTTGCATCGGCGGCTCGAACGGCGGGCTGCTGGTCGGCAACATGCTCACGCAGTACCCGGAGTTGTTCGGAGCGGTGGTGTGCCAGGCGCCGTTGCTCGACATGCAGCGCTATCACAGGCTGCTGGCCGGCGCGTCGTGGATGGGAGAGTACGGCGACCCCGACAAGCCCGAGGAGTGGGCCTACATCCAGAAGTTCTCGCCCTATCACCTGCTGAAAGACGGCGTGAAGTATCCACGCACGCTGTTCACCACCTCGACGCGCGACGACCGCGTGCACCCCGGCCACGCGCGGCGGATGGCGCACAAGATGGCGGCCATGGGCTCGGACCTGTTGTTCTACGAGAACATCGAGGGCGGCCATGGCGGCGCGGCGAACAACAAGCAGCAGGCGTTCATGAGTGCGCTGGCGTTCACGTTCCTGTGGAAACAGTTGGGCGGCGTGGGCTGGTAGCCGCAGCTCAGCGCCGATCCAGCAGCGCGCGCGCTTCCGTTTCGATCGGGGTGCCCCGCGCGTCAGTCAGGAGCCGCTGCAGATCGCGTTTCGCGCCGTCCGGCTTGCCCCCCTCCAGCAGGCTGCGCGCCAGCCGCAGCCGTTCGGAGTGCAGGCTCGGATCGAGCGTCACCGCGTAGCGCAACTCGACGGCCTCGAACATCATGGCGTTCGCGGCGCGACACACGTCAGCGAGCGCCAGATGCGTGCGCGCATCGAGAGGACGCCGGAGCACCGCCAGCATGGGTGCATGCAGCGGGCCACTGGGACCCACGGCGAGTGTGGCCCAGTGCTCAGGCGCAGCCCCGGTGGTGTCATCGAGCCCGATGCGCGCGAGCTCGCGCCGTGCCCCCGCCACGCCTTCGCCCATGAGTGCGGCCGCGGCTGCGTAGTAGTGGAAGTCGAAGCGCGCGTCCGCTCCGGGCTCGCTGACATTCGCGTACACCCAGGCCGTCGCGGCCTCTCCCGCCGCCACCGAGGATGCCGCCAGCTTGGAGCGTTCCTGCTCGTCCGGCTGGAAGGGCACCAGATGTTTCGTGCCCGCATCGAGCGACAGCAGCGCGAACCGCGACGGATC
>JANNWR010000006.1:0-4443 GCA_031408715.1 bacterium
AGCGGCGCCGGGCTCGCGACCGCGTGGAACCCCGATCTGGATGGCGGCGTCGAGACCCTCGCCGGATCGCCCAGCACCATCTACGCCGGTGGTTCATTCTCGACCGTGGGAGGACTGGTGCACTTCGGCCTCGCCGCGATCGACGCCACGAGCGGGGCACCCTCCGCGACCTGGAGTCCACAGGTGTTCGGCTTCGTGTCGGCGCTGGCGCTCTCCGACACCACACTCTACGTCGGCGGGATCCTGAGCGCGATCTCCGGCGCCCAGTCGTACTCGAACCTCGCCGCCGTGGGCGCGGTGACCGGCGTCGTGCACGCGTGGGGCCCATCGCCCGACGGCATCGTGACCGACCTCTCGGTGCCCCCGAGCGGCGATCCGGTTTACGTGGCGGGCGACTTCCAGAACATCGGCGGGCAGTTGCGGAGCGGCCTTGCTGCGATCAGCAGGACCACGGGGACTGCCATACTCAACTGGAATCCCAACCCCGATGCGCCGGTGGCACGTGTCCTCTGGTCGGGCAAGACGATCTATGCCGGAGGGTCGTTCGCGCGTATCGGCTCGGCGACGCGCTTTCGCGTGGCCGCGCTGGATTCGGCGAATGGCAAAGCTTCGGGGTGGGCGCCGAACGCGAACGGGGACATCATCGCGATCGCGGCCTCGGGCGGTTCCGTGTTGCTGGGTGGCGGAGGCTCGACCACGAGCATCGGCGGCGTGCCGCGCAATCGCGCTGCGGCGATCGACCTGAACACTGGCCGCGCGCTGTCGTGGAATCCTGACGTCGACGGCACCGTGGGAGCACTCGCGGTCCAGGGGAGCACGGTGTACCTGGGCGGCACGTTCGCCACAGTCGGGGGTGTCGCCCGGCCGTTCGCCGCTGCGGTGGACATCCAGAGCGGAGCCGTTCGCGGCGGGTGGTCCGCCAACGCCGATGGGGAGGTGCTCTCGATCGCGGCCGGCACGTCGTCGACCTACTTCGGCGGTACGTTCACCTCGATCGGCGGCGCGGCTCGCAATGTCCTGGCCGCGCTCGACACAACCACGGGGTTGGCCACGACATGGAACCCGAACCCGGCCCCGCTCGGAGGATCGATCGTGACCGCACTCGTGACCAGCGGCAGCACGGTGTTCGTGGGCGGTGGTTTCAGCAGCATCGGCGGCCAGCCGCGCACGAGCCTCGCGGCCATCGGTGCCAACGGCCTCGCAACGACCTGGGTCGCCGATGTGGGTGGCGTCGTGAACGCGCTCGCGTTGTCGGGCAGCACACTCTACCTGGGCGGGAGCTTCTCACTCATCAACTCGCAGGTGCGCAGCAATCTCGGTGCGGTGGGCGCGGTCACGGGAACCGTGGCCGCATTCGCTCCGGCGCCCACCGGCCCTGTGCTCGCGCTCGCCGCGGCCGGCGACACGATCTACGCCGGCGGATTCTTCGCCAACATCGGCGGCGCATCGCGTGCCTCAGTCGCGGCGCTGAATGCCGCCGGCACCGCGACGCCCTGGAACGTGGGGACGAACGGCGCGGTCTACTCGCTGGCGGCCACCCGCGCGCTGGTGTGCATCGGCGGCGACTTCACCACCGCGGGCTCCGTACTCCAGTCCCACTTCGCGGTCGCGGGCGCCGGCACGGTCGCGACGGGTGTGGACGACGCGCTGCGGCCGCCACTCGGCCCGCAGGTCCAGTCGGTCGAGCCCAATCCGTTCAGCCGCTCGGCAATGATCCGATTCGCGCTTCCGGCGGCGTCCCGCGTCACGCTCGATGTGCTGGACGTGAGCGGACGACGCGTGTCGACGCTCTTGGTGGACGCGGCCATCTCGGCCGGCGAGCATCTGGTGCCTTGGCGCGGCGCGGGGCTCACGCCGGGAATCTATCTGGTGCGTTTGCGCGCCGGCGGGCGATCGCACACCGCGAAGCTCGTGCACGTGGAATAGCGCGCGGCGGGCGTCGTCTGCGGGCCGTCGCGCGTGACGGGACGCCAACCACGACGCTGTTGAGGCGCTGAGCCGGCGGATGGCCGAGCAGAGGTGAGCGTGCTTGCGCGTGCGCGTTGGTGCATGAGCCCGCGGTGCGGGCGCGCCTTGGCGTGTAGGCGGCGTGCGCGCGCGACGCTGCTCGGTCCGCGACGCATGCCTCATGCCGCTGAGCCCGGCTCGTGAGCTGCGCGCGGGCGCAGTGTCTCGAGCGCGGCCTCGAGTCGTGCTTCGTAGCCGGCCTCGGGTGGGAGTCTGAGTGCCGCCGAGAGTCCGATGCTGATCTCGGATCGCGTGTGGCCCCACGAAGTCAGCTCGGCGCGCAATTCGTCTTCGTGCGGGGCCTTGAGAGGCGGATGCCGTTCGGGCTGCGTCTGCAGCACTGGCGAGCGCCGCACCGATTCGCGTGATTGCGTCGAGCGCTCGGAACCTTTGTGAGCATGACCCGTGAGCGCCCGCTGCCTCGCCTCCAAGCGCTTGCGATCCATGAGCGGCTTGCCGAGCCGACGTTCGGCTTCCAACTTGTTATGCTTCGCGCATAGGAGCCTGATGTTGTCGATCGTGGCTTCGCCGCCGTGTGCCACGGGCTTGACGTGATCGAACTGCAATCCGCGACGGCACGTACAGCGTCGACCGCTGGCACTCTCGAACGTGCACTGACCGCCGTCGCGCGTCCAGACTTCGCGCCTGACATGCGCAGGCACCGACCGCGCGTTGCAGGACTTGCGCACACGGGGCGCGCGCGGCTTGTCGGTGGCCGCGAACTTCTGCTTCTCGAGTGCGGGCGTGCTCATGTCGAGCAACCGCTCGAACAGCGCGGCGACGTCGTCGGGTGCTACGGCGGAGCCCAGGAGTGCCATGGCATGCTGCATCTTGGCGAGGACCCGGCGCGGCATCGTGAACGACAGCTTCACTTGCTCGGCATTGAGCGGATCGACGCGCGCGCGGTGGTGAAGTGGTACCGGCGATTCGGCGGATTCCGTCGCAGTCGATGGGACAGGCACACGCGCCAGCGCGTGTGAATTGGCCACTTTTTCCGCGGTGGGCAGTTCCAGCGCGGCGACCGAAGGCGGCTCGAGATGTATCGTTGGGGCTGACGCTGTGGACGCGCCGATCGACCGGATCTCGGTGGGCTCCGCCGGTCGTGGGAACCGGCACGCGAGCCAGTCCTTGAGCTGCGGCTTCGAGCGTCCCGTGGCGGCCTTGATGAGCTCGTCCACGTTCTCAGGCCGAAGATATGCCGCGAGCGTGTGCACGGCCGTCAGGTGGATGCGGTCATCGGCCAACGCGTCGAACAGCGCCGGGAACTCGCGACATTTGCGCGCCGCCCACAGCCGGCGCCCGGCCGCGTCATCGGACATCTGTAGCTCGCCCAGGCAGTAGTCCCACATCGAGGAGTACCCGGCCGGCGCGTACAGCTCGCGCGTCTCGACCGCAGCCAGCCGCACCAGCAGGCGCGTGGTGACCATGCGCTCCTGCCGCGTGTACTCGGCAGTCTCCCGAAGCAGCACGTCGGCGTCCGTGTGCAGCATCTCGAAGTACAGCATGACCCGCTCCGCCTCGGGGGCAGAGTGATCACGAGGGCAGAGCTGAGCCTAGCATGACGAGTTGTGAGCTCTGCAAGTGCGCGTAGAACGCCAATCACGGTTCCGGATGCGAACGCGCGAGCGGAGAGGCGCTCGGCGCGTCGTGCGGGCGCGGGCGTGCGAATGCGCGCGCTTCCCGGAGCAAGCCTCGGTCACGGACTCGCGCGTGCGTTTCATGCGTCAAGCATGAATTCGCGTGCACGTGAAAGTGATGCGTCAAGAGTTCGCTGCTCACGCGTTCGCCCGACTCGAAACGACGCGCCACCCCTTGCGATCACTCCACGATCACGGCCCGAACCGTGCGCGTGTCCGCACCGAATCGCAGTCGCACGAACCGGAGCCCCGCGGCGATGCGCGTAGGTGGCGCCCAGTCGTACGCGTGTGGCCCCGCGCTCTGGATGCCAAGGTCGTGCGCGGCGAGCATGCGGCCCGCGACGTCGAGCAGCTCGAGTCGCACGTGCCCTTCTCGCGGGAGCGTGTAGCGCAGGCCGAACCGATCGGACCGCGCGGGCGTGGGTGCCAGCGGCGCGAGCTCCAGCCCGGTGACGCGGCCGTGCGGCACGTCGAGGACGCTGCCACCGAGCGTGCCGTTCGCCTGCACGCGCTGGGCGTAGATGTCGTTGCCGCTCGTGGCGGCCGTGCGCGTGTCGGACCAGGCGACAACAAGGCCGCCGCTACCGTCGGCGAGCACGGCGCCGCCTGCGTTCTGCGAGCCGATCAGGACGCTCACTCCACGCCCGTTCACGGGCCACGCGGGATCTGCGATGCCCGCCGCCAGCAGGTGATGCGCGAACACATCGAGGCCACCGCCGTTCCTGGCATCATCCCAGGCCGCGAGCGCCCCGCCCGTGCCATCCGGGAGCAGTACGAGATTCACGTGATTCCCGAATGC
>JANNWR010000007.1:0-1592 GCA_031408715.1 bacterium
GCGGCAGTACAGCGTCGTGAACGCGTCGATCGCGGGCTTGGGACAGCGGACGGGGTCCGGTCCGGACGGCAGCTCCTCGAACCAGAGGTAGTCGTCGAAGACCATGTGGCCCCCGACCTTCAGCAGCTTGAACGCGAGCACGGCCGTCTGTGACCCCGTGTTCCCGGAGCACGTGAACGTCTTGTTGAGCGTGCCGCCATCCGAGTAGCACTTGGACCAGCGGATGTTGACCCCCGACACAGCACCAGCGCTCTGCGGAGTAACGAGCACGAGGAACACGAAGACGGCAAGGAGGCGGCGCATGAGGAACTCTCCGGTCGGGCAAACGGGACGCGAGTGGGGGATTCCGACGGCAGCGCAGGGCACGAGGTAGCCGCGATGCGCTACTGCCAACTCCTGCACACGACGAACTGGCGACGGCGCTGAGCATTCAACGCTCAAGGCGCCATCGGAACTGATCCCGGCGATCCGCAATGCAAGCTCACGCATGAGAGCGCGCCACGTCCGTTGTGGACACACCTCGGTCAGGGCGAAACGGGCTCGTCGAGAAGTCGGGCGCATCGATGCGCCGACTGGACGGCCTCAGCTTCGGGGCGCGTGGACCGGGGGATGGGATGCTGACAACGGCACCGGTGTGAAGAATGGCGTTTGAGAGCACGTGAGTGCAAGCAATTTCTGGGCTTGATCGGCGAGACCCTATGCTGCGAGTCACGTTCTGGCTCGCCATTCTCAAACTGGTCCCATGGTACCCGGGCAGCCGCAGGGCTACGCCTCACCGCAACCGCACCATCCGCTTGGTACCACTGAATGCCTTGGCGTTCATGCGGTAGAAGTACACACCCGGTCCGCCGTTGATGCGGTCGATCGGGATGGCGTGATGCCCCGGCTGCAGGCGTTTGCGTTCCAGCGGTTCAGCAGATTCCCGATTTTGGTGTACGCGCCGGCGTCGCGCTTCAGGAACACGGTGTAGCCCTCGAGGCCTAAGCCCAGGCTCGAGTCACTGTCGGCCCAGCTGATCAAGAGGCGAGGCGGCGCTCCACTTCGCCTGCACGACAAAGCTTCCTGGGTTCCGGGGATCCACGAGATCGACTGCCCGGGGTGAACGTACCAACCCCTACCTGAGTCCAATCGCCCCTCGCATCCCACGTCGTGCAACAGGTGCCACAGCAGGAGGCGCTTCGGCCACACCTCGCGGCGGGACCTCCCACCCAGAACTTAAGAGCCACCTGCCGCTGACTCCTCTTGGCGGGGTCGCGACCGATGGCTCTCTGCAGGACTTCTGACGAATGCTGTCGTGCGCCTGTGTGCGTTCCGGGACCGTGCTTCGTGCTCGCGTACCGCTGATCACATGAGGGGATCACCAGCCCAGAACAGCGAGTCGCTGCCCGCTGCCCCGGTGTCCGCCCCAGCGCCGTTCGTTCCGTTGTCCGTTCCGTCTCCTTCGCGTTCGCCCACTGCGAACGGGGAGGCCGGCACACGGGGCCGGCGGACCGGCTCGTTCTTGCCCAGCGGCACCTGCTTCTCTTCGCTGACCACGGGAGCCACCAGGCGGGTGGAGTTGCAACCTTCGAGTGCGAGGAACGCGCTGAGCG
>JANNWR010000008.1:0-2057 GCA_031408715.1 bacterium
AGCACGTCGTTGGTGCCGCAGAACACCGTGGCGAGGTCGGGCTCCATGGCGAGCGCGCGGTCCAGTTGCTGCTCGCGGATCTCGCGCGTGGTGCGTCCGCGCACGGCGAGGTTGGCGTAGAGCAGTGCGGGGCCGCAGTTCGCGGCACGTTGCGCGTCGTCGATACGCTCGGCCAGGCGTTGCGACCAGCCCCGCAGGCCGATGCGATCATCGCCATCGGCAGCAACATCCATGAGCCCCTCGGTCGAGCTGTCGCCGATCGCCACGTAGCGCCGGAATGGTGCCTTCGGGCCCGCGTGCGCGGCACGCGCGGATTCGAGTGACGCCAGGCTCCGTGCCCATGCGGCGTCTCCGAGCGACGGGCCGGCGGGTTCGTCGCTCAGGCGCCGCGCTCCGCTGTGGCCAGATGGTGCGCCAGTCGCTCCAGTGCGCGCGGCCAGGCGCCGCGCCAGGCCGCGAGCATGGCTTCGTAGCCCGCCGACGCAGGCAGAGTGTGGGTGATGCGGAGCCGCGTGCCGTCGTCGTGCGGCTCGAGGACGTACCACACCGTGCCCGCGTTGCCGCCGGGGTATCCCACATGTCCGCCCTGGAAGGCGGCGCGAGCCGGTGGTGCGAACTCCACCCAGCGCGCTTCGAACGGCTCGCTCGAACTGCCGGCGCGAGTCCAGCGCATCACCAGCCGGCCGTTCACGCGCGGCTCGCTCTCGCAGCTGTCGCAGAACCAGCGCTGCAGCCGGGCCGCGTCGGTGAGTGCGGCGAACACGTCTTCGACTGGTGCCGAGAGTGCGGCGCTGAACTCGAGCGAGGGGGTACTCACGGCTTCCACGGCTCGGTCTCTTTCACTTCCTCGCGAGGCTGCGGAGTGCGCACCTGCTTGGCGTACTCCGCAGCGCGCGCGAAGATCTCGCCGCGCAGCGTGCCGAGTCCGTCGCCCGTGAGGGCGGAGACGAGCATGCAGTCGGGATGATTGACGCGCAGTTCGGCCGCCTGATCGTCGGTCAGCTTGTCCGCCTTGTTGAATATCATGATGCGCGGCGGCCGGGGTTCTTTCAGGATCTTGTCGAGCACCGTGTCGACCGCCGTGATGTGGCGCACGAAGTCGGGGTCGGAAGCATCCGTCACGTGCAGCAGCAGGTCCGCCTCGATCGCCTCGACGAGCGTGCTGTGGAACGACGCTACCAGATGGTGCGGCAGCTTGCGGATGAACCCGACGGTGTCAGTGAGCAGCGCCATGTCGCGCTCCGGACTCACCAACTGGCGCGTCGTGGAGTCGAGTGTGGCGAACAGCCGGTTCTCGACGAACACCCCGGCGCGTGTGAGCGCATTGAACAGCGTGCTTTTTCCCGCATTGGTGTAGCCCACGAGCGCGGCGCGGAACTCGCGCCGACGGCGGGCGCGCTGCGTCTCGCGTTCTTTTTCGACGTCGGCCAGTTCCCGCTTCAAACGGGAGATCTTCTCACGCACCATGCGCCGGTCGGTCTCCAGCTGGGTTTCGCCGGGACCCCGGAGACCGATACCGCCGCGGATACGCGACAAGTGGGTCCACATCCGCGCCAGGCGCGGCAGCAGGTACTTGTTCTGCGCCAGTTCCACCTGGAGCTTCGCCTCGTGACTCCGGGCCCGGGTCGCGAAGATGTCGAGGATCAGCTCGGCGCGGTCCATCACCCGAAGCTTGATCTCCTTCTCGAGCGTGGCCCCTTGGTTGGGGCTGAGCTCCTCATCGAACACGACCAAGGTGGCCTTGGTCTCAGCGGCCAGGGCCTTCAATTCCTCGACCTTCCCCTCGCCGATGAGCGTCGCGGGGCTGGCGGTGGCGATCTGTTGGGTCAGGCGGCCGACCACCAGGGCGCCGGCGGTGTCGACCAGCCGTTCCAGCTCGTCCAGATGCTCCTGGAGGACCGCGACTTCCTTCGAGCCCTTCCGGGGCGAGCCGACCAGGATGGCCCGCTCGATGGGGGGCTGCACTTCGATCAACTGGCGGATACGCTGTCCCTGCTGGGGTACGGGGAAAAGATAACCACCTCACCCCCCGGCCCCCTCTCCCATTCAGACCTCAC
>JANNWR010000009.1:0-2149 GCA_031408715.1 bacterium
GAAGGTGGCTGCGGACGGAGGTCGGCTGCGGCGTGGCGGACGCGAGTCGCTGACGGGCCTGGATACGCCGTGACGCCGCGAAGATGCGACGCCAGGCCCGGCGTCGCAAGTACCGGTCGGCGGCCTCCGACACGAAGCTCGGTGGCCCGGGCCAGTCCTGCCTCAGCTCCGCGTGGGAATGCGGCCGTGCTGGTGGGCCAACGTGCGCAGGCGCTCCGCATGTGCCGGCGAAAGCTCGCCCGGCCGCAGTCGCCACGCCCAGTTGCCGCGGGCCAGTCCGGGCGTGTTGAGACGCGCCTCGGTCCCCAGCGACAACACGTCCTGCACCGGCGCGATGAATGTGTCCGCGACCGAGCCGGAACCTGCGGCCATGAGGTCCCAGGCGATGTCGCCGGAATTCGGTCGGGCGCGTGTCCCGATCACTTCTCGCACGAACCGTCGTTCGCGGTCTTCGATGCCCGCCCACCAACCGGCCGTGGTGTCGTTGTCGTGAGTGCCCGTATAGACCACACAGTTCGGGATGTGGTGCGCCGGCAGGAACGGGTTCCGGTCATCGTCACCGAACGCGAACTGCAGCACGCGCATGCCGGGCAGTCCCAGCCCGTCGCGCAGTCGTTCGACATCCTCACCCGTCTCACCCAGGTCCTCCGCCACCAGTGGCAGTCCGCCCAGTGCGCGTTCCACGGCGCCGAACAATGCGGCCCCGGGGCCCGGCTGCCACGCTCCGGGGCGAGCGTCGGGGCTGCCGGGCGGCACCGCCCAATAGCGCACGAAGCCGATGAAATGGTCGAGCCGCACCAGATCGACGTTCGCGATGACCGCGGCGAGCCGTGCGCACCACCACTTGAAGTCCTGCGCGGCATGGGCCTCCCAACGGTAGAGCGGATTGCCCCACAACTGGCCGGTCTCACTGAAGTAATCCGGCGGCACACCCGCCACCGCCGTGGGCGAGCCCGCGCCATCGAGCTGGAACAGACCGGGAGCCGCCCACACGTCGGCACTGTCGAACGCCACGAAGATGGGCGCGTCACCCATGAGCGCCACGCCGCGCTCGTGCGCATGCGCACGCAGCGCCTGCCACTGGCGCTCGAACGCCCACTGCATCACCCCGTGCTCGAGGATCGGCACGGCGAGCGCGCGCCGCGCCTCGGTCATGGCACCCGGCTCACGCGAGCGCACTGCTTCATCCCACGTGTTCCAGGGCCGGTGAAGGTTCGCATCGCGCAATGCCATATACAGCACGTAGTCATCGAGCCATGGGGTGCGCGCACGGAATGCCTCGAACTCATCGCGCAACGCGTGTGCGCGCAGACGATCCGCGACGACCGTCGCCACCCGGCGCGCGCTCTCGGTCGCCTGACCGAAATCGCACGCCGAGGCGTCCGCACGCGGCAACCGGCCGATGTCCTCGCGTGTCAGCAGTCCGTCCTCGGCAAGGCGCGTGGGCGACACCAGCAGCGGATTGCCAGCGAACGCCGAGAAGCTCTGGTAGGGCGAGTCGCCGAACCCCGTGGGTCCCAGCGGCAGGACCTGCCAGATCGACTGGCCGGATGCGGCGAGGAAGTCGACGAAAGCGAAGCTCTCGTGCCCGAGGCCGCCACACGCGAACTCACCGGGAAGCGACGTGGGGTGGAGGATCAATCCACTGCGGCGGGGCAGGCGCACGACAAGTTCCTCATGAAAACATACAGGACGTACGGAGTGAAGACCGGAAGCCGTGGCGCCGGATCGCGGGACGGACGGAATACCACGACGGGTGGCTTTCCACGGGAAGTGAGCGCGAAGGCGAGGCGTGAGAACGTGGAGTATTCTGCGGGCCGCAGCGCATGGGGCGCAATGTGCCCGCCGCCAAGCCTGCACGCGGATGCACCCGGCCGAGACGAACGTCCGCAGCTCACGGGTGGACAGACTTCCAGTGACATCATCAACAGATGGGAGAGCGCGTACCCCTGGCGCTCACGAAAGGACCGACGAAGTGGAATCACTCTCGGACTCATCGCTGGGTTCTCCGGAGCGAAACCGGGATGCACGCTTGCGCGCGCGCCGCCGCACATGGCCGCGAATCGGCCGTACCGCCGCGCAGTTGTTCGGACTCTTCCTGAGCGGGGCGATCGCCGCACCGGCGACGCATGCCGACAGCGGGGCGTTC
>JANNWR010000010.1:0-13438 GCA_031408715.1 bacterium
GCCCGTTACGTTCACCGAGCCGGGGCCGAAGAACAGATGGCCGGTGGCCGTGACCGAGGGACCTGTGTAGTAGCAGCCCGACACCGCGCAGTTCGTGATGCTGCCGGCGGTGACGCCTGAAACCTGGATGCCGTTCTCCGCATTGAGCCCCGTGGCGCCCTGACCGGTGACGACGCAGTCGTGCATGTTCACCGTCAAGCCGCTGCCGGCGAACACGGTGCCGTTCTTCTGCCAGTCGGTCAGGTTCGACAGTCCGACTTCGAGCGCGTAGGGCCCGCCCGTGTTGTTGTTCGCGTACACGGCCACACCGTGCTGGTTGCCATTGAATGGCGTCTCGCGAATGCCCAACACGTCACAGTTGAGGATCTTGCCACCCGCGTTCCAGAACCCGATGCCCTGGAAGCGGTAGTTGCCACTGCCCCGGCCCGCGCCGTCGACGGTGAGGTCCCGGATCCGGATGTCGGTCGAGTTCTGGGCGACGACGACCGGGTAGTTGTTGTTGGGACCCGGCGTGGTGAAGAACGTTGTGAGAACCAGCGGGCTCTGGATCGTCGTCAGCGCCACGCCGGCGCCCTGGATCGACATGTTCTTGCCGACCACGACCTGCTCGGTGTAGGAGCCGGCGGCGACCTGCACCGTGCCGCTGGTCAGCGTGTTCGCCACACCGTCGCTCACCGTCTGATAGGGCGCGAGCACACTGCCGAACCCGCCCGGGGCCGCCGAGTCGTCGACGTAGGCCGTTGCGCGCCCGTTCTCGCCGCCCACCCATTGAGCACTGATGTAGGCGTTGCTGTTCGCGTTGCTCAACGCGATCAGGTTGGGGTAGTCGACCGGTGTGCTGCTGTTGATGAGGGCGATCTCCGCGCCCTGGTTCTGGGGAGGCCCCCAGGTGTTGCCGCTGATGACCATCTTGGCGCCGTCCAGCACCCAACCCCGCGTACCGGAGACATGATTGCCGAGAATGCTGCCGCGGATGACGCCCGGAGGGCCATCGATGTAGGCCGGCTGGCGAAGGTGATGGATGTTGTTGCCCTGGATGAGCAGGCCGGTGAGGCCAGGCGAGACGATCATCGCGCGACTCACGATTCCAGCGACACTCCACGGCACACCCGGATCGGGGCCGAAGATCTCGTTGTCACGCACCGTGACGTTGTTCGCGTTGATCCAGATGAGCTCGTGTAAGCCTGCCAGATCCGTTTTCTGGATCTTGAAGTCGCGAATGGTCGCACCCGTGCCCGCGGCTTGCACGGAGAACATGTTGCCCACCGCCTGCGCCACCTGGAGCGTGGTGCTGCTGATCCCGGAGCCCTGGATCGTCAGGTTCGCCACGGTCACGTTGATCGTGGTGCCGACGACGTAGGTGCCCGGGGCGACGAGGACCTGATCACCCGGCGAGGACACGTTGATGGCCGACTGGATGTCCGGCTGCATCCCCGGAACAGTGATGGTCGCGGCCGACGCGATCGTCATCGCGCAGACACTGCCGAGCATCATGAGGAGTGCGGTCAGGAAGCGCTTCTTCGTGGGCCTGCGCAGGGCGCTACCGGGGCCTGCAACGAACGGAATGGATACTCGGGACAGATTGCGCGTGAGCGTGGGGAAGAATTCGTACACGATGGTCATGGGAACGACCTCCACTCGTGCGGCGATACCAACAAGGTGCATGGACGCGGACCGGAGTCGCCGGCCAACGCCACGCTGGGACCGTCACCTGGAACCCGGGGGGCCGTGGCGCGGGAAAACACACTTCGCCGTCGGCACACGCACAGCGCGTGTCGGGAATCGCAAGGTGGTCGGTTGAGACTCTGGTGTATTCCAGCGCGGGTCCCGATCGCTCGGGGGGGTCCTGAGGCCACGCGCTGTCGGACCGGGGCATGACGAATCGTGGTGGCGGGGGACGCCACGTGCACGCCGGGGCTCTCTAGCGACTGCGATGACGGATGCGTACTGTCTCGCCGAGGCTTGGGGACCGACCGGTGGAACCTAGTCCCGGATGGGTTCACCGTTCAAGCACATTCAGAAGTGGCGATGGATGATATTTCCGAAGTGGTAGTAGTCGATTGTCGTATGGTGTACTTGGCGAGGGACCGCAGACCGCGTGAGCGGTCTCATCGGAGGACGAATACAAGTCACAACACGTGGTCGCTCGACTTGCTCATGTTCCATCGAGTCCTCAGGCACACTCTCCCTGAGAGTCGCGCGTTCCGGAGTCCGAGCACACGAGGCGACCCGGCGCTTCACTCTCCCGCGCGGGCAACTCCCGTGATCACCCGGCGAGCGAGCGCGGACAATGCCAGCTCATGCGAGCCCGGCTTGATCCAGCGCAACCTGGTGGTCGCCCGGGGGGCGACCCCGACCAACGTGCCCTCGAACACCTGCACGTCGATGTCGTGGTGCGTGATGGTGTGCCGCACCCGTTCGCCGCGGTCCGAAAGGCGCGCCTTCACATTGAGCACTTCGAGCGCGGCGTGCAGTCGCGTGGCCGCGTCATCCCCGCGCGCGAGGTCCACCCCCGGCGGTTCCCACAGCCCGTTCAGCAACGCCCCTTGGCGCTGCACGACCAGCAGACGTCCGCGATGAATGACGCGCGCCACGGCTCGCCGCAGTTTCACGGTCGCGCGCCGGTCGACGACGGGCGGCAGTTCATCCTGCTGCCCCGTCGCGAATGCCACGCAGTGACGCTTCACCGGGCAGTCCGGGCAGCGCGGGGCCGCCGGCGTGCACACCAGGGCACCCAGCTCCATGAGCGCCTGGTTCCACTGCCCGGGGTCGATGGGCGCGCCAGCACGGGCCGCCCCCCCTGGCATGAGCGCTTCCGCCATGGCCCACAACGCCCTGGCGTCCGCCGGGCGCTTGATCGCCAGCGGCAGGCCCGACAGGCGCGAGAACACACGCGCCACGTTGCCATCAAGAACGGGCAGGGACGCACCGAAACTGATACTGAGCACCGCGCCCAAGGTGTATCGGCCCACGCCGGGCAGTTCGCCGAATGCGCGCGGATCGGAAGGGATGCTGCCGGCATGCTCCCGCACCACCACGCCCGCCGCCTCATGCAGGAAGCGTGCACGACGGTAGTAACCGAGACCGGACCACGCGGCCAGCACGTGCTCCGGGTCCGCGGCGGCCAGGGCTCGTACGTCCGGGAACCTCGCCACGAAACGCTCGTAGTAGGGCGTGGCGGTGGCCACCTGGGTCTGCTGCAGCATGATCTCCGACACCCAGACGCGGTACGGATCCCGCGTGGCGCGCCACGGCATCGCACGCTGGTGGCGTTCGAACCAAGCCACCAACTTGCGCCGCAACCCCGGGGCGTCACGCACGACCGGCACTTCACGTATTCTCGGTGACCCTGCCATGTCCGAACCCACCCTGATCCGCCAGCGTTTCCTCGAGATGATGCAGCGCTCCGACGCCGAGATCGAACTGGCGCGCAGCGCACTGCTCGTGGCCGCCGAGAACGATCCCACGCTCGACGTCGATGCCGAGATGGCCCGGCTCGACGACTGGGCGCGCCAACTCGGCCAGCGCATCGAACCGTCCTTCAACAACCTGCAACGGCTGGCCCGGCTTCGCACCTTCATGTACGAGGAGCTGGGATTCAAGGGCGACGTGCGCGGCTACTATTCGCCCGCCAACTCGCTGCTGCATTCGGTCATGTCGCGCCGGCTCGGCATCCCGCTCACGTTGAGTATCGTGTTCATGGAGATCGGCTGGAGGATCGGCGTGCCGTTCGAGGGCGTGGGCTTCCCCGGGCACTTCCTGGTGCGCCTCACCGGCGAGCCCGGCGACCTGCTGCTCGATCCCTACGACCACGGCGCCTCCGTGCACGAGGACGACTGCAGGCGCATGATCGAGCTGACCTCCGGCGGCACGGTGCCATTTGAACCGAGCATGGTGCGCTCGCTCGGCAGGAAGGACATGATCGCGCGACTGCTGTTCAACCTGAAGGTCGCGTGCCTGAAGGCGAACGACGACCCGGGCGCGCTCTCGGCGGTGGAGCGCCTGCTCCTGCTGCACCCGGATGACGCGACGGCAGTGCGCGATCACGGCCTGCTGCTCTACCGCATGGACCGCTATCGGGAGGCACGCGCGTCGCTCGAGGGTTACCTGCGCGCGCGCTCCGATGCACTGGACCGCGAGGTCATCGAGCGGCACCTGGCCGCGCTCGACATGATGCTCGCCGCGCCGCCGAAACCCGGCTCGGAGCCCTGACGGTCCGTACCGACCTGCGCGAACGAACTCAGGCGCGCGGCTTGATCGCGGCTGCGTCCTTCAGGTTGGGCGTCTTCATCTGGGAGCCCGTCCACGCAACCTGCATGACCACGCCGCAGCGCGGGCATTCCCACTGGGCCGCAGCGCCTTCTTCGGCGGTCGGCATCCAGCGGTCCATCTTGGAGTTGCAACCCGGCGTGTAGCACAGGTAGACGCACAACGGCATGGCGTGCCTCGCGAGATCGGGGTCCAGGGCGCGTCTCCGAGCCGCGCCTGCGCGCCTGGATTCCGGCGCGCGCGCGACTATAACGCAGGCGCGACGGCCGTGCAGGTAGCCCGTCACCGCCTGTGGCAGCGGCACTGGCCGCCATGGACGCGGGCCCGGTGTGAGCCTAAAGTCATGGGGTGATGACCACCCGCGCTCCACTTGTCGACACGCACGGCCGCACGGTCCGTGACCTGCGCATCTCGGTCACCGACCGCTGCAACCTGCGCTGCGTGTATTGCATGCCGGCCGAGGGCATGCCGTGGCTGCCGAAAGCCGACCTGCTCACGTACGAGGAGCTGGCCCGTTTCGCGCGCGTGTGCGTGGAGTGTGGTGTCCATGCGATCCGGCTCACGGGCGGCGAGCCGACCGTGCGCACGGACCTCGCCACGCTCGTGCGCATGCTGAACGACATCACCCCCGGGCTCGATCTGGCACTCACCACCAACGCGCTCAAGCTGCCCGAGATGTGCGAGCCCCTGCGCGCAGCGGGCTTGAACCGCGTCAACGTCTCACTCGATACGTTGCGGCCCGAGCGCTTCCTCGAACTGTCCCGCCGCGACCGCTTCGCCGACACGCTGCGCGGCATCACCGCCGCGCGTGACGCCGGCTTCACGCCGATCAAGATCAACACCGTGCTCATGCGCGGCAAGAACGACGACGAGGTCGTGGACCTGGCGCGCTGGGCGCGCGAGCAGGGCTACGAGTTGCGCTTCATCGAGTGGATGCCGCTCGACTTCCAGCGCACTTGGGACCGCGCGAAACTGGTGAGCGCGGACGAGATCCTGGCGCAGCTGAGCACCGCATTCGCGCTGGAGCCTGAAGCCGGCGACGACCCGAGCGCGCCGGCGCGCACGTTCCGCTACGCGGATGGTCCGGGCCGTGTCGGGGTCATCGCGTCGGTCACCAAACCGTTCTGCGGCACGTGCGATCGCATCCGGCTCACCGCCGACGGCCAGGTGCGCACGTGTCTGTTCGCGAACCGCGAATACGACTTCCGCAAGCTCCTGCGGGAGGGCGGCAGTGATGACGCCATCGAAGCCATGCTGCGCGCGGCGGTGTTGCGCAAGCTGCCGGGCCACCTGATCTCACAGCCGGGATTCGTGCAGCCCGAGCGCGGCATGAGCGCGATCGGCGGCTGAGTCAGTCGCCGCCGTACACCTTCTCGAGCAGCCGCGCGAGTTGTTCGGCGTCGTCGGCCGGCATGCGATGCGCGAGCAGCGAGTTGATGTGCTGCACCCGGGGGCGCATCTCCTCCAGCACGTCCCGGCCCTTCTGGGTGATGCGGGCCAGCGACTGGCGGTGGTCCTGGGCGCCCTTCTCTCTTTCGACCAGACCCAGCTTCACGAGCCGGTCGAGCATGCGCGTCAGGTCGGGCGCTCGGCGCACCATGCGGCGCGCGATCTCGCCGCGCGGATGGGCGTTCGGGTAGATACCGTTCAGGATCCGCAGGACGTTGTACTGCGGCTGCGTGAGACCGGTGCCTTCGAACGCGGCATCCAGCATCGCTTCGAGTGAGGCATTGGCCAGCAGGATCGCCAGCAGGGCCTCGTGATGAGGACCTTCGAAACGAGTCTGGAGGAGCCGGCGGCCGAGGATTTCACTCATGGGTAGGATGATGCGATAGGACGCGGCCTCGCGCAATGAGAAGAACGTTCCGGTCCGGCGGGTATTCTCGCTCGAAGTGCCCATTCGTTCGACTACGGCGAATCTAACGAGCGCCGAAAGCACCCAGGATGCGCGCGAGTTGCTTGCGGTGACGTTCCTCGTGCCATGCCGACCATGCCAGGAAGTCGCGGACCGGGAATGCCCCAAAGTACGGGTGCCGCATGTAGATGCGACTCAAGTCCCGGTCGCGCGTTTCGCCCAGCAGCCCGATGGTCGCGGCGCGCACAGTGGCCAGCCGTTCCAGCAGTTGTGCGCGGCTCATCCCGGCCACACCGCCGTCGGCCAGCGGGTCGGCCCCCCGAACCGCGCGTACGCGGACGAACTGGACGACCCCGCTGCGCATCGGCAGCTTGAGCAGCGGGTCGTACCACGACGGCCGATCGTCGCTGCCGTGCTCGAGAACCTTGCGCGCGCCTTGCTGGATACGGGTCTCGACGCGGGCGACGTGCTCCACGACGTGTGCCGCCGCCCAGCCGCCGCGCGGCGGCGGCGCGAAGAACATCGCGTCCTCGAACCGCTCGAGTTCGGCCAGGAACCTGTGGCGAACTTCCGCGAGCGTGGCGACTGCCCGCTCCGCGGTCATCTTGGGCATGGGAGCCTCAGGAGATCCCCGCTGCCACTTCGCGGACGTCGGGCTTCGGACCCAGGAACATGACCTCTTCCTCGAGCTCGACACCGAACTTCTTCCGCACGCGAGCCTTCATCACTTCCGCGAGCGTCAGCACGTCGGCAGCTGTGGCATGGCCGGCATTGACCAGGATGTTCGCGTGCTTCGCGAACACGGCCGCATCACCCACGCGCAGGCCCCGGCACTCGCACGCGTCGAGCAGTGCGCCCGCGGCGATGCGCTGTGTGCCAGGCGACAAGGGCAGGCCAGGGGCGGAGAAGCCCGGCGGTAGGTTCTTGAAGTACGAGCCCGCGGTGGGCTCGATGCGCCATTGCGGGTGCTTGACGCGGCGGATCTCGAGTTTGTCCGCGATCTCGGCGCCGATGGCAGCCTTGTCGCCGCTCTCCAGGCGCAGCACGCAGGACAGCAAGGCCCTTGGCTCGCGCTTCAGGCGCGAGTCGCGATAGCCGAACTGGAACCATGCCGCCGGCAGCGTCTCGACCGAGCTGCCATCGAGGCCGCACACCGTGCACTCGGCCACACGCGAGCCGACGTCCTGCCCGTAGCAGCCGGCGTTGCCGTAGATCGCGCCACCCACCGAGCCGGGGATGCCGGCCGCGTAAGCGAGGCCCGCGAGCGACTGCTCGCTCGTGCGCTGGATGAACGTCAGGTAATCCGCTCCACAACCCACACGGGCATGCGTGCCATCGAAGGCGATGTCAGCGATGGCGTTCTTCACCACCAGTCCGCGAAAGCCCTCATCGGACACCAGCAGATTGCTGCCGCCGCCCAACAGGAAGCATGGCAGTTGCAGTTCGTGCGCGGTGCGCATGGCCGTGACGAGCTGGTCCTGCGTGGTGGCGGCCACGAACCAATCGGCCGGCCCGCCGACGCGGAACGTGGTGTGGTGCTTGAGCAACTCCTGCTCGCGCAGCCCCTCACCGAGGGCGGCGCGCAGACGGTCGGTGACACCCAGAGTGCGGAATCCCATGGCGCGCAGACTGCCCGCGGCGCGCGGGCGGGTCAACCCGAAGCGACCACGGGGACCGGGGATGGGTCACGAGCCGCGCCGGTCGCAACGGAGGTATACTCCGATCGCACGCGCCACCATTGCGCGAACTGCCGTGCATCAGGCGCACCGTACACGTTAAGATGTCTTCCGCGCGGCAAGTCGGCCGTGCGCCCTCCCACCGACGGAGTACGACACGACATGACCATCGAGATCCGCTACTGCGTACAATGAAACTATCTGCCCCGGGCCTCCAGGTTGGCGGCCGAGATCAAGAAGCATCGCGGAGTCGAGTCCACGCTCACGCGCGGCAGTGGTGGTGAGTTCGAGATCACGCTCGATGGCGAGCTGATCTTCTCGAAGAAGCAGGAAGGACGCTTCCCGGACTTCGATGAGGTGATCGCCAAGCTGCCCGCCTGAGCGAGCGGGGCGTTCGCAGTCGGTCGCGAGGCCTGGGCCCGCCTCCTGCGACCCGCTCCATGGCCGAGGCCCAGGCGCCGGTGTTGACGTCAGGGCGGGGGTGCGGCGGCGCCCTTCTCGAGCCGCAGCGCGTAGCGCCGCTCGCCGAGCGCTTCGAACACGATGGCGTCCCCGGGCGTGAGCCCGCGCTCCTGACACCACTTCATCATGCCGGGCTGCCTGGGTGAGCGCGGACGCAGCAACCACGACCCGAACTGGATGTCGGACTCGAACGCCCAGCCCAGATCGGTCTCGAGCGTGATGGGAAGCACCGGATAGGGCCGCGGCGGGTCACTGGGACCGCGGGGGCCGATCGCGTCGGGCGGGAAGAACTCGAGGATGTCCCACAGCGGCACATTGCGCTGCGTGAACGTCCACACGTCCTCCTGCGTGCGCACCGGGATGCGTGCCGTGCTCGCGGCGCTCAGTGCGGTCTCTCGCGTGCTCCACGCGCCGCCCACCACGCGGCGAGTTGGAGCGCTCCCGCCATGGGGAACAGTGCATACAAGGCGCCGAGCCGTGTGCCATCGCCCGCGATCAGATGGAGCGACCAGAACCCGGCAAAGGCGCCCAGCGTGAGCAATGCGCCCGGCAGAGTGCGGAACCAGCACAGCGCGAGTCCCGCGATCATGAGCACGAACAATGCGAACTTCGCCAACTCGGCGTGGTCGCTGGCGCCGAGTGTGCGCAGTGCTGCGAGCCCTTGTCCGGCCGCCACGAAGATCGCCACACCGACAGCGAGCGCGCTCAACACGTTGGCCATGCCGCGCAGCCGGTGATGATGCCCCGAACCCGCCCCTGGATATTCGATCTCATGCACGTTCATCGCATCCTCCCTTGACACTCGCGGCTCGTGAACCGGCCCGCCGCGCAGCTCAGCATACTGCTGCGATCGGCCGGCGCGGCATCGAGCCGCGGGGGTCGTTGGTAGAATCGCGACAGGTCGTGGTCCGAACGGCTACGGCTACGGCTGTGGCGGCGCCGAATCCGATACGCCGCCCAGTTCGCGATGGAAGAACTCGAGCGCGCGGCCGTAAACCTGCCGCACCTGTTCGGCCGCCGAGACCACATGCGTCTGCCCGGGCAGCGGCAGGAACTCCCACGCTCGGTTGGCCTTGTTGAGCGCGTCCGCCAGCTTGAGGCTGTGCACGAAGTAGACGTTGTCATCGGCCGTGCCATGGATCACGAGCAGCGGTCGGGACAGCGTCGCGGCCTTCGCCAGCACCGAACTCCTGTCATACGCCGCCGAGTCGAGCGGCGGCACGCCGATGTAGCGCTCGGTGTAGAACGTGTCGTAGTCGCGCCAATCCACCACGGGCGCGCCGGCGACCGAGGCGCGATAGGTCTCGGGGGCGTGCAGCACCGCCTGGGCGGCGTAGTAGCCCCCGAACGACCAACCGAACGCCCCGACTCGGCCGGCGTCCATCTCGGGGTAGCGCGAGCAGAGGGCCTTGAGCGCGGTTTGGTGGTCCGCGAGCGCCGGCCCGATGAAGTCACCGCGGATGGCGCGCTCGAACGCACGCCCGCGTCCCGGCGTGCCGCGACCGTCGACCGTCACCACGATGAAGCCCTGGTCCGCCAGCCATTGCTCCAGCAGGTAGCGCCGGTTGCTGCGCTGCACGCGCTGGCTGTGCGGGCCGGCGTACGCCCAGTCGATGACCGGATAGCGCCGCCCGGGCTGGTAATCGCGCGGACGAACAATGAACGCGCGCAGGGAATCCGCTCCGACGTTCGTCCACTCCACGACGGGCTCGAACCCCGGCGCTTCCGCCACCGACTTGAGCTCGCCCAGCGCTTTGCCGTCGGCGCGCTCGACCAGCCAGCGCGTCGCGCCCTGTTCGGGGCTGACCGTGCGCACGCGCAGCGCGCCGGTGGGCGAGAACACCGCGCTCTCGAGTCCGCGCGTGGCACCCAGCCGCTTCACCTTCCACGGCTTCTTCAGATCGACCGCCCAGATGTGCGTCTCACTCGGCTCGTCGCTCGCACTCACGTAAGCCAGTGAGCGCGCGGCGTCGACCGCGAGCAGTGCGCGCACATGCAAGCCTGGCGGTGTCAGCCGGCGGCTCGAAGCATCCGCTAGTTGCAGGTCGAGCGCTGGGCCGGTGTCGTCGTGCTCGCTGATCCACAACAGGCTGCGGCCATCCGCGAGCCACTTGGGCGCGCCGTCTGGCAGGTTGATCCAGGCCGCATCGCGTTCACCCAGCAGCGGCGTGGTGCGTCCGGTCGCGGGATCGACCCTCAGCAGGGACGCTTGCTGCTGCCGGCGGTCCATGACGTAGATCGTGAGCGGACCCGCGTCCGGCCACACCGCGCTGCACAAGTAAGGGTACGATTCCCGGTCCCACTGCACCCAGACGGGAGCACCGCCGGCCGCCGGGAAGACCGCCAGACGCACGTCGACGTTCTTGGCTCCGGGTCGCGGGTACGGGTTCTCCTCGGGAGCCTTGGTCGGGTTCGAGGGATCCATGATGCGCAGCCGCTCGACGCCGGCGTCATCGCTGCGCTGCACCGCGAGCCACTTGGAATCGGGCGACCACCAATAGCCGTCGAAGCGGTCCATCTCCTCCTGCGCCACGAACTCGGCCAGACCGTAGCTCACGCCGCTCGACTCGGGCTTGGCGATGCTGCGTTCGGCGCCGCTCGCCAGATCGATCACGCGCAACTCGCCGGCTCGCACCAGCGACAGTTGCGTGCCGTCCGGCGACAGGTGTGCGCCATCCGCGGCGGTGCCGCCCGCGCCCACTTCGCGCACGCTGTAGGACGGGCGCTCGGCCACGAACAACCGGCCGGAGTAGGGCAGCAGCAGCCTGCGGCCGTCCTGCGACAGTTCGAACGAGGACAACCCGCGCGCGGTCATGCGCAGGCGCTCGCGGCGTGCGCGCTCCTCGGGTGACAGCGTCTCGTCGGCACCGCCCAACAGCGTGGCGCCGGTCAGGATCTCGCGTTCGCCACCGGTGAGCGGATCGAACGACCACAGACTCTGCACGCGGTCACGGGCACCAGTGCGCAGGAACAGCACCTCGCCGGCATCCTTCGGGATGGCGATGCTGGCGGGTGTGCCCGAGCGGAAGCCGCGGGTAGTGGCATAGCGGTCGAGGAAGTCGGAGCTGGTCGCACCGCCCGCGGCCGCGGCGCGGTGGACGGAACAGGTGACGAGAACGGCGAGGCAGCAGACAAGTGCCGGAGCGCGGAATCCGAGAGATCGCATGGTGGCGCAGTGTAGCGGCGAGTGCTGCCCGCGTCAGCATGTTCTCCCGGCGGACTGGCACCGGCGCGGCGGAGGCGCACACGGACGCATGTTCGCCGCCCTGCCGAGTCCCAGATGCACCCCGGGACGCACTTCCGCTCAGCCCTCGAGTTCGCCCGTGGCGCGCGACACGTTGGGCCGCGAGCGCTTGAGCACCTCACTGAGTGGCGCGTAGAGCTCGCCGCCCAGCCGCCCCACCGGTGCGAGCTTGGCGGGGTCGATGCGACCGTCCGTCAGGACCTCGTCGCGCACGCGGACGAACACGACTTCGCCGACCAGGAAGATACTGTTGCCGAGCGGCAGTTCACTGTGCAGCCGGCACTCCAGTTGCAAAGGGGACTCCAGCACCGAAGGCGGCTGCACCCGCATGCTCGGCACCGGCGTGAGCTTCGAAGGGCCGAACTCGCTGACTTCGCTCGGCCACTCCCCCGCCGTCCGAACCATGGCGTCCAGGATCGTACGGTTGACGACGTTGACCACGAACTCCTGCGTCTCACGGATGTTGCGCAGTGTGTCCTTCGGATCGTGCGCCCGGTCACTGATGGCGATGCCGATCAGCGGCGGCTCGCTCGAGATGGCATTGAAGTAGGAGAACGGAGCCAGGTTCGTGCCGCCGCCCGCGCCCTGTGTGGACACGAACGCGATCGGACGCGGGACGACGGCCGAGATGAGCAGGCGGTAGAGGTCGTTCTTGGACAGGGTGCGCGGGTCGAGGTCCATTGGGCGAGACAGGCTAGGGACGAGCCGAGGTTCCCGCAAGTGAGCGGGCTTTCTCGTCCGGATAGCCAGAATGACTTGATTCCGTCATGGTCCTTGTGGCGTATTGCTCCATGTACCCACGGAGTCGATGCTCCGTGTTGCAGCACTCCACCCGCCGAGATCAACGCGGTGTCGCATGGCCATCGGCCCGGCGGCCCGCATCGAGAGGATCCCATGCGCGCGTTCCGTACCAAGTTCGTGGCTGTGCTGTTCATCGCCTACGCCGTGGTGGCCGCGGGCTGCCAGCCCAAGGCCTCGGGCACTTCGGCTGCAGCGGCCGCCGATTCCGCCCATGTCGCCGATTCGCTCGCGACACTCGCCAAGCTCGAACTCGGCCAGCGCACCTACCTCGCCTACTGTGCGATGTGCCATGGCAACCAGGGCAATGGCGACGGCGAAGTGGCCGCGGTCCTTCTGCAGAAGGGCGTCACCGTCGCACGCTTGAACGACGGCGAACGCATGAACACGATCAGCAGGGACGATCTCGCCAAGGTGATCGCCCAGGGTGGCGCGCACACCGGGCGCTCGAACCTGATGCCGGCGTGGGGAGACCTGCTCGGCCCCGAGCTCATCGACGGGCTGACCGCCTACGTGGCCTCGCTGTCTGGCGCGCACCCGGCCATCCCCAGCGCCACGCTGCAGGAGTACATGGCAGCCCCGGCGGGATCGCCTGCGGACGGCCGCACGCTCTACGTGCATCATTGCTCGGCCTGCCACGGCGCGTTCGCCAAGGGCGACGGCCCGATCGGCGAACGCTTGTTCGCCGAACACAAGATCCGGCCGCGCGACCTGACCGATTCCAGCTACTTCGCGACGCGCAAGGACCGTGAGTTGTTCGCGATCATCTCGCGCGGTGGCGGTCACTTCAAGAAGTCGACCTTCATGCCGGCGTGGACCGTGACGATGTCCCCCGAGCAGATCCGCGACGTGATCTCCTACGTGCGTTCGATCTCGCGCACAGCCGCACAGCCATAGGCCGCGACCCGACACGAACGGGCCCGGTGCGGTCGACACGCACTGGGCCCGTTCGTATGCTGGGTGCCTGGTCAGAAATCGACGTGGTGGTCGTAGCGGCGCGTGTCCTCGGCCGTCTTCCGCAATACGACACACGGCCCACCGAGCCCGAGCCGCGCATCCGTGCCACGCCAATCGGATGTGAACGCCGCCTCCACCACACGGCCAACCGCGGGCAGCTTAGCCGCAGCATCGAGC
>JANNWR010000011.1:0-4269 GCA_031408715.1 bacterium
GGCGTCGAGCGCGTGCTTCTTGAACTCGACCGCATGGGCTACACGCGCAACGATGTCGTCATCAGCACGAACGTCGCGCTGCGGCTCGACGGCCTGCCGCGCAGCGACCAGCGGGCGCCGAATGACCCAGGCGTGGCGGTCTACTGGCGCACCAGCAAGAGCGAGAACAAGGTCATGGCGATCGACCTGTACGACCGTGTGGCCGACAACCTGGCTGCAGTCGCTGCGACGCTCGACGCGATGCGCGCGATTGAGCGGCATGGCGGCGCTGCGATCTTGGACCGCGCTTTCACAGGCTTCACCGCCCTTGCCGCGCCCGGCGCCGCGCGCCACTGGTCCGAAGTGCTCGACATCCCGAGCACGTCAAGGCGTGAGCAAGTCAAGAGCGCCTATCGCGCGCTGGCCAGCCGCCACCACCCCGACAAGCCTGAAGGTTCGCACGCCAAGATGGCCGAGTTGAACGCCGCGCAGGAAGCGGCGTTGGCGGAGTGCTTCACGTGACCACCGACGAGTTCACCTTCAACTCTGGCCACGACGGCTACACCCTGTTCTACCGAGGCAAGATTCTCGCTGCGAAGTACGGCCAGGCGCGGATCGGCCGCATCCCCGATGCTGAACGGGCTTTGATGGCCCGCTCGCAAGAGGCGGTGGCCAGCGCCTGCATCGCTCGCATCTGCGGCGGGTACGCGACGGCAGATGAGGCGGCGGCGATCAAGCGGATCAACGCAGAGGCGCTTGTATGAGCACCTGGAAACTCCAACGCACCGCTCAGTGCGCGAAGTGCCCATGGATCAGGGCCGTTGATCCGCGCAAAATCCCCAACGGCTACAGCGAAACCAAGCATCGCGCGCTGGCTTGCACCATCGCCAAGCCGGGTGACTTCGCCAGCGCCTTTAGTGGCGTGGCCCGCGTCATGGCCTGTCACGAGTCGCATGACGCCCACTGCATAGGCTGGCTGGTCAATCAACTCGGGCCGGGCAACAACATCGGCCTGCGCATCGGCATGATGTCGTGCGAGAACGCGAAGGCGATTCGACTGCGCGGGGAGCAGCACCAGCGGTTTGAGGACACGTTGCCGAAGCGGCGGGCGCGAGCCAGAAAGGTCAAGGAGCCCTCGTGACCAGCCACTACGACACCTTGGGCATCGACCCGAAGGCCCCGCCCGAAGAGATCAAGCGCGCCTACCGCAAGAAGGCGCGCAAGGCCCACCCCGACAAAGGCGGCACGAACGAAACTATGGCCGAAGTGAACAAGGCCTACGAAGTGTTGGTCGACCCGCGCCGCCGGCTGGAGTACGACGAGACCGGCAACGATCAAAAGCCGCCGGTCGAACAAGAGGCCGGCAACCTGCTGGCTACGTTCTTCGCGGCAGCGCTGAGCAAGGAAGCCCGGAACCTGGTGGTCGCGGCGCGGCAGATGCTCGAGATGCATGAACAGGAGGCCAACCGCACCGTGATTGTGGCGAGCTCAAAGGTCGCCAAGTTCACCGCCCGGCGCGCCAGGATCAAGGTCAAGGCGGGCCAGAACTTGGTGCACGGCCTGATCGACTCTGCGCTTGCGCAACTGTCGGCGCAGATCGAGCAGGCGGCGCGGGACTTGCGCATCAACGCGCTCGCCAAGGAGATGCTGCTGGCTTACGAATCGGATGAGCCGGTGGAGTTCATCATGCCGCGAGCAACAAGCGTGTTCTTCTCCAACGGCTTCTATGTGCCACCGGACCCGGGAGGCTGACCATGCCCGTCTACCGCATGGGAACCGGGTTCGTCCACATCAAGATGACGAACACAAAGAAGCGCCCGGCGCCGGCACCCTGCTGCGCGCGCATCCCCTCAAACGAGGCCGGGAAAGCGGACATGCGCTGCAGGGCGATCAGCATTTTCCTGTGCGACTGGCCGACCGAGGACGGCGGCACTTGCGACGGGCCGCTGTGCGCCGAGCACGCACGCCGCGTCGGCGAGGACCGGCACCACTGTCCGCGCCACCCCCTAGTTTGAACCGCGCCCGCCACCCCTGCACCCCATAAACTGCCGTGAGCCTTACCTGGGTCCAACTGTCGAAGTACTGCCTTGAGTCGGGCGACACGCCTGCGGCAGTGGAGAAGCGCCTGCGCACCGGCAAGTGGCTTCGCGACATCCACGCCCGGGTGCCTGACGGGAGCGCAGAGAAGTGGGTGAACCTGCAAGCGGTGAACGACTGGGCGGCGGGCAAAAAGCCGGCTCACCTGCACGGAGACGGAAGGTGACGGGCGTTGTGCCGCTGGTGCGCAAGACCAAGGAGGTCTACCAGGTCGCGTTCAGTTTCATGGGCGTCGAGTGCCGCGAGATCGTCGCCGGCCCGCACTCCAAGGCCCGCGAGAAGTACTGCCTCGGGCTGCGCGCCAGCATCCTGCGCGAGATCGAGATGCAGACCTTCCGCTACCCTGCCTACTTCCCGGAGTCGTCACGGGCGGCGGTGTTCGGCCACGGCCCGGGCCGGACGGAACTGCTGAAGGATGCGCTTGAGGCCTATCGCGACCGCGTGAAGCGCACCTTCGAGCCATCGACATTCGCCGGTACCAAGACCGTGATCGACAACGTATTGGTGCCCTGGCTGGGCCACATGAAGATCGGGGCGCTGAAGCGTTCGGACGTGCGGGAGTGGGTCAGCCTGCAGACCACCAGCCTGAAGCGCATCCGCAACGTGCTGCTGCCGCTGCGGGCGGTGCTTGGCGAGGCAGTGGCCGACGAGGTGATCACGTCGAGCCCGCTGACCGGGCTGGATCTGGCAAAGCTGGTGCCGGTCGAGAAGCGCACCAGCGAATTCGAGCCGCAGCCGTACACCGAAGCCGAGGTGCTGGCGCTGCTCGAGAACCTGCCCGAGCCGGAGCGGTCGCTGTTCCAACTCTGGGCCTACACCGGCCTGCGGACCGGCGAGCTGATCGGGCTGCGGTGGCCCCGTGTCGACCTGAACGCGAACACGATCCACGTTCGCGAGACCACCACGGCCGGCAAGGACAAGGCGCGGCCGAAGACGCCTGCCGGGGTGCGCACCATCCCGCTGCTGCCGGCGGCGCGCGAGGCGATCGACGCGCTGCGGCCGTTCACGCAACTGGCCGGAGATCGGGTTTGCACGAACCCGCGCGGCGCGCGCGCTGACCTGGCTTGGGATGATCGGCGACTGGCCGAACTCTGGCGCCGCGCGCACAAGGGCACCGGCATCGCGTACCGGAACCCTTACGAGATGCGGCATACCTTCGCATCGAACCTCTTGAGCCAAGGCGAGAACCCGGCGCACATTGCGAAGCTGCTTGGGCACAAGTCGATCGACATGGTGACGCGCCACTACGGCCGCTGGGTCAGCGAGGGCGAGAAGCTTGGCTTCGACCGGCCGCCGCGGCGCTACGGCATGCAGCGGCTTTGGGCTGCAGATTCATGCGACGTTCATGCGACACCGTAGCCGTGTCTGAGACGAGGCAGGACGAGGGGACTAGGCCTCTACGCCCGGTAACGCTAGGCGTCGTGATGGTGGGCGGTGAGGGTTTCGAACCCCCGACCCCAGCAGTGTGAATGCTGTGCTCTACCCCTGAGCTAACCGCCCTGAACCGGGTTCATTCGCGCATGGCGAAGCCGCAGATTATGCCAGAGCCCTCGGCCAGACGGTCTTGCCGCCACTGGCCTTGTCCAACGCGGCGAGCACCGCGGCATGGGCCGCCAGTTCCTCGGCGCTGGGCTCCAGAACGGGCAGCGTGAAGGCGGAAAAGTCCACCGCGTCGAGCGCCGACTCCGCGCTCGCTCCCTGCAGGTCATCGATCACCAGCGAGTTCTGGCCCCGCGTGAGGCGGATGTAGACCTCGGCCAGCAGCCCGGCGTCGAGCAACGCGCCATGCAGACTGCGGCCGGTGTTGTCGACTTCGAGCCGTTTGCACAAGGCGTCGAGCGAGTTCGATTTGCCGGGGAACATCTCGCGCGCCATCAACAGGCTGTCGGTGATGCGGCCCGCGAACGTGGTGAACTTCGGGCGCTGCAGGCGGCGCAGTTCCTCGTTCAGGAAACCGACGTCGAAGCCGGCGTTGTGGATGATGACCTCGGCCCCGGCCAGGTAGTCGAGCAGCTCATCGGCAACGCTTGCAAACAAGGGCTTGTCGGCGAGGAACTCATCGGTCAGGCCGTGGATGCGCACCGCGTCTTCACTGTTCGGCCGTTCGGGGTTCAGGTAGAAGTGAAGGTCGTTGCCGGAGAGGCGCCGGTTGAGCATCTCGACGCAGCCGATCTCGATGATGCGGTCGCCCGA
>JANNWR010000012.1:0-2661 GCA_031408715.1 bacterium
AGCACGTCCCGTCGGTGGTGCTCTCGGCGGCGTCCGGCAACGTCGATGCCGCGCTGCTCGGCACCGGTGCGACCATCGCGGGCCGTGGTGAACTGGCCCGTGCGCTGTTCCGTGTGAAGGCCAGGGGCGATGCGGGCATCCGCATGGCCTCGGTGCTGGCTCGCGACAAGGACAATCGCGCGCTGGCGCTCGGTTCGCTGTCGACACCGGCGGGTAACGTGGCGCCGGCACGGACCGCGCTCGGCATGGCGTTCCCGAACCCGTTCGAGAACGACATGACGATCGAGCTGGCGCTCCGGCACGAGTCGGAAGTCACGCTCGATGTGTACGACCTGTCGGGCCGTCGGGTGGCGAACGTGCTGCATGGCACGCAGCCGGCCGGCATGCGGCTCGTGAAGTGGGACGGCCGGGGTGAACGCGGCGTGCGGCTGGCGCCGGGTATCTACCTCATGCGGCTCGACGCGGATGGCGTGCGCCAGACGCGGCGGGTGATGCTGGTGCCGTAAGACGTTGCGACCGGGGGGACGGGGAGCATGGGCTCCCCGCCCGTTCGGGCGGTTCTTGAAATCACTGGCTCCGGCGCACCTGCCGGTGAGAGACTCCCAGTCCATCCCCGAGGATTTCCAGCATGAATCGTCGAGCACTCTTGATCGTTCCTGCCTTGTCAGCATTGCTCGTGTGGCAGGCCGCCGCGCCGGCCGCTCACGCCGCGGCGCTCACGATCGCGCCCGCCGAGACCACGGTGACCATCGGCGACTCGTTCACGCTGCGGGTGGTGGTGGACGCGGTGGCCGACCTCAAGGGGGCCACGCTCGTCTATGGCTACACCGCGGGGCGGCTCACGTTCACGACCGCACAGGTCGGCGGTGCGCTGGCCGGTTTCGGTGGCGGTACATTCGACTTCCAGTATCCCGACGTCACTGCTCCGGCGGACTCGGTCTGGTACGACGCCGCGCGTCTCTCGGGCACCGGTTCCGGTCCAGGCGTCGTGGCGTTCCTGAGCTTCGACACGCACACGCAGGGCAACGGCACGATCAACTGCCTCGACATGGACCTGCGCGATTCCGCCAACGCGATGTTGCTCCCGAGCTGTGCCGGCGCGCTCGTGCACGTCATCGGCCCCGTGCCCGTGCTCACGACATCCTGGGGGCGCGTCAAGGCGCGCTACCGGTGAGCGCGCGCGTGCGGTTGCCGCGGCTCGTGCGCGCGCATCTGCTCGCGCTCGCCACGTTTGGCGCGATGGCGGCGTCCGCCCACGCCGCGCGCTTCACGCTCGCCGGCAGCGCCGACACCCTCTCGGTGGCGCCCGGCGGGACCGTCACGCTCGACCTGGTGCTGCGTACCGCGAGTCCATCATTCAATGCCTTCGACCTCGACGTGCGTTTTGACCCGTCGCGGCTCACGAGCAGTCCGCTCTCGCCGCTCAATTCCCAGCGTGGCGTACTCATGACCTCGGCGTGCCCCACCAATTCGCCGTTCCATGTGTTCGCTCCGACCACGGACTCGCTGGTGTGCACGCTGGTGATCCTGTGCAACGGTATCTCGGTGACCGGACCCGGCACGATCTATCGCGTCCAATTCACCGCCGGCACCACTGAGGCGTGGACGAAGGTGTCATTCGGGCGTGGAACCACGTTCTACATGGGCGGCCCGCAGGTCGACACGTTGGAGACCAAGCCGATCCTCATCAGGATCGGTTCACCTGGGGTGCTCGATGTGGGTTCGCCACGACCGCCCGCCGCCCCGGCACTCGACCCGGTCGTGCCGAATCCCGGCCGCGGCTCGCGCGTTCTGGGCGCTTCATTCCGGCTGCCGCACGCCGACTCCGCGGAGTTGTCGCTGTTGGATCCGCAGGGTCGCCGTGTCGCGGGGCTGCCGCGCACGACGTACGCCGCCGGCGCGCAGCGCGCCGCGCTCGACTTGCCGCGGCTTGCTCCCGGGCGCTACACGCTGGTTCTGCGCACCGGCGCTGGGGAGACCAGTTCACGGCCCTGGGTGGTGCTGCGCTAGCGCCTGTTTGCAGTGCCGCACCCAGCCGCTATCGTGCTCGTATGAGCGAACCCGACCTGCCCGCGCTGCGCGACGCCATCACCATCCTCGACCGCCGTCTGCTCGGCCTGCTCGTTGAGCGCATGCGGCTCTCGGATGCCGTGGCGAGCGCCAAGCTGAGTGCCGCCTCGCCGTTCCGCGACCCGGTGCGCGAGGATCAGGTGCTGCAGCGTGTGCGGCACGCCGCCGCCGATCTGGAATTGGACCCACACGAGTGCGAGCGGCTGTATCGCGTCATCATGGACATGAGCGTGGCACGCCAGCAGGAGTTCGTGCATGCGCTCGCCGATTCGCCGCTGCGCGTCGCCTATCAAGGGGTCGAGGGCGCATACAGCCATCTGGCCGCACAGCGCCGCTACGCCGGGCGCGCTGGGGGCGCGCTACTCACGGGCTATGAGAGCTTCCGCGGTGCCGCCGAGGCCGTGCACGACGGCAGTGTCGACGTGGCATTGCTTCCGGTCGAGAACACCACGGCCGGCAGCGTGCCCGAGACATACGACTTGGTGGCCGAGTTGGGGCTCAAGCTGAACGCCGAGATCGTGAGCCGCGTCGAGCACTGCCTTTTGGTGCTGCCCGGCACGCACCTGGAGCAAGTGCGCACCGTGATATCGC
>JANNWR010000013.1:0-7984 GCA_031408715.1 bacterium
TACATCATGGCGAAGATCCATCTGCGCGACGTCTGCGATCACCTGTCGGCCGCCGGGGACACGGAAGGCATCATCGACGCGCTGCTCGCCTACCTGCGCGCCTACCAGGGCGACTGGCACCCGACCATCGCGCTGGTCGACAGCCAGCATGACGCCATCACACGCATCTGGCAGCGCGAACGCGGCCGGCTGGACCGCCGCGACGTGGTGCTGCCCGTCGACCACCTGCCGGCGCGGTTGGTCCGCAAATTCTTCCGCCCCAGTGCGTTCTTCAACGCCTCCGAGCGCCGCTCGCTGCTGACCAAGGTGTTCCGCGCCACGCCGGTGTACGAACCCGACCGGTTCGAGGCCGCGCAGGTGCAGCCCCTGGTGGCTCCGGTGCCGTGGCACTCGTGCATCGTGCTGCCGCTCGCCGATCACGACGACCTGCTCGCACTGCTGCTGATCGTATCGCCGCGCAAGAACGCATTCCCCGCCGCGGCCGTCGAAGAAGTCCTCGCCATGCGCACGATGGCGGCGGTGGCACTCGCGCGCCGCATGCACGCCGAAGGCCGCCAGACGCCCGAGGCCCGTCAGGCCGAGGAGCAGTCGCGCCGCTCGCAGGGCATGTTCCAGGAGCGGCTGCGCCAGCTCGAGGTCGAATCCTCGACGCTCGCGCAGGAGAACCAGCTCAAGGCCGAGCGGCTCGAGCTGCTGTCGCGCGAGTCGGAGCGCGTGCAGAGCATCGCTCACGCCGAACGCGCCGAGCTCGACATCCTGCGCCAGCACGTGCGCGCACTCGAAGAGCAGAGCTCGACCGCCGCGCGTCACTTGAACGACGCCTACGGACAGTTGGCGCAGGCACAACAGCGCTTGAACCAGCAACAGGAGACCATGGAGTTCCTGCGGGAGGTGTTCGAGGCCACGGCGGTCGAACACGACGACTCGCTGTTGTCGCGCGCCCTCGTGCAGCGCTTCTGCGACGCGTTCGCCGTCGACCGTTGCAGCCTGATGCGCGTCGACGATCGTCATCTGCACATCGCCGCGCATCGCGGGATGGATCCCAACGTCGCCGGCCGCGTGAAGCTCCCGCTCGGACAGGGCGTCGCGGGCTGGGTGGCGCACCACCGGAAGCCCGTGCTCATGAAGAAGACCGGGGACGCCTCACCCGTGCGGGCCACCGGGATCGACCACTACAACTCCGACTCGTTCGTGTGTGTGCCGCTCGTGCACAAGAACCGCCTGCTCGGTGTGTTGAACCTGAGCAACAAGCGCGACGGCAAGGCATTCGACGAGACCGACCTGGACCGTGCGATGATGGCGAGTGCCGTGCTGTCCATGGCCATGGGCGTGCGGGAAGCGACCTTCAATGGCAGCTCGACCAACGCCATAGCGGGCGTGGCCCTTGCCGAACCTTCGGCGATGACCGACGATGCACCCGCCGCTCCGCGCTCCACCGAAAAGCGTGACCTGCCGCCGTTTGAGATGCGCGGCTAGCTCCAAAGGCTGAGAACCATCACACGACGGGCGCTGCTCCCACGCGGAGTGGCGCCCGTTCGTGTTTGCGTGGCACTCGCGGGCGGTGGTCGGCGCGCCGCCTCACCCGCGCGGGCGGTGGTTGCTACGAACGCGCCAGGCGTTCGATCAACTCCGAGAGCGCCTGGCGGTGCGAGGCGAACGCCAGCTCGAGCGGCTGCGCGCCCAGTGGGAACCAGCCAAGCTCGATCGCATCATCGCCGGCGCGTTCTTCCCCGCCCGTGATGACGCCCGTGTACAGGATGAGCACGGTGCGCACGCGCGGATCGTCGAAGCCGGCATAGACGCCGAAGAGCCCCGTGAGTTGCGCGATCACGCCGGTCTCTTCCTGCAGCTCGCGCACCGCAGTCTGCTCCGGCGTCTCGCCGGCTTCCATGAAGCCCGCGGGCAGGCACCACCAACCGGCGCGCGGGTCGAACCGGCGCTTGACCAAGAGCACGTCGCCGTCGCGCACCAGGATCACGCCGGCGGCCGGCACCGGATTGCGATACCAGATGAACCCGCAGGACGGACACGTGGGCCGCATGACGCCATGCTCGGCGGCGAGACCCATGGTGGTGGCGCACACGGGACAGTAGGTGGGCGTGAACGGTGACATGGCGCGCAGTGTAGCGCAGTGCCATCACGGCGCGCTCATGATGGACCGCGACCATGACAACGCCGGCCCCGCGTTGCTCGGGACCGGCGTCGAGTTGCCCTTGTCTTGTTGGTCCAACTGCCTACCGCTTGCCAACCCCCACTCCCCTTGCTGCCCCCCGACGAGCGCGAGCTCAGTCGTCTCGTGGGGGCGCCGCGCTGCACCATCACAGCCGAACTTCGCCCCATGCTGGCGCTTTGCAGCAGCGCCAGGCTGGATGGAACGACGCCCCCCCGAGACGACCGCCGAGGGCATCGTGTCGCGGCAGGACCTGCCGCGGGGACGATTCTCGGAATCGCGCTCGTCTACTTCTTCTCGCGCAACTGTTCGCGGAGCTCGCGCAGCTCTTCCCTCAGCTGGCGGAGCTCCTCACGAAGCTCGGCGCTCTCTCCTTCGCCGTCCTTCGTGTTCCATCGATACCCCTTGGCCCCCTGGCCCGGTTCCCGATTTCCGCCAGTTCGGTCACTTCGATCGTATACGCGGATGCGTGGCGCGACCCGCACGCGCATATCGCCATCGTCCCGGCTGGAATGACGGCCCAGTTCGGCCGTGACCTCCTTCTGCACACCCTTGCGCAACAGACGGATGGACACACTGCCGTCCTGCTTGCCCAGCTCCTGGACCAGTTCCTCGGGCGAATCCACTGTGGCAGCGCCGACCTTCACCAGGATGTCGCCGGCGCGCAGGCCCGCCTTCTGCGCGGGCGTGTCCTCGAGTACCTGCACCACGAGCACGCCCTGATCGCCCTCTGCGCCCAGCGCTTCGGACAGTTCACTGTTCAGGCTCTCGACGCGCACGCCGAGCCGGCCACGGCCACTTGAACCCATGCCACCCATGCCCTGCCAGCCACCCTCGGGGAACGCGCGCAGGCCCTCGAGGCCCTCGAGACTCCGCATGCCCTTCATCTTGTGCATGCCCTCGAGACCCTTCATGTCGAACTTGCCGTCCGGGCCCTCGAACATCTTGATGTCGAGGTCCTTCAGCTTCTCATCGATCTCGGCTTCAGGAACTTCACGACCATTGATGATCACACGACGGTGCATTTCACTCTCGCTATCACGGGGCGCGCGCGCGGCACGCGGCGCACGCGGCGCGCGCGGCGCCACCGGCGGCGTCGGCATGTCGAAGCGGTTTTCGTCATCGGCCGACATCGTGCCCACGGTGAGATCGAGCGAGCGGCGCTCGCCATCGCGCCAGATGCCGAGCGCGGCGCTCCGGCCGGGTTCGGTGTTGCGCACCAGCGAGCGCAGGTCGGACGGCTCTGTGACGGTGCGCGAGTTGTAGCTCAGGATGACGTCACCCTTGCGGAGGCCGGCCTTGTCGGCCGGGCTGCCGTCCTCGACCTGGGTCACGAGCAGACCGTCACGATCGAGATCGAGTCCGCGACGCAGGTCGGAGTCGGTGGCCTGGGTGGTCACGCCGAGCCAGCCCCGGCCGGCGGCCAGTGCGGGCAGGGCGGCGAACGTCAGCAGTGCCGCGGCAAGCAACGACTTGGCCCACCGTGCGTGTGGCGACAACCCTTGCGACGACTTGGAACGCATGTGCTTCCTCCTGGGAGGTTCTCGCCGTCCGGCCGCCTTGCGGTGTGTGAAAGGCCCGGGCTAGCGTGGGTGGTGCAGGTCGGGGAACAATCGGTTGAGAGTCTCGGTTGAGAATCTCAGGGACGTCGCAGAGGATAGACAGTCCGACTGGCTGAATGGTTCTGTCCGCGCGTGCGGATTCTTCCCGGCGCGGTCTTCTCACTACCCCGAGGCGGCTTCGATCCCATGAAAGTCAGAGACGTGTTAAGCGTGGGCATCGAGGACATCGCGCTCGGCGGCAAGGCGCTGGCCCGGGTCGACGGCAAAGTCGTGTTCGTGGACCGCGGCGTACCCGGCGACCAGGTGACGGTGCGCATCACCAAGACGAACAAGCGTTTCGCCGAGGCTCGCCTCACGGCGATCGAACGCCCGTCGAGCGATCGCGTCGCCGCCCGCTGTGTGCACGTGGATCGTTGCGGCGGCTGCCGGCTCCAGGAACTACCGTACGAAGCGCAGGCCGCGCTCAAGGAGCGCCATGTACGCGAGGCGCTGCGCCACCTGGGCGGCATCGCCGAGCCGCCCGTGCGGCCCATCGTGCACGCGCCCGAGGCGTGGCACTACCGCAACAAGATGGAATACAGCTTCATGCCCGCCTATGAGCCCGTCGGCACAACGCCCCCGCGGGCTCCTGCAACACCGGGCCATGCCGAACCCGGTACGGCGGGGCCAGCGGCCCCGCAGGCGTCAAAGCAAGTCGCCATCCTGGGCATGCATGAACGCGGCACGTTCGACCGCGTCTTCGAACTCACCGAATGCTGGCTGCCATCGCCGCTCACCGTGCAGGTCGTGCGCTTCACGCAGGCGTTCGCACGCGCCCATGGCTGGCGCGCTTATCATCCTTCGCGCCATGACGGCGTGGCGCGCTTCCTCACCGTGCGGCATCTGCCGCACACCGCCAGTTGTGCGGTGCACCTGCTCGCCGCTTCGGATGACCTGCCCGGGCTCGCCGACTGGGCGCGCGGCGTGGCGGCGCTCTCGGATGAGATCCGCACCGTGACGCTCGGCTTGAATCGCACCCTCGCCAACGTGGCGTTCGCCGAAGAAGAGCGCGCGCTGGTGGGCGACGGCGTCATCGTCGAGAAGTTGCTCGGACTCGAGTTCGAGGTCGTGGGCAACGCGTTCCTGCAGACCAACAGCATGCAGGCCGAGCGGCTCTATGAAGGAGCGATCGCCGCTGCGCAACTGACGGGCCATGAACGTGTGCTCGACCTGTACTCCGGCGCCGGAACGCTGACCCTGCTGTTTGCACGCGTCGCCGCCGAAGCGGTCGGCGTCGAGAATGTGCCCGAATCGGTGGAGCGAGCGCACCGCAACGCCACCCGCAACGGACTCGCGAACACCCGCTTTGTGCTCGGCGATTCGCGCGCCGTGCTGCGCGAATGGGCGCGCGGCGAGCGTGCGGAAGCGCCCCGGCCCGACGTCGTGGTGGTCGACCCGCCGCGTGCGGGGTTGCATCCGCGCGTCGTCGTGCGCGTGGCCGAACTCGAGCCGAAACGCATCGTGTATGTGTCGTGCAATCCGGCCACGCTGGCGCGTGACCTCAAGGACTTCGCCGGCCTCGGTTGGCGGCTGGCCGAGGTGACGCCCTACGACATGTTCCCGCACACGCCACACATCGAGTGTGTCGCGCGTTTGGAGCGCACTGGCGCCTGACGGGCCGGCTTGGGTGCGCGCTGAACAGAGGGCGCGCTCGGGCGTCCGACGCTCACCGGCAGCCGAGGTCCGCGAGCCACTCGAACTCGTCCCGGGACGGCAATTGCGCTGCGCGTGCGCAGGCGTGCTACGATTTTCCCCTATGCGCAACCTTTCGAGTGTTCTCGCCACGGCTCTGCTCGCCACCCTGATGTCCGCCGCAGCGCCGGCTCGCGCCCAGACCCCCACCGTCGCTGATTCCGGCATGTTGGTGGTCTATGATCAGGATCTGCCCGTCGCGCGAGAGGAGTTCGTCTGGCAGGACTTCGGCGACTCACTGATCATCTCCGCCACCGCGCGGCGCACGCTCGCCGATGACAAGGGCGAACGGCATGCCTACGAGAAGGGCATGCTGGTCGTGGTCGACTCGCGCGACTTCGGACTCTTGCGCTACCTGTCCAATCAGACGTTCCAGGGGCAGACCGCTGTGCGCGGCATCCTGCCTGGCGACACCGTGATGACGTACTACACCGAGTTCGGCGGCACCGGGAACGCGTCACGTCTGGTGCAGCCACCCGGGCGGCTGTTCGTGATCGACACGCCCATGTTCTCGTTGTTCGACGTACTGGTGCGCAGCCTCGCGGGCAAGGACTTCACGACCCGGCGCATGCAGCTGTTGGTGACCTCGACCGATACGCTCAGCATGCCTATCGCCACGATCACGCGCGCCGAACCCGACACACTGCTGATCGGTGACAGACGCCTACCCGCCCAGCACTACATACTCGTGGACCCGAGCGTGCAATTCGACTTGTGGGCGGACACCAAAGGCCGGCTGCTGAGACTGTCGCACCTGGGCTCGGGCATGCGCGTCGAACGCAGGCAGCCTGCGCCCCCGGCGAAGCCAGCACCGAAGCCAGCACTGCGAAAGCGTACGACGGTCAAGCGCTGACCCGCACACCCACCCCGAGACGGGCATGCACGAAGCCCCTGGCGGATGACCTGCCGGGGGCTTCGTGCCAACCAGCGCTATCGCGTGCTGTGCGCGCGTGCCTCGAGCCAGTTCGTGAGCAGCCGCACCCCGAACGCGTTCGGGCCGCGTGACGACTCGGGCCGCTCGCTGTAGGTCCAGGCGGTGCTGGCGATGTCGAGGTGCGCCCACGGCAGCCCGGTGGCGAAGTGCGACAGGAACCCCGCCGCCGTGCATGAACCACCTTCCTTGCGCTCGTTCGAGTTGACCAGGTCGGCCGTGTCGCTCTTCATCTCGCTCAGGAACTCGCTCCACAGTGGCATCCGCCACAACCGTTCCCCCGTGCGCTCGCCGGCCGTGTGCAGTTCGGCGGCCAACGTGTCGTCCGCGGTGAACAAGCCGGCGGCGTGGCGCCCGAGCGCGATCGACATCGCGCCGGTCAGCGTCGCCAAGTCGACCACGGCCACGGGCGAGAAGCGTCTGGCGTAGACCAACGCGTCGGCAAGGAGCAGCCGGCCCTCGGCGTCGGTGTTCGTGACCTCGATGGTGGTGCCGTCCATCGCACGGATGACGTCGCCGGGCTTGAACGCCCGCCCACCGATGGCGTTCTCGGCACTCGGGATGACCCCGACCACTCGGAACGGCAGCTCGAGCGTGGCGAGCGAGGCGAACAATCCGATCACGGCGGCGGAACCGCTCATGTCGTACTTCATCTTGCTCATGCCTTCGCGCGGCTTCAAAGACACGCCGCCGGTATCGAACGTCACGCCCTTGCCGATCACCACCACGGTCGGGGGCTTGGCGTGCTTGCGCTTCGAAACCGCAGCCTCCTTCATCAGTTCGATGAAGCGCGGCGGGTGCGGACTGCCGCGACCCACGGCCAGCACGCAGCCCATGCCCAGACGCTCCATGGCCGCGACGTCATACACCGTGGCCTTCGCACCCACACGCTTGGCGACCTCTCGTGCACGCTCGGCGAGTGCCACGGGCGGCAGATCCTGACCCGGCGTGCTGGCCAGGTCGCGCGCCAGCCCCACGGCCTCGCCGCGCACGGCACCATGCTCGAACGCGAGCCGAACCGCGGCCGACGGTGCGGTCGCGGTGAGCCATTCCGCCCGCTCCAGCGCCGGCTTGCCGCCGCCCGAGAAATACGCGGTGTGCCGGTGGTGCCCCAGGGTCAGGCCCTCGCCTGCGGCGCGTGACAGCCCCGCTGCCCCCTCAGCCGCCTCGGGCAGCACCAACGCCAGCGTGCCAGCCGACAGGTCGCGAGCGCGGCGCGTGGCGGTCGCCGCGGCCGCGAGCACGCGGCGCTCGTCGAGTTCGCCGGCCTTCCCGAGCCCCACCAGCAGAACCCGCTTGGCCTTCACCCCGGCCGGGTAGATCAGGGTGGTCTCGCCCAGCCGGCCCGCGAAGTCGCCGGAAGCCAGCACGGTCTTGAGCGCCCCGTCCGAGGCCGAGTCAAGCCGGGCCGCCGCGCTGTCCTTTGAGACGGGCCCCTCGCACACGCCGACAGCGAGCAGGCCCGAGGCGCGGGTGACGAAATCGGCACGACGGATCGAGATCTCCATGGGGCGATGTTCTCCGAGGCAGACAGGTGGGTCGATCGGTGTTCCGGCGGGTCGCACAAGCGGTCGGAAGCAGCTTACGCGG
>JANNWR010000014.1:0-12130 GCA_031408715.1 bacterium
GGCACCTGCTACCGGTGCCTGAACTGCGGCAGCTCGATGGGGTGCTCGTGATTGGTTGAACCCGCAGCACCGCGACCGCGCGGTGACACGGTGAATGGATGACACGAACGGCCGGCGCTCTCGAGCGACCGGCCGTTCGGCGTCTCGCAGCCTGGGCGACACAGGCCCCTGGGGCTCGAAGCACCTCCGACCGCGCCTCGTCCCGGCGACAAGCCCACATGCCGCCGCCGATGTCACCCCGTGCGCGGTACTCGCCTGATTGCACCCGCGCCCGCACTCGGGCACATTGCCGCACATGGTCGCCCGCGCTGAAGTCCGCCAATCGTGGTTCACGCTCCAGCGTGCCATGCAGATGCTGTTGGTGTTCGTGGCCATCGCGCCAGTGGTCGAGCACCAGCACGCCAGCGGGCTGGTCGTGTTCCTGTGCAGCGCGCTGGCCATCGTGCCGCTGGCCGGGCTCATGGGCGAGGCCACCGAGCGGATCGCCTCGCGCATGGGTGCGGGCATCGGTGGCTTGCTCAACGCCACGTTCGGCAACGCGGCCGAGTTGATCATCGCGCTCGTGGCCATGCAGAAGGGGCTCTACGACGTCGTCAAGGCGTCGCTCACGGGCAGCATCATCGGCAACATCCTGCTGGTGCTGGGCGTGGCCATGGTCGCGGGCGGTGCACGCCGTGAGCGCCAGAAGTTCGACCGCGCGGCCGCCGCCGCATCATCGACACTCCTGAGCCTCGGCGCGCTCGCGCTCCTGGTGCCCGCGGTGTTCCACTTCGTGGCCGAGGGCGAGGTCGCCAAGGCCACGCTGACGCGCGCACGTGAAGTCTCGCTCGAGCACAGCCTGTCGCTCGAGATCGCGATCGTGCTGTTCGTGGCCTATGTGCTGTCGCTGCTGTTCACGCTCAAGACCCACAAGCACCTGTACACCGGCGGGGCCGAGGAGCACGAACACGAGCAAGTGAACATCGGCCGCGCCGTACTCACGCTGCTGGTGGCGACGGCCGGTGTGGCGTGGATGAGCGAGTTGCTGGTCGGCGCGGTCGAAGAGGCGTCGCACGTGCTCGGGCTCACCGAGGTGTTCGTGGGCGTGATCGTCGTGGCCATCGTGGGCAATGCCGCCGAGCACTCCACCGCCGTGATCGTGGCGATGAAGAACCACATGGACCTGGCGCTCAACATCGCCATCGGCTCGAGCCTGCAGATCGCGCTGTTCGTCGCCCCGCTGTTGGTGTTCGTGTCGTACTTCATGCCGCACGGCCCCATGGACCTGCGCTTCAGCGCGTTCGAGGTGCTGGCGGTCGTGGCCGCAGTCGGCGTGGTGAACCTGGTAGCACAGGACGGCGAGTCCAACTGGCTCGAAGGCGCGATGCTGCTGGCCGTGTACGTGGTACTCGGGCTGGCGTTCTTCTTCCTGCCGTAGCGCCATTCCGCGCGGCGACCACCCTCGGAAGCAGGCCTGACGCGCTTCGCAGTGGCGCCGCACTCGTCCGCCCCGGTAGACTGGTCGGGTCCGTTCCACTCCCCGGGAGGTCCTCCATGTCCGTCGCCCCCAGCCCGAGCAATGCTCGCGTGCGTGAACTCGTGCGCCGCCTCGATGACGCGATGTCGCCGGTCGACGACGCCGGTCGTTGTCGCGCCGTGAAGACCGTGCTCGAGGAGATGTTCGCCGCCGGCACCGACTTCCTGGCGCCCGAGTTCCTGGTGCCCGACCCCGAGCGCTACGCGCGCCGGCTCGTGCATCGCGATCCGGCGAATCGCTACACCGCCATCGCCATGGTGTGGAACACGGGGCAGGGCACGCCGCTGCACGACCACGCCGGCATCTGGTGCGTCGAGTGCGTGTACGCGGGCCAGATCAAGGTGACCTCGTATAACTGCCAGGGCGGCGACCCCGAGCGCGACATCGTCCAGTTCAAGCAGGAAGCGGTGATCCATGCAGGCGTCGGTGAAGCCGGCGCACTGATCCCGCCGTTCGAGTACCACGTGCTCGAGAACGCCGATACCAAGCCGACGATCACGCTGCACGTGTACGGCGGCGAGATGGACCACTGTCACATCTTCGAGCCGGTCGACGGCGGCTGGCTGCGCAAGTACCGAGAACTGCGCTACACGGCGTGAAGCGCCTGTCCGAGGTCTTCCCCGGGCTGGTCGTGAGCGTGCTGCTGGCGACCGCGGCGTTCATGCTGTCCGAGCAGCCGTTCGTCAAGGACACGCTGCACCTGTCCGCGCTGCTGCTGGTGATCTTGGTCGGCATGGCCATGCGCAGTGTCATGGCACTTCCCGAATGGGCTGGCCCCGGCGTGCGCATGGCCCAGCGCCCGGTGCTGCGCTGGGCGGTCGCGGGCCTCGGCTTCCGGCTGTCGCTCGCCAAGATCGCGAGCATCGGTGGCCCCGCGGTCGGCGTGGTCGTGGCGAGCACGGGACTGGCGCTGTGGTTCGGCTGGTGGGTGGGACGCAAGCTCGGCCTGGAAGACCGTTTCGCCACGCTGCTGAGCGTCGGCGGTGGCATCTGCGGCGCTTCGGCCATCGTCGCGGCCGACAGCGTCGTGCAGGCCGAGAAACGCGACTCCGCACTCGCACTCGGCATCATCACGCTGCTCGGCACGATCGGCATCGTCATCTATCCATGGATCGGCCGCGCCGGCGGCATGAGCGACTTCCTGTACGGCGTCTGGGACGGCGCCAGCCTGCACGAGATGGCGCAGGTCGTGGCGGCTGGGGCGACGTTCAGCAAGGAGGCCACCAGTGTCGCCACCGTGGTCAAGCTGACGCGCATCACGCTGCTGGCGCCCACGGTGTTCTTCCTGGCGTGGCGCGTGCGCAGGCAAGCCTTGCGCGCTGCTGAAACCGGCAGCGTGCTGACGACCGCGTCCGCCAAGGTCAGCCTGGTCCCCTGGTTCCTGGTCGTGTTCGTGCTCATCGCCGCACTCAACAGCACGGGCTGGCTGCCGGAGGCGTTCGTGAAGCAGGCGGTGCGCGCCGACAACTGGCTGTTGTGCGTCGGCATGGCAGGCGTGGGGCTGCAGACCAGCTTCGCCGATCTCGGTCGCGCCGGCTGGACGCCGATCGCCGCGGGTGCGGCGCAGTGGTTGGTGCTCGCGGCCGTGTCGTACGCACTCGCGGCGGCGCTGCTGCAATAGCCTCAGGCCGCCTTCGCCTCGCCGCTGTCCCCGAACTCGTCCGCGGAGTCCGAGTCCGACGCGTAGCCTTCGCGCGCCACGCACTGTAGCGCGTCGTAGCACTTGGGGCAGTATCCGCGTGCGCCGTCGCGATCCATGATCGAGAACACCTCGGGCGGCGACAGCGCCGCACGATACGGCCGTTCGGCCGACAGCGCATCGTAGACATCCGCCACCGCCAGCACGCGCGACAGTTCTGGCAGCATGTCGCCGTCCAGCCCGCGGCAGTAGCCGCTGCCGTCCATGCGCTCGTGGTGCGCAGCGCTCGCGAACGCCAGCCACTCGAAGCCCTGAACGTGTTCGAGGATGCGCTCGGTATAGAGCGCATGCATGCGCATGATCTCCCACTCGCCCGGCTCCAGCGCACCCGGCTTGTCGAGGATGCTGTTCGGCACCGACAGCTTGCCGATGTCGTGCAGCAGCGCTGCCGAGCGCGCTTCTTCCACGCGGTCGTGACTCCAGCCGAGCTGTCCTGCCACCGCCACCGTGATCTCGGCCACGCGCTGCGAGTGTGCACCGGTGAACGGGGACTTGGCGTCGACGATGCCGGCGAACACGTGCGCCACACGGCGCAGGGTGGCCGCACCGGCGAGCAACGAGGCCTGCCCGGGCTCGGCCATCGACACTTCGTCGCGCAACTCGTGCGTGCCGAGCGACGCCCAGCGCGCCAGCATCGGCTCCAGCCCACGGCATGCCTCGACGATCGTGGGATCGAACCACTTGCCGGCCCGGCGGCGCACCAGCGCCAGCGCCGCATACGGCCCGCCCTCGGCGTTGAACACCTCGAGGATCTGCGCTAAGCCCAGCACGCGCGCCACGATCGAGATCTGCTCGCCCTTCAAGCCCTGCGGGTGGCCATGGCCGTCCCAGTGTTCTTCCAATCCGCGCACGCCGTTCGCAGCCCCCTGGCCGAAGCCCAGCTGCAGCACGATCTCGGCGCCGCGATCGCAGCGCACCTGCACCAGCCGTGCAGCCGCGCGCGGGCCCATTCGCGCGAGCGTGGCGACGCGCTTGGCGCGCTCGAACCACGACGCGCCGGGCGCTGCGTGCTCGAACGCATACAGTGCCGCGCGCACGTCGTTCGACCAGTCCGTGGTCATGCGCGCGCGCTTGGCCTCGATGTCGTTGCTGCCGAACATCTCGAACACCGCGGCCGCGTTGCTCGAACAACCCGCATCCTTCAAGAGCGCTGCGTAATACAGATCGCGACGTACTTGCAGGGGCAGATCGAGCCTGGCGCCCAGCTCCATCGAGATCAGGTTCGTTCGCAGCGAGTGCCCCATGGGCTGACCCTCGGTCAGGTCCAGCGCGAACGACAGCGCGGCGAGCACGTCCGTGAGCGGGACGATCTCGGGAGGGCGGATACGCTCGATGCGCGGGTTCACTCCGGTGTCATCGGTCCAACCCGCGGCCTGCTTGAGCGTTACGCCAACGCCGACGGCCCGGCGCCGGGGCCGCTGCTGCCTTCTGGACCAGTACCGGGATAGCGATTCTGTTTGCCGGACGCAAGCGCTCTCGCGTTACACTTGAGGGTGGTGAGCACCCGCTCCCGGCCCCCGACCGGCCCGGCTACACGCCGTGGCCAGCCGCATGGCTCACACCTTCCGCCAGTTTCCTTAGATTCAGGAGCCCCCCGATGTCCCCCGAGCCGATCCCAGCGCGGGCCGCGCGTCACGCCGCGGCCGTGCTTTGTGCCGTCGCGCTGACGCTGCTGGCCGCTCCGGCCCAGGCGCTGCGCTTCGTGAACTGGAACATCCTCAACTATCCGGGCACCACAGCCGCCACCCGCAATCCGTTGTACCGCACGGTGCTCGCCCCGCTGAACGCCGACGTGCTCATCACCTGCGAGATGATCTCGCAGGCCGGAGCCGACCAGTTCCTCGCCAACCTCAACGTCATGGATCCCGGCCAGTGGGCTGGCTCGGCGTTCCAGAATGGCGGCGACACCGCGCAGGAGCTTTATTACAAGTCGTCCAAGGTCCAGTTGCTGGGCCAGTGGGCTTTCTACCCCAATGCGGCGAACCACCTGCGCTTCGTGAACGTGTACCGCCTGAAGCTCGTGGGCTATCCGCCGAACATGGGCGAGTTCCGCGTGTACGGCCTGCACCTGAAGGCCTCACAGGGCTTCGAGGCTCAGCGCGGCGCTGAGTGCACCGGCCTGCGCGACTCCCTGAACGCCATGCCGCCCGGTACGCATGCGCTGGTGTGTGGCGACTACAACTTCTACACGGGCCTCGAACCCGGCATGCAGAAACTGGTCGAGTCGCAAGTCAACAACATCGGTCAGCTCTACGACCCGCTTGGACTGCAGAACGTGGCCTGGCAGGACAACACCAGCATGCAGATCTACTGGACGCAGTCGACCTGCAAGACCGGTGACGTGGGCTGCGCTCCGGGCGCGGCAACCGGCGGCCTCGACGACCGCTTCGACCTCGTGCTGCCGTCCAACCCATGGCGCGATGACTCGGGTTTCGAACTGGTCGCCGGCACCTACGCCACCGTGGGCAACGACGGCCTGCATCACAACAACAGCATCCAGGACCCGCCGACGATCCCCGAGGGCGCGGCCTACGCCACCGCTCTGCACAGCCTCAGTGACCACCTGCCGGTCAAGGTCGAACTGCGCGTGCCGGTGCTACCGAGCGTCTCCTCAGCGCCGATCGCGCTCGGCCGCATCCTCGTCGGCTCGCTGGGTACGTCGGGACGAGGCATCGCGAACTTCGCCGAGGCCCCGGCCGAACCGCTCAACTACCAGTGGAGCGCGCCGCCGGGCTTCGTGGCCCCGGGCGGCCCGCAGACTCGCACCGCAGGCGCCAACGCCAACGATGTGCTCGGCGTCGACACGTCCACGCCCGGAGTGCGTTCGGGCACCATCACGTTCACCAGTTCGTCGTCGGATGCCAGCGTGATCGGCATCCCGGCCAGCGCCACCGTGCTGCGCCACGCGGTCGCCTCGCTGGATTCGAGTGCCGTGCTCACGGCACGCACGCTCGATTTCGGCACGCACGATGCCGGCACGTTCACGCCGCTCGAGGTGCGTCTGCACAACACCGGCTTCGACGCGCTGCAGGCCCGGCTCGTGGTGCTGTCCGCCACGATCACCGGCGGCGACGGTCACTTCCACGTCGCGGGCACGGTACCGGACTCATTGGCGATCCCAGGTGCGACGTTCAACGTGACGTTCGACGACGCCGGCAGCACGGCTGATTCGACGTACACCGCCGACCTCGCGTTCACCGGCTCGGACGAGCCACTGCCGGGTGCGACCGCCGCCGCGACGCTGTCCGTGCAACTGTCGGCACGCCGTTCGGGTGGCGCGACCACCGGCGTCGGCCCGCAGCTCCCGACCGCCACGTTGTTGCGCGCGCCGGCGCCGAATCCGCTGCAGCGCGAGTCAGTGCTGCGTTTCGAGTTGGCGCAGGGCGGCGAAACGCGGCTCGACGTGTATGACGCCGCCGGCCGCCGGGTCGCCACGTTGCTCCGCAGCGCGCTCGAGCCGGGCCGCTACAGCATCCGCTGGGACGGCCGCGGGGACAGCGGCCCGTTGGGCGCCGGGCTCTACTTCGCGCGCCTGACCGCACCGAACAGCGCGCCGCACGCGGTGCGGCTGGCGATTATTCGGTAACATCGTTTAGTAGCCGACAGTTCGCACGGGGGCCGCGGTGCCGGAAGGCGCCGCGGCCTGCTCGCTTCCCGCGACACCACCCGCGCCAACGTGAACCGTGCCGTTTCCGAGCACTCCGGGGTCGCCCGGAACCCGGCCGATGAGCGATAATCGGGTCATGCACACGACCCCTTGCCCGACCCGCCGCCGCACCCGACGGACCGCCGTCGCGCTGTTCGCCGCGCTCGCACTTGCCACCTTCGCCATGCCCGCCCACGCGCTGCGCGTGGTCGCATGGAACCTGCTCAACTACGACGAGATCACCGCGCACGCCCGGCGCGCCAACACCATCATCGCACTCGCCGGCCTCGATCCTGACGTGATCGTCGTCCAGGAGCTGGCCACCGTCGGCGCCGCCGACTCGTTCGTCACGTTCCTGCGCGCCGCACTGCCGGCCAAGCGCTGGATCGGCGGCAGTGGCACGTTCATCCTGTCCACCCAGAGCGCGCTCTACTACGACTCGTTGCAGGTCGCGCACAGCAACCTGACGTCTTTCCCGACCGGCGGGCCGCGCGCCGTGCTGGTGTCGCTCATCCGCCCGAATGGCTACCGCGCCAACGCCGCATCGTTCCGGATCTACTCGATCCACTTCAAGGCCGGCAGTGGTGGGGGCGCGTCGCCGCCGAGCGATTCGTCGCAGCGCACGCTCGAGTGCACGAACCTGCGCAACACACTCAACATCGCGCCCGCGGGCACGAACCTGCTCATGGGCGGCGACACCAACTTCTACGGCTCGTTCGAGACCGGCTACACGCGCCTGACCGAGTCGCAGGCGGACAACGACGGGCGCCTCAAGGACCCGTACACGATGCCCGGACTGTGGAACAACCCGAGTTATGCGGCGTTCCATACCCAATCGCCGTGCAACGGCGTGTGCGTCGGCAGTGGCGGCGGCATGGACGACCGCTTCGACATGCTGCTGGGCTCGTACTCGCTCAATGACGGCCTCGGGCTGGACCTGGTGCCGGGCGCGCTCCCCGGCGGCTATGGCCCCTATGGCAACGACGGACTGCACTACAACGACTCGATCGACGGCGGTGGCGTGAACCTCGCCGTGTCGCTGACGATCGCGAGCGCCTTGCGCCAGATCTCGGACCACCTGCCGGTGGTCGCCACGCTGCAGCTGCCTGCCAAGCTCGCGACCGTGTCCGAGCTGTCGTTCGGAGACGTGCTGATCGGGGCCACGGCCAGCCAGAACATCGCGGTCGACGACCTGCCGCCGGTTCCCGCGGCCACGCTGTCGTATTCGTTCGTCGCTCCCGCCGGCTTCACCGCACCCGCAGGCGGGTTCACGAACAGCGCGGCGTCCTCGCCCGCGATCCATGCCCTCGGGCTGTCCACGGCGAGCGTGGGGGCCAAGGCGGGCACGCTGGTCGTGAACTCCAACGACCTCGACACGACCGCCAAGGCGGTGCTGCTGTCCGGCCGCGTCCTCGCGCACGCCGTGCCGTCGCTCGACTCGCTCGCCACCGCGCTCACGCGGACGCTCGACTGGGGTGGCGTGGCGCTGGATAGCCACACTGAACTCGGACTGCGTGTGTTCAATCGGGGTTACTCGAGTCTGCAAGCGAGGCTCGCGCGCCCGGCCATGTTCATCGCCGGCGACACGCGCTTTTCATTCGCGGCAGCCCCCGGACTCGTGAGTGATGCCGTGACCGACGCCATCACGTTCGACGCCACGGGAGCGGCGCCCAACTCCGACTACGCCGCCGAACTGCGCATCGCCACTTCAGACGAGCCGCTGCCGGGCGCGCTCGCACTCGACACGCTGCGCGTCACGCTCACCGCGCACGTCAACGCGAATGGCGGCGTAGGCGATACTCCGAGCGCGCTGCGCTTCGCGCCTCCCAGCCCGAACCCGCTGCGCCGCAACACGATGTTCGCCTATGACCTGCCGAAGGCGGCACGCGTGTCGCTGGCGATCTACGACGCCACGGGCCGGCGTGTGGCCGTGCTGGCCACCGGTGAGCGCGGTGCCGGCCGCTACCAGGTGATCTGGCAGGCTCGCGCCGAAGACGGTCGTGCGCTGCCCGCCGGGCTCTACTTCGCGCGCTTCATCACGCCGGGACTGTCGCGCACGGCGCGCGTCGTACTGCTGCCGTAAAACTTCCCGTCACTTCTGCACAGGGCGCTCGCCGTCGTCCGCGGAAGTGTCGGAGGTACCCGCGCCGCCACGTTCGAACCCCCTGCAGGCGACCACCGGCAACCTCGGATAGCGTGCGAAAGTCGCATCTTCGCGCCACTTCCCGCACAGCACGAACGTGCTGCGCGAGGTGTTCACCGATCGCGCATGAACGCACGCAGAACACAGACCCGCGTGCTGCGGAACTTCGGATGGTGTCACTGAACCTTCCTGAGACGGGGTTCGCGGCAGGATCGGTGTCGGCTGGCCCGACGGTTTCAGTATCGCTGACCTCGAGGCCGACGAACATGAGCGGTACGAAAACGGCCTATGGCGCTGTGCCGCAGACCGTTTCGCCATTCGAACGATCGTTGGCCCGCGTATTGCAATGTTAGCACTTCGGTCGATGTCTCTCCGCAGCGATCGAAGTGGCGGTGGTGGTCACTCTCTCCAGTGATCATGTGGAACGGGCGGCCCAGGGCCGTCTTGTCAGCCAGACCGGTGGGTATCCCCTGCCAAGGGTGGGATGCGCTGACCAGACGACAGCAGTCCGGAGGGCGTTCTCTTCTCTCCAAGAGAACGTCCTCGAAACTCTCCAGAATGCCGTAACAGGTGGCGCCACCTCCCCACGGGCGTCAGCTGACGGACGAGACGACCGGGTCTCTCTCTCTCCCCCGGTTTCCGGCGGCGAGGCCTAACGGCCCCGCCGCCGTGTCCGTTTCTGGGGCACGGTTCGCACGCGCGACGCCCACCTTGGGTAGAATCACGCCCTATGCACGCCCCTGAACGCTCGCTCGCGCTGTGCCCGGTGCCACGGTCCCGGTGAATCGGCCCGCTCGTTCCGGCAGCAAGCCCACCCCGGCCAATCCCGCGCGGCCCGCACAGTTCAGGCTGCATGCCGAATCGTCGCTCGATTCGCCCTGGCTGGACCGCGCCGCCTGGCTGGCGATCGCCGTGTTCGCTGCAGCGGCGCTCGCCATGGTGTTCGGCCCGCACAGCGTGGGCGATGTGTTCACCGAGACCGACTTCTACGGCTCGTACGGACCTGGGGCCAGACGCCTGCTGCAGGGGCACCTCGATGTCTCACGCTATGGCGTCGTGGGCCCGCTGTTCGAGATGATGCTCGCGGCCGTTGGACTCGTGGTGCGTGACCTGTTCCTGGCCGCGGAGCTGATCGCGGTCGTCTCGATGACCGTGGCGCTGGGATGCTGGCACGCGTTGATCGCGCGACGCGCCGGACGGTTGCTGGCGTTCGTGGCCATCCTGTTCGTGGCCAGCAACGCGCAGTTCTTCCGCTTCGCGTGGTCGGTCACCACCGACGCGCCCGCACTGGCGCTGCAAGCCGCCTGCCTGTGGGCGCTGTTCGGCGCGCGCGAAGGTGCCCCCAGCTCACGCCGCGTGATCGCAGGCGGCGCGCTCGCTGGCCTGGCGTTCCTGACGCGTTACAACAGCATCGCGCTCTTGCCGGCCGGCATGGCCGCACTCGCGCTGGGCTGGGACGAAGCGCCCGGGGCACCCGCCGGCAGCTCGCGTGTGCGGCGCGCGTTGCTGTTCGCGGCTGGCTTCGCCGCACCGGTCGCACCCTGGCTGGCGTTCTCGTTCTCGCATGGCGGGGCGGGGCGCTTCCAACTGCACCACAACATCGCTTACGAAGTCTTCGCCCGCCCCAACGGCATCGTCTGGGATGTGTACGAGCGCGACATGGAGCCGCAGTTCCCGACGCTGTGGTCGGTGATCGCGCGCGACCCCATGGCGGTGGCGTCGCGCATGCTGTTCAACGCCTTCGATCACGTACGGCTCGACGCGCAGAAGCTCACCGGCGGCGCTCTGGCGCTGGCCGCGGCCGCGGGCTCGTGGTTCGCATGGCGCGAGAGTGTGCTGTGGAAGTTGCGCGGTGCGCTGGCCGCCATGGTCGTGTTGTTCTTCACGCTCGTGCCGGCGTTTCATTCCGAGCGCTATTCCTTGGCTGTTCTCCCAATGTGGGCGGTGTTCGCCGCCAGCCTGTTCGCCTCGCCGCGCCTGGCGTTGGAGCTCGCTCGCGTGCCGCTCAAGTTGGTGCTCGTGCTGGCCGTGCTGGTGCCGAGCCTCCAGCTCACGCAGACGTTCGCCGCGCGCGTCATCAACCAATTGCCGGTGGAGGTGCTGGACGCGGCCGAACAGATCAAGCCGTTCGTGCATCCAGGCGAACGGGTGCTGGCGCGCAAGCCGCACTTCGCGTGGTACGCCGGGCTCACGCCGCTGACGCTGCCGCTGGCCGACACGCTGTCGCAATGGGGCGACTCCGCCAAGCGCATGAAGGCGCGCTGGCTCTACTTCTCGTGGCCCGAAGCCGAGATGCGGCCGGCGTTCGAATGGCTGCTCGATTCCACCAGTGCCGCTCCAGGGCTCACCCTGCGCGGTGCCACGACCCACTGGCCCGCGGTGGTGTACGAGATCGGACCGGAGTTCGGGCGCGAGCCGGCGTGGATCGGCAACGACACCCTGGTCGCGGTGCATCGTGCGCGCGCACGCGTGCTCACCAACGACAACAACATCGAGGCGCGCGCCTTTCTGGCGATGCACGAGTTCTCGCTCGGCCGGCACGACGAGGCGCAACACTATATCGACCAACTCCTGAGACTGGGCCCCAAGGACACCGACGTCCTGATCCTGGCGGCCGAGAACCGCCTGCAGCTTCAGGATCCCGACGGCGCGTCGTCGTACTACGATCGCGCCGACGCGTTGCAACCGGGCACGGCCGCGGTGCGCATCGGTCGCGGTTGGGTGGCCGCCATGCAGGGCGACGACGCCACGGCCGCGCAGTTGTGGGCACCGGTCATCTCCGCGTCGACGGATCCGGTGACGTTGCAGCGTATGATGCTGACATTCAGCCGCGTCGGAGATGCGCAGCGCGTGAACGAGGCGCGCGAGGCATTGCGCGGGCTGACCAGCATGCCGATGGGAACGCCGTGATCGATTTGCGAACGACACCTGGAACACACCGCGCAGAACACACCGCGGCCGCAGCTCGTGACTGCACGATCGCTCACACGCGCACCCGTCGCGCTGGCCCTAGCACGAAGGCTGCACGACACGAGCCCGCAACAGGAGACCGCATGATGTCGTCTCGAATCCTATCGCTGCCGCGCTTGATCGCATTCGCCGCGCTCGTGCTGTGCTCGGCAATAC
>JANNWR010000015.1:0-14314 GCA_031408715.1 bacterium
GGGAGGCGTCCCAGCGCGAGCTGGCTCGCGCTTCGCGCGGCTGGTCCGGGAACGCCGCCAGCGACTGCTCGTGCCACGCTTCGCCGGCGTCCTTGCGCCATTGCAGACGCAGTTCGGAAACGCCGAGGTCGTCCTGGGCGACCAGGTCGTAGGGCTCGAGCGAGCCTGCGGGCAGATCGAGGTCGCCGGCGGGCAGCACCACGCTCAGCACCGGCGGGGCGTCACTCAGGGCCGACAGCTTGTAGCGGAACGCAGCGGCTCCGGTGGCGGCGCGGGCGCGCAGCTCGTAGCCGCCGTCGCCTTCGATCGCCAGCGTGCCGCGCCAGCGCCGCGGCGTGAGCTCGCTCCAGCTCACGGCGGCTGCACCGTTCACGGACGCCGACAGCGACTCGAGGTCGCGGTCGAACGTGACCTCCACCGCCGCCCGCGAGCCCGCGAGTGCGGCCAGATCGCCACGCGTGCCGGCCACGGCCTGCAGCGGCAGTCGCGCATAGCCGGGCGACGTGATCGTGGACGAGAAACTCACCGCGCGCGGCTCGCCCGCGAGTGCGATGTGGTAGCGCGGGCTCGTCGCACTCGCCACCTTCACCGCATAGTCGCGCGCCCGCGTCACGGGCGGCAGATCGAAGCGCCAGCACCGTGCGCCGTCGGTGCTGGATTCCAGGACGGGCGCGGGCGATGCGCCCTGGCCGGTCAGCTTGGGCGCGGATTCGGTGCCCGCCACGCGGGCGCGCACCGCGAACGATGCTCCGGGCACGAGCGTCACGCTGCCCGGTTCGACTTCGAGTGTGACCGGGGGTGCAGCGCTCGCCGGGGCCCACAGCGTGTGCCAGGCATCGAGTGTGGGGCCGGGTGCGAACAGCACCGCGGCGGACAGTGACAGCATGGCGGCGGTGGCCGCGGTGAGCGGCGTGCGCGCTGCCAGGCTCGGCACGCTGTCGTGGAGCGGGGTCGCATCGAGCCGCCGTCCGGCGGCGTCGCGCACGGCCTCGGCCAGCTCGCCCGAGGTGTGTGCGGCGGGTGCCGCTTCCAGATCCAGCGCATTGCGCAGGAACGAGCGCAACTCGCCGAAGCGCGACTCGAGCGACTCGAGCCACATGTCCCAGCGCGGCGTCTCGCGTGCGGCAGTGCGCGCCGCCCACAGTACGGCGCCAGCGGCACCAGCCACGAACAGCCCCAGCCGCAGCCAGGCGGTGAGTGGCATGCGCGGCAGAGCCAGACCGGCGGTGACAGCGAACGCCAGCAACACGATGCTGGCCGCCAAGGCGCGCAGCACGTGCCGCGCGATCAGGGCACGGCGGACGCGCGCATGAATGGCGCGAAGGCGGGAGTGGAGCGGTGTCGCCGGCGGGCGTGGCGTCATGATGGGAGGTCTTTCGGCAGGCGAATCGTCCGGCTGGCGCATCGTCCGGCCGGCGCATCGTCCGGCCGGCGCATCGTCAGTGCGTGAGTGCGTGATGGACGATGTTCATCGCCATGCGCAGCGCGGTCTCACGCTTGTCCGGAGGGTCGTGGTGCACGTCCTCGTCCTCGAGACCATCCCCGAGGTCGCTGTCGAAGGAGAAGAATACACAGAGCCTTCCGCCCCTCACAATGCCGAACGCGCGCGCAGGGCCGCCATCGTGCTCGTGCACCTTGGGCAGCCCGGCCGCGAACTCGTAAGGTTCGTGGAAGATCGGGTGGTCGAACGGCAACTCGACCAGTTCAGCGTCAGGGAACAGTTTCTTCATCTCACGGCGAAACGACGGGGCAAGCCCGAAATCGTCGTCCACCCACAGGAATCCGCCGGCTTCGAGCCAGCGCCGAAGGTTGGCCCCCTCGGCATCCGTGAACTTGATGTTGCCGTGCCCGGCCGCGAACACGAACGGGAACTGGAACAACGTCGCCGAGCCGGGTTCGACCACCGCGGCGTCGTCTCCGGACAGCGGGATGCTGGTGCGCTGCCGAAGCGCCGCCATCAGGTTCCGCAATGAGGTCTGGTCGCCGTACCAGTCGCCACCGCCGCCGTACTTGAGCCGGGCGATCCCGAACGCACGCGCGCCGGGGGCCGTCGGGGCCGCGACGAGCGGGGCGGCGAGCAGGACGGCAAAGCCGGCCGCGAGGAGTGTGCGGAAGAAGCGCATGCCCATCATGGTGACACGTCCGGGGCCGCCGCGCGCGGTGGAATGGACCGAAGCGCGGCGGGAGCGGACGGGCGCGGGCGGGCGGGTTCGGCATCCCCACGGGTGTCAGGGAATGCACAAGGGCGCGAAGCCGGAGCCCCGCGCCCTTGAAAGGATCCAGCCAGCCGGATGCTAGTGCTTCGGCTCGAACATCACCGCCGGGATCGTCGTGCGCATGCCGTGAAGCACCGGTGGCTCGTAGCCCGCGGCTTCCTGCTGACGGGCGAACTGGTCCAGTGCCGGTCGGATCGACTCGAACGTGGTCGCCGGCCCAGCCACGATGCGCGAGTTGCGCTCGAGCATCTGGGCGACGCGGAAGTTCTCGACGGCCGGATAGGGGGCGCCGGCGCCATAGGGATCGAGCAGGACGACGAATCCGCCGAGCGGGTCGAACTGGTTGATGTTCTCGCTCTTGTCGGTGCGGCCGGTGGTGCGCTTGGAGTAATCGGACTGCGACCGGGAGACGACGTGGAACGAAGCGTCGATCGCGGTGACCCGGACCACGAAACTGCGCGGGAAGAAGCCGCGCGTGAACGGGACCGGCGCCAGCGGGATGCGGGACAACTCCTCGCCCGGCAACAGCACCGCGAAGCGGCTGAGCTGGTGCGGCAGGGCCACCGGCAGTGGCTGCGAAGCGGCGAGGGCCGCCTCGCGGTTGAGCGTCAGGGTGCCGAAGTCCGCGATCTCGACGAAGTAGGCGACCGCGCGCGGTTCATGCGTGAACGACAGCGTCATCGCCGAGTCCCGCTGCACCCGGCTGACTTCGATGGCGAGGCGCTCCTCGGCGCGGCCCCACGGCGTGACTGGCGCACTGGTCGGCGAAGTCGAAGCGGCCACGCCTTGGATCACACCCGCGGCGCGATATTCCGAGATCCCGACCTGACCGGCATCGTTCAGCAGGAACCGGTCGATGTGCGACCTCAGGTCGCGGTCGTAGGGCTGAACGTCGAAATCATAGAGCTGCCGGAACTCGCCCGCGCCATCCCGGCGGAACGGCCGGAACGCGCTGGCATTCGACTGGTCGAGCAACTGCAGAACCGCGTCCGTGGTGTCGCCCGCGAACGAGAAGTTCGTGGACTGGGCCAGCTTGTCGTCCGTGAGGTCGTCCGGCGTGCCGGGGTCCAGGAAGACGTAGTTGGTCGACGCGGTGTTCTGCGTGCCCATGAGCAGGACCCGCCCGTCCGTCGCGCGGGAGCCGGGGCCGACCGGATCGACCTTCTTGGAACAGCTCGAGAGCAACGACACGGCGAGGAGCAACAGGCCAGCCGACCGGGCGGCTGGGCCGAAGACTGAGCGCAGCATGAGTTCTCCTTACTCGGCCGCGATGCCCTTCTGGCGGTCGAGTGAGATCCAGATGTCGAGTGCGATGGCGCTGGCCACGAACACCGACGAGTAGGTTCCGAACGCCACACCGACGAGCATCGCGAACGAGAAGTCGCGAAGCACTTCACCGCCCCAGATGAACAGGGCGAGTGCGGCGAGGAACACGGTGAAAGCCGTGATCACCGTTCGGGACAGCGTCTCGTTGACCGCCAGGTCCATGACGCGCGAGTGCTTCTCCTTGCGGAGGGCCTTGGCGCGTTCACGAATGCGGTCGAACACCACGATGGTGTCGTTGATCGAGTAGCCGGCGATGGTGAGCAGGGCCGCGACCACGGTCAGGGAGATCTCGCGCCCGGTGAACATGAGGGCTCCGACCGTGATGAGCACATCGTGGAACAATGCCAGCACGCCGCCAAGAGCGAACTTGAACTCGTAGCGGATGCCGACGTACAGCAGGATCGCCCCGAGACTGGCCAGGATGGCCCAGACGGCCTTCTGGCGCAGGTCGCTGCCCACCTTCGGGCCGACCGTCTCGTTGCGACGCAGCTCCAGGGTCACGCCCGGGAGACTCTTGGCGACCGCGTCCGTCACCAGCGCGACAGGGTCGCCGTCGGTGCGGAAGCGGATCATGTACTCGTTGTCGCTTTCGCCCGTCATCTGCTGGATCTCGGCCGCGAGGCCGGCGGCCTGGAGTGCGGAGCGAAGCTGATCGGCGTGCATCGGCTGGCTGGTGCGCACCTGCAGCAGCGTGCCACCCGTGAAGTCGACGCTGTACTTGGGACCCTTCGTGAAGAACCAGCCCAGCGTGACCAGCATCAGGACGCCCGAGAACAGATAGGCGGCCCGGCGATACTTCATGAACGGGATGTCGGTCCCGACCAGGAGCTGCAACATGGGATCGTCCTCGCTCTCAGATGCTGATGCGCTCGACCTTGCCGCGGCCGAGCCAGTAGTCGTAGATCATCCGCGTGAACAGCACGGCAGTGAACAGGTTCGCGAGCAGGCCGATGCTGAGCGTGACCGCGAAGCCCTTGATCGGGCCGGTGCCGAACTGGAACAGGAACAGAGCGGAGATCAGCGTCGTCGAATGCGCGTCGAAGATGGTGCGGAACGCGCGATCGTAACCCAGGCGCACGGATTCGTGGATGCTGCGGCCGTGCCGCAGTTCCTCGCGAATGCGCTCGAAGATGAGCACGTTGGTGTCGACCGCCATACCGACCGTGAGCACGATGCCGGCGATGCCGGGCAGCGTCAGCGTGGCGCCGAAGTAGGCCATCGCCGCGATCAGGTAGAGCAGGTTCAGCGTCAGCGCGGCGATCGCGACCAGACCCGAGAGCTGGTAGTAGATCGCCATGAACGCCACGACCATGCCCGTGCCGATCAGGCCGGCGGTGATGCCTTCCTGGATCGAGTCGGAGCCGAGCGACGGCCCGACCGTGCGCTCCTCGAGGATCTTGACCGCGCGGGGCAGGGCGCCCGCCCGCAGCACGATGGCGATGTCCTTGGCGGCCTGGACGTCGTTCACGAACGAACCGCCCGTGATCGAGGCGTCGCCCGACGGGATGCGGTCGTTGATGTTCGGCGCCGTCTGCACCACACCGTCCAGCACGATCGCGAGTTGGCGGCCGACGTTGTTGCCGGTGACGCGAGCGAAGTCCGCACGGCCCTTGGGCGTCATCTTCATGCTCACGCCCCAGGCGCCCGGATTCGTGTTGTCGAGGCCCACAGCGGCCTCGGCGCTCGCCACCGAACCGCCCGTCATCTCGGTGGTCTTCTTGAGCACGTAGAGCTGGCGGCCGGCCATGCCGGCACGCGCATCGCTCTCGTTGCCCCACTTGAGCTCGGTGTCCGCGGGGATGAGTGAATCGATGCCCGGCGTGGCCAGCAACTTCTGGGCGTTCGCCACGTCCTCATCGCGGAAGTAACCGTTGTCGATCATGAGCCCGGTCAGCGGCGCGCCTTTGAGCGTCGAGTCGCCCGCACTGACACCGCGTGAGGTGAGCCAGCTGTCGAGCCGCTGGAACAGCACGCGCTGTTCGTCCGGCGTGCGCACGAGCTTGAACTCGAGCAGTGCGGTCTTGCCGATCAGTTCGATCGCGCGGCTGCGGTCGGTCAGACCCGGCAGCTGCACGGCGATGCGGTCGGTCCCTTCGATCTGGATGAGCGGTTCGGCGACGCCGAACTGGTCGATTCGGTTGTTGATGATCTCGCGAGCCCGATCGACGGCATCCTTGGCTTCCGCGGGCTTGAGCCCTTTGGTGTCGACCTCCAGCAACAGCTGGAGACCACCTTGCAGGTCGAGTCCCAGGTGAACGGCAGACTTCCGGAGCTTGGCCAACTTGGCTGGCTCCATGGCCTCACGCTGGGACGGTGTCATCGAATAGAACTGGTAGGACGGAAACAGGCACCACAAGGACAATGCCGTGACAGCCAGCACGCCAAGCAGTTTGCCCTGGTCCGAGCGGGTCATGAGCTCCCCCATACGGTCGACCGCCGGGAAGGCGGAACGCCCCCCCGGCGAGTACAGAACAAAATGAGGGCGGGAGTCTACGGGCCGCTTGAGGGGGTGTCAACGAACGGTGCGAGCGAACGGTGCGAGCAGGGGGGCCGGACGAGCGGGCCTCGCGGGCCGGGACGGGAGCCGGTCGGCGGCCGGCCCCGAACTCGTTGCGAATTTTACAGAAGCGGTGGGTCGGGGTGAGGAGGTGCTGGCGGGATGGGTGGCGGGATCCCGGCCGGCGAGGCCGCCGCCGTCTCTGCGCAAGGGCCATGCCCAGGTCGCTCGGCGCCGGATCGCCGACTTCGCTGCTCGACAGCGTCGTGCGCAAGGCTCTGACGTCGGCTCGGGGACGAAGTCGGTGCGGTTCTTGACACCCCCCGAGGCGCCCCCCTAAAGTGCCGCGCCTACCGCACCGGGCCACACCTATCTCCCGTTTTCGTAGGAGCTTCCCAAGCATGAACTCGCGCTTCCGACTGGCGAGCGTCGTGGCGATCCTGTTGCTTGCCACGGCCAGTGCCAGCCATGCCCTGAACGCGGATTCCGTTGCCACCCAGGGGCCGCTTCCCGGCCGCGGCGGCATCGGTGGCCAGGTCGGCAGTTCTTATATCCTCTCCGAGGGTGATTACTCGGCCGGTACGCAGCCCCGGTTGTCGTTCGTGGGCCAGTTCCGCTACGTGATCGGCAAGCACTGGGGGTGGCAGGTCAGCCCGTCGTTCACCTGGAACGGCTACGTCTCCCGAGAACTTGCGCCATTCACCGACATCAACTTCCCGACCCGCGGGGATTCCAAGCAGTTCTATCTCACGCAGATCGTGGGCGCGGCGGGCCAGTTGCAGTACTTCGGTGGCCACGGCCGCCAGCGCTGGCACATCGGCGCGGGCCCCGCGCTCTATCGGGTCGTGATCCAGAACCGCCGCAAGGTGATCGAGGACCCGGTCAGTCACGAGCTGCACTCCACCACCCATCTGGGTGCGTCGGCCGAGTTCGGCCTCGAGCGTTTCCTGAAGAAGCTCCCGAACACCTCGCTCGAGCTGACGCTCGCGGGGCAGACGGCGTTCGCGAAGGACGACATCAAGTGGGTGTCGGGCTGGAATGGTGCGCCGATGCTGGCCGAGATCCGGCTGGGGGGGAACTACTACTACAACTTCCGCCGCGGCAAGACGGCGAAGGGCGCCAAGTAGTGAGTCCGGGGCTGCTGCGTTCGCGCCGCGGCCCCGTATCCTCAACTCTCCATCGGGCTGGTGGGGGAGGAGTCGCGGGTGAGTGACCGCGTGTCATGGGCGGACAAGGTCGGGCCCGAAGCGCTGACCTTCGACGACGTCCTGCTGGTGCCGCACTATGCGGCGATCCACCCGCGTGACGTCGTCACGAGCGCCCCGTTCACGCGCGGCATCCGCGTCAACATCCCGATTGTGAGCGCGGCCATGGACACGGTCACGGAGTCCGCGCTCGCCATCGCGCTCGCGCGCCTGGGCGGCATCGGCGTGCTCCACAAGAACCTGTCCATCGAGGACCAATCCGCCCAGGTCGATCGCGTCAAGCGCAGCGAGAGCGGCATGATCACCGATCCGGTCACGCTGCCGCCGAGCGCATCGCTCGCCGAGGCGCATTCGATCATGGCGCGCTTCCATATCTCGGGCGTGCCGATCACCGAGCACGGCAAGCTGGTGGGCATTCTCACGAATCGCGACTTGCGCTTCGAGGACGATCACACGCTCAAGGTCTCGGACATCATGACGCGCGCCAGGCTGATCACCGCACCGGTCGGCACCACGCTCGAATCGGCACGCGCCATTCTCGCCAAGCATCGCATCGAGAAGCTGCCAGTGGTGGACGAGCACATGATGCTGAAGGGCCTGATCACCGTGAAGGACATCGAGAAGCGCATCAAGCACCCGAACGCCTGCAAGGACTCGCTCGGGCGCTTGCGCGTGGCGGCCGCCGTGGGCGCGGCCGGAGACTATCTCGAGCGCGCGCAGGAACTGGCCCGCTCGGGCGCCGACGCGCTCGTGGTCGACAGCGCGCATGGCCACTCCGCCGGCGTGCTCGAGGCGACGCGAAAGCTCAAGTCCGCGCTGCCGGACGCGCAGCTCGTGGTCGGCAATGTCGGCACGGGTGAGGGCGCGCGCGCGGTGGCGGATGCCGGTGCGGACGCGGTGAAGGTCGGCATGGGTCCCGGCGCGATCTGTACGACGCGCGTGGTCACTGGCGCCGGCATGGCGCAGGTCACCGCCGTGCTCGAAGCCGCCAAAGCGCTCGAGGGCACGGGCGTACCGATCATCGCCGATGGCGGCATCAAGTACTCGGGCGATCTCGTCAAGGCGATCGCCGCGGGCGGGCACACCGTGATGCTCGGCGGCCTGTTGGCCGGCACCGAGGAGAGTCCGGGCGAAGTCGTGCTGTACGAAGGGCGCCAGTACAAGGTGTACCGCGGCATGGGCTCGTTGTCGGCGATGGCCGCCGCCAAGGGCAGCCGCGAGCGTTACTTCCAGGACAACACCGACGAGTTGTCGAAACTGGTGCCCGAGGGCATCGAGGGCCGCGTGCCGCTCAAGGGCCCGCTGTCCTCGACCGTGTTCCAATTGATCGGCGGATTGCGCGCCGGGATGGGTTATTGTGGTGCTGCGTCGATCGAGGATCTGCGCACGAAGTCACGCTTCGTGCGCATCAGTGGTGCAGGGCTGCGCGAGAGTCATCCGCACGACGTGAAGATCACCAAGGAGGCCCCGAACTACGAAGCGCGCTAGTGGATCAGCGCGTGAGTCCGATGTGCTCGTTCCCGCCATGCGTCGCTCGTGCACAGCATCGCACGTCACGGCGTCGGACCTTCCCGAGAGGAGGACGTGATGCGGCTGACCGGATATCGTCGTGGCAACTCCACGGTGCGGTTGATGATCGAGCAGACGGCGAGGCGGCGCATGTACGCGTCGCTGAGCCCGGAACGCGAAGGGGCGGATGCCGCGCGTTCGGGCGGTGTGGTGCGGTGGTCGCGGGAGTTCTTCGAGCAGTTGCACACGTCGTTGCTGCCGCGCATGGCGCATGTGACGGACACGCCGGAAGGCCAGTTGCGCTACTTCGGCTCGCAAGCCCTGAGTGTGTGGGCGTTCGTCAGCGAACACGCCACCGCGCTGGCCTACGAGCATGCCGACACGCCGGTGCAGATCCGCGAACGTGCCCGGCGCTGGCTCGGCTGCCTCACCACGCGCACGGCACCCGGCCTGGCGAGCCCGCACTGGGGCAACCCGATATACGGCGCACGCCTCGATCCGCTCTCGGGCGAACTCGACGTGGTGTGGGCGGTGCCCGGTGAATGGTCCGACCGCGTGCTGGCGGGCTCGATGCCCCAGCGCGAGTGGGATGCTCCGCGACACTGGAACGGCGGGACGCTGCTGGCGACGTCTTAAGATCTGCTGTCGTCACGAAGTGCCCGGACGCGTCCGGAACGCAGGGAGTTGCAGTCGCGCGAAATCCGAACCAACCGTTCGCGACCATAGCAACGAGCCCCGAACGCTGTGCGTTCAGGGCCCGTGCGTTCGCCCCGCGACTGGACAGCCGGTGAGCGAAAGGGAACTCAGCGCGTCGGCAGCTCGAACTTGAATGCCGGGTTGATCGCACGGATCTCGCCGACCACGCGCTCCAGGTTCTCGACCGTCTCGGTGTCCGGCGTGGACTGCCACACCGTGTAGAGCTCGAGCAACTCGTCCTGCTTGACGCGCAAGAGCTCCTGCTGGGCGTGCTCGTCGACCGAGCGCTCGAGGTGGTAGACCTCGCCCTGCGACAGTCGCGACATCAGGTCGAGATATTCGCCGCGCATGTGCGACAGGATGCGCAGGTACTTCTCGAAACCGTTCGACAGCTTCTCCAGCACGTCCGACACACCCGCATTCTTGCGGTGCATCTGCTGCGAGTACGTGTAGGCGAAGTGGTAGTAGGTCTTGCCACGTCCGATGTACGCCTCTTCGCTCGGCTGCACGCGCGCGCGCGAGGCGGTCGCCATGGCCGGATTGTCGAAGATGCCGATTGAGACCAGCAGGAAGTCGGCGTTGGTCTTGTAGATCTGGTACTTCAAGCGCGCGTCCGTGGAGGACGACAGCCGGCGGAACACGTCCGAGTCGTACTTGGACAGGAACTTGCGGGACTGCTCCACGTACTCGGGATTGATGAACGAGTGCAGCAGGTGCGCCAGGTAGACGTTCACGTCCTCGTCGTAGCAGTCCGCGTTCGAGACCAGGCCTGTCTCCATTCGGCTGTAGAGGAGGCAGTTGATCATGAAGTAATACGTGGGCTGCAGGTCCCGGCTGGAGTCCTTGAGATCGACGTAGTGGCGTGGGTTCATGGCTGCGCCTCGGCTGACGGGTTCTCTGCACCCGGCACCTCGATAGGTGCCGCGAGCCTGCAATCAGATACCAGAGCATCGGTTGTGCCACCTCCGTCGCGAGTGGCCGGAAGCGGAAAGCCGAATGGATGTGCACCTTCCGTCGACCGAGCGTGCAGGAACCAACGTTTGCAGCCACTGCCACTTCGGGCCCCCTGAACCAACGATCGGGTGATCTGCCCCGATCCGCGGCACACGGACGCCGGGAGTGACCCGGGCCCGGTGGTGGGCGCGAGCGGGCTGCGTGTCAGTTCAATTCGCAATGTTCTTTCCTGTCCACGAAACTTCGCTGCCAGCGGTTGTTGCGCCATCGTCATGCGGGGCAGGCCCGTAGCGCGTCCGAGCCGCAACGTGGTTCGTTTGCGGAGTGCATGGCCCAGACCCGAGTGCGGGAGCGGAATCACCGTCCTGCGCGGGCAAGTCGATGTGAATGCAAATGAACTGTTCCGGGGCATGGGCCTTGCGTGATGCAATACTGGCGTCCTGGCTCTGGGGACGAACCCGCAATGCGAAGCGGGGCCCGAAGCGTCCGGACACCGGACGCTCGCGCCCGACGAACGACGCGCCCGCGCCTCATCCACGCTCCGAGCCATGCCGTCCCGACCGTCCGTAGCGTCCCAACCTCTTCTGGAGCCCCACTCCCCCCGATGGCTCGCGATCAAGACACCACCGAACCCCGTGACGCCCGGCCGCGCATCGGCCCCGGTCTCAAACTGCGACTGTGGCTCGCCTGTCTGTCGGGAGGGCTGATCGCCGCCGCGGGCACGCTGTGGCTGCAGTTCACGCCCAGCCTGACGCCGGCCGACCCCGCGCTCTATGGCTGGCTCGCCGGGATCGCGTGCGCCGCACTGCTCATCGGGCTGGCGCTCGCGCTGTGGATCGATCATCACGTGGTCGGGCATCTGCATGGCGTACTGCTGGGCCTGCGCTCGGGCCGTGTGGCCGAGTTGCGCGGACTGCCCGCGGGCAGCCGGTGGGGCGAGCTCTCCGAGCTCGGCGAAGCCGTGCAGGATGTGCTCGAGCGCCGCCAGATCGAAGCCCGGGCGTTGTTCGATCTCGAGCGCACGCGCGAACAACTGGCGGTGCTGCGCGCCAGCATCGAACGCTGGCAGCTCACCGAGGAATGGGAGCGGCCGGGGCTGCCCGAAGGCGAAGTCGGAGTGGTGTCCGAACTGCTGGCGCACGCCGTGCAGCGCCGCACGAGCATCGACGAACAGAACCGCGAGGCCGCGCGCCAGCTGGCCGTCGAGCTCGCAGCGGTGATCGAGGACGCACACGAAGCGGCTTCCCAGGCCGAGCGCGGGTTCGTCGAGGCCACGTCGTTGCAGACGTCGGTGCGCGAACTGCAGCGGCTGTCGGGCGAACTGAACGCAGCGCTGGCGCAGCCGGTGGCCCCGCCCGCGCCGGCCACCGATCCGCTCGCGGAGCGCGCGCGTACCGCGCTGGAAGACCTGGTCGTGGCGTCGTCCGAGAGCGTCGCGTCGCTCGGCCGTGGCCTGGTGCGTGTGCAGGACGTCTCCGATCAAGTGCAACGCTTGGGCAATCGCGCCACGCTCATCGCCATCCAGGCCCTGTCGGGCACGGGGGAGCCCGCCACGTTTGCGGCGGAGATGAAGCAGCTGGTGCGCGAAGTGCGCGACGCGACGGATCGCACGCAACGCTTCGCCGTCGACATCGACGCTGCGGTGGCCGAAGCCGACGAACGCATGCGCGCCGCGCGCGAACGAGCGTTGGTGCTCCTGGAGCGTGTGTCGGATCCCCCGGTGGAGGTGGTCGCACCGCAACGCGGTGCCGACACGCAACGACTGCTCGAGCGCGTGCTCGAGATGGTGCAGGACACCAGTAGGAAGGGAGAGCGTGTGTCCACCGCCAGTGAACGCGCTTCGAGCGTGGCCGAGCGGGTGGCGCGGCGGCTTGATGCGAACGCCTCGGATGCCGAAGCACTCGTGGTGCGGCTGGCGCCGGTGGGAGAGGTGCCCACCGCCGATGCCGACAGCCCCGATGCTCCGAACGCGCCCGGCCTGCGGCTGGTCGACGGCACACCGCGCGCGGACGAGGCTTCGGGATCCGCTGATACTCAGGACGACAACCCAGGCACGACCGGGGCCGCGCCCGAGAGCAGTCGCGATCTCGACGATGTGGACGGTGGCCGCGGGGAAGAACGGCCTTGATCGCTCCCCATGGCCACGACGACGGTCAAGCGCGTGAGATCGCGCGCGGCCTCACCACCTGTGTGCGAGCCGCCATCGAGGCCACGCGTGTGACGTCCGCGGACTCCTCGCTGGCGTGGCGTGCCGCAGCCGATGTCGCCGAACTGCTGCAACTCGAAGGGCTCGCTGCCCTGCTCGTCGCGTGCCGTGCTCACGCCGGTGCGCCGCCGCTCGAAGTCGCCCACGTGCTCGAACGGCTCGAACGTCTGGTCCTGGCGTCCGATGTCGCGGGTGACATCAGCCCGTTCGTGAGCGCCGACCGCGAACTCGCCGCCCTCGCGGGCGTGCTCGACTCGCAGGAGTGGTCCGCGCCGGAGTCGGGGCAGCCCCCGCGCGTCGCGGTGGAGTTGCTCGCGACGCTGCTCGCCGACCTCGAACTCGACCAGCCGGCACTGATCGAGCGCACGCACGTCGGGCTGCCGGTGGCCGCGGCGTTGCGCGCCGCACTCGATTGGCTGGGTGCTGAATCCTCGGGCGTGTTGCGGGTCTCGGTGCAGGATACCGCCCTCACGCTGAGCGTACGCGTGGCGCATGAACCGGGGTTGTCGCCCGCGGGTGCGGTGCTGGCACTCACCGGCGGCGCACTGCTGCCCGAAGCCGACGGCCGCTGGTCGCTGCGCGTGCCCCTGCATGCCGAACGCCCCGCGTTCCTGCTCGCGCGCCAGGGGCAACTATCGCTGGCGTTGCCGTGGACAGCGGTGGCGCGGCTGCGCATCGCGGATGCGACGGGACGCGCCGCCATGCCCGAACCCTCACTCGCCCCGTGGTCGCCGCTCGAACGGTCAGCAGGCGAACGTCCGGCAGCGCTGATCGCACAGGGGCTGCAGCGCGCATGGCTGCATCTGGACCATATCGTGTGGCGCGTGTTCGCGCGGCCCGAGTCCGCGCATGCTCCCGCCGAAGTGCCGGGCGGTCGTGCGGTCGTGCGCACCGAGGAAGGCGAGTCGTTCTGGGTCGTCGATCCCCTCGAAGCGCTCGCAGGTGTGCCCGAGTTGCATACGCCGCCGGCCGGCCTGCGTGCGCGTCACGTCGAGTCTGCCGTCACGCGCGAGCATGGGTCGGACGAAGCGGTCGCGCGTGCGGATGAGAATGCCAGCGCCACTGCCGCGCCTGCCATGGAGCCCGTCCCGGCCGAAGGGTCCATGCCGGCCCCTTCGCAAGCGCGTGAGAACACTCCCGCTGAGCCCGGTCGCGACGAACGCGTTGTTCCGGCGGTCGTACCTGCGCCGATCATCGCGCCGCCCCGGCTGGTCGTGCTGGGGCCGAGCGACGTCCGGCCGCTGTCGCGCCCACGCTCGCGCGCATCGCAGCCCGAGATGACCATTGTCACGCCCGCGCCTCGCGCGGCGACCGTGGCACCTGCTGCAACACCCATCGTCGTCGCACCCGTGCTGCCCACCGTCGTCGCTCCGACCGCCGCACCACCGCCGGAGCCCGTGCCCCCGGCGTCCGAGCGCGTCACGGCCGTGCCTGCCGGATTCGCACCCGTTGCGCACCCGCGGCCGCGCCGCGCGCTGGTGGTCGACGACTCGCTCGTCGCGCGCATGGGATTGGCACGCGTGCTCGAACGCGAGGGCTGGCTCGTCGAAGGTGCCGAGACCGCCGCCGAGATGTGGGCCGCGCTCGAAGACGGTGAGTGGAGCGCGGTGTTCGTCGATGTGTCGTTGCCCGACGCCAGCGGCCGTGCGCATCTGCGCCAACTGGTGGCCCGGCAGTTGGTGACGGCCGAGCGCTTCGAGTTGGT
>JANNWR010000016.1:0-2848 GCA_031408715.1 bacterium
AGTGCGACGCCGACGACATCGGCCGAGGAATCCGGATAGCGTTCGGGATGTGCGATGCGTGCATCGGACGACGCCATCCAACCGCGATGCACCAGGACGCGCTCACCCCCGGCGAGCATGACGGGGGTGGCGAGTTCGACACCCGCTGCACTCAGGTAGGTGCGTCCCGACAGCAGGACGTGCGCGCGTGTGTCCCAGTGTCCGCGCACATGCACGCGATGGCCCGCCACGGGCTTGGCGGCTGGGAGCGGCCCCACCAGATCGATCGGCGCCGCTGCGAGCGCGGCACGCTGTGCGGCATGCACCGCTTGCTTCTGATGCAAGCGCGACAACTGCCAGAACCCGAGACGGACGCATGCGCCCGCGGCCACGAGCACGAGCAGCGTGAGCGCCAACGCGCGCGACCGGCTCATGCGCAGCCCCCATCACGCATCGACGTGTCCTACGACCCCGGCTTGGGTGCCGCCGGCTCCATGTCGAAAGCCACGACCGCCGATTCGAAGCCACAGCTCTTGTGCGAACCGTCGCAGAACGGCTTCTTGGCCGACTGCCCACACCGGCACAGGCCGATGCGCGTGCGGCCGGCCAGCCCGAACGCCTTGCCATCCTGATCGAGCAACTCGAACTCGCCTTCGACGCGGATGGAACCGTTGTTGAACACGATGACCTTGGTGGCAGCCATGACGCCCTCCGGTAACGCTTGGTGGTGGTTGAGGTTGGCACACTAGCAGGGATGTGTCCGGACGAGCACCTGCGGCGGCTGGCGCTGCGGAGGCCACCCCGTGCTGCGAGATCCCGAGCACCGTGCAACCCGCGCCGGCCTGACATCGTAAGAACACCACCGGCACCCCCGTGGCCCCGTGGGCCCCGCCCGCCGGTCCATGCAGGATCCTGTTCCGGAGGTCAGAAGTGATCGAGTTGCTGGTTCTCGGGGCACTGGGCTTCACCGCCCTCATCGTGGTCGGCAGCCTGGTGGCCGTGTTCAGCGTCGTGGGTTGGTGCCTGTGGCTGCCATTCAAGATCCTCGGCTGGGCGTTCAGGCTGGCTGGCTTCGTGATCGCGCTGCCCTTCATCTTGCTGGCGGGCGTGCTCGGCGGCGGCGCGCTGCTGCTCGGAACCGGCGTGCTGCTGCTGCCGCTGTTCCCGCTGCTTCTGGTCGGCGGCTTCCTATGGTGGCTGCTCGGCGGCCGGAGCAAGAACCCCTCGCAGGCGCGCGTGGTCAGCTGATCGCGCTTTCTCCTTCGCACTTCGCCTGACCGGGCGAATCGCGCGGCGGCGTCTCCCACCCGGAATGGGAACGCCGCCGGTCGCGTTTTTCGGGGTGTTCGAGTGTCCAGGGCGGCCCCGGTGGCCTGAGCGCTTGAATTGCGGCCGCGCGCACGGCATTCTCCCCCGGTTCCGCACCGCCTTGTGCCCCGGCCCATGAGCCTCCGGCGCCTCCCGCGCCCGTCCCGGGCCCATCCCTCAAGAGAGCGAGCACACCCCGATGGCAGCTGACGCGTCCCGTCCGTTCATCTATGTGATGAAGGACCTCCGCAAGGTCGTCCCCCCGAAGCGCGAGATCCTGAAGGGCATCTGGCTGTCGTTCTACTACGGCGCCAAGATCGGCGTGCTCGGTGCCAACGGCGCCGGCAAGAGCTCATTGCTGAAGATCATGGCCGGTCTGGACCAGGAGTTCATCGGCGAGGCGTGGCTCGGCAAGGGGCACACGGTCGGCTACCTGTCCCAGGAGCCGCAGCTCGATCCCAAGAAGACCGTGCTCGAGAACGTGCAGGAAGGCGTCGCCGAGAAGATGGCGGTGATCAATCGCTTCAACGAGATCTCGGCAAAGTTCGCCGAGCCGATGAGCGACGACGAGATGGAGAAGCTGCTGGCGGAACAGGCCAAGGTTCAGGACAAGATGGACGCCGGCAATCTGTGGGATCTCGACCGCCAGCTGGATATCGCCATGGACGCACTGCGCTGCCCGCCCGGCGATTCCGAAGTCACCAAGCTGTCGGGCGGTGAGCGCCGCCGTGTCGCGCTGTGCCGGCTGCTGCTGTCGCGCCCCGACCTGTTGCTGCTCGATGAACCCACGAACCATCTCGATGCGGAGTCGGTGGACTGGCTCGAACGCTTCCTGCGGGAGTACGAAGGCACCATCGTCGCGGTCACGCACGATCGCTACTTCCTGGACAACGTCGCCACCTGGATCCTCGAGCTGGACCGCGGCGAGGGCATCCCGTGGGAAGGCAACTATTCCAGCTGGCTGGAGCAGAAGCGCAATCGTCTGCAGCAGGAGGAGAAGACCGAGTCGGCGCGCCAGAAGACGCTCGAGCGCGAGTTGGAGTGGGTCAAGCTCGCCCCGCGTGCGCGCCAGGCCAAGAGCAAGGCGCGACTGCAGGCTTACGAGCGCATGCTCAACGAAGACAGTAAAGAGAAGCTGGAAGGCGTCGAGATCTACATCCCGCCGGGACCGCGGCTCGGCAACGTCGTGATCGAGGCGCAGAACCTGCGCAAGGGCTACGGCGACCGCCTGCTGATCGACGACTTCTCGTTCAAGCTCCCGCCCGCCGGCATCGTCGGCGTCATCGGCCCCAACGGTGCGGGCAAGACGACGCTGTTCCGCATGCTCGTCGGCGAGGAGACGCCGGACAGCGGTGCGCTGCGAATCGGCGAGACGGTGAAGATCGCGTACATCGACCAGAGCCGCGACTCGCTGAACGGCGATGCGACCGTGTACGAAGAGCTCTCGGGCGGCAACGAGATCCTGACGCTCGGCAAGCGCGAGATCAACGCGCGTGCCTACTGTGCGTGGTTCAACTTCCGCGGTGCCGATCAGCAGAAGAAGGTCGGCACGCTGTCCGGC
>JANNWR010000017.1:0-1647 GCA_031408715.1 bacterium
CGCGGCGGCGGCGGTGGCGAACATCAAGACGTCCGCGAAGGCTGCCAGCGGCAACCCGAGTGCACGGGTGGTGAGTTCCGTGGCCGCCAGCACCACGACGCCACCGGTGAGTGCAAGCCCAGCCGCTCGATGGCGCAGCCAACGCGCGCCACCTACTGGCGACAGTCGCGCCCACGCGAGCGACGTGCGTTCCAGTGGCAGCGCACGGGCGGCAAGGTCATTGCCAAGGCTCACCGACAGCGCGATCAACATCTCGCGCGCGATCTCGAGCCGGGGTAGCGGGGCCACGGGCAGTACGGCGAGCGGCAGCAGTGTCCACAGCGACACGCTGGCCAACGCGTCCAACAACACAGGCCAGTCGCGCAGCACGAGCGCGCGGTCGCGACGCAGGAACGCCAGCAGCAACGTGGGTGCACGTCGGCTGGTGCCAGGCGTCAGCCGGCCCGGGGTGCCGGCGGCGCGCGACTGCACGGTGGCGAGCACACGCGTCGCGGCGTACGCGGCCGCGGCCAATGCGGCCAGCGAGACGAGCGCGCACTGGAGCATCGCGGCCAGGCGCATGCGCGCGTCGGGGTCGAGTGCAACGGCTGCCCAAGTCGCGGGCGACCATGCCGGAGGTTCGGGCAGCGCTCGGAACCATCCGGTGAACGAGGCGCTGTCGCTGGCCAGTCGCGGCAGCCAGAACGCGTTCACGAGCCAACCGGCGATGAACGCGAACGTGGCCAGCGCGGCGATCGCCTCACGCAGCCGGGCTGCGGGCGACAGTCGCAGCAACACTAACGCCAGCGCGGTGCCCAGGCCGAGTGGCACGGCCCACAGCGTGAGCAGCGCCAGCGGCAGCGCGAGCGTGGCAACGCTCGTGCCGTAGACGTGCGCATGCGCCAAAGCCGCGGGCAGCGCGATGCCGAGCACAGGCGGCAGCGTGCGCGGCAGCGTGCGTACGGTCTCGATCGCCAGCATCTGCAGCGTGCTCAATGGTGCGAGCCGCATGCGGTCGAGCTGCGGTGAATCGACCAGCGCCGCCACCACCACGTGCAGATCGCCCAGTGTGAGCATCACGAACGCCAATGTGAACGCCCAGCCCAGCAGGCGTGCCGCCCACACGGGCGGGGCGCCCGCATCGGCGAGAGATTGGAACAGTGTGCTGAACGTCGCCCCGAACGCGCTGAACATGATCAGCGTGAGTGCCACGGGCAGCAGTCCTCGTTGAGGCCGGCCTTCATGCCAGAGCGCACGACGCGCGAGCGTCCAGCCGGTACGGGCCAGCGCACGCGTGCGGCTCACGCCTGCGAGTCCTCGCGGCCGAGGGCCAGGAAGACGTCTTCCAGCGACCTCTCGCCGTGCGCACCGCGCAGTTCGCTGAGCGTGCCCTGCGCCAGCACGCGGCCATGGCGCAGGATCACGACGCGGTCGCACAGCCGTTCGGCCACGTCCAGCAGGTGCGTGCTCACCAGCACCCCGCCGCCGGCCGCAGCATGTTCGCGCAACAGGTCCTTCAGCGTGCGTGTGGCGGCGGGGTCGAGGCCGCTCAGCGGCTCGTCCAACAGCAGCAACGGCGGCGAATGCAGCAGGGCTGCGGCGATCGACGTCTTCTGCCGCATGCCGAGCGAGTAACCGTCGATGGTGCGTGAGGCGTGCGGCGTGAGC
>JANNWR010000018.1:0-3032 GCA_031408715.1 bacterium
TGAGCTGCTTGGCTTTGACGTGCGCGCGATCGCTGAACAGGTATGTGCCTACGGCAAGGCAATATTTTGCTGGGGCTGCTGGCGCAGCGACCGGCGCCTGTGGCGCCGGTGACGGGGCCGGTGGCGGCGTAGAAGAGGACACCGGCCCCAGCCGCGTGACGCCGGGAGACTGTGTACGCGGGGGGTTGTGCTCGAAGCCCGTGCGCGTGCTGGCGAAGATCGCCACGGCGGCCACGCCGACCATGAGCATCAGTGGCACGGCGGCCTGCACGAAATTGTTGGTGTGGCGCGGCGAACGCGGGCCGTTGCTCAAGGCGCTCGGCGTCGGCACGTCGGACGCTGGCGCGACCGCCTGCTTCGCGGTGGCAGGGTCGGGCGTCATCGCGCGGTGCTCTGTCTTCATAGGAACGGGCGGACTGACGCTCGCGGCGACCGGCATCGGCTTCGCAGGCGCGGAAGGCGTGTGCGTGAGCTTCGCAGCGGTGGCGACGGTGCTGGAAGCGCCTGCCTGCTGGGCGGCACGCGCCTGGCGTTCGCGCTCGCGCTTCTGCTTTTTCTTGCTGCGCTTGTCCGAGGGTCCCTGGGAGGGCGTCGCGACAGGCGAGTGCGCTGGGCGTGAAGCGCCGCCGGGGGCGGCGTGCTGTGTGATCCCGGGTTCGGCGTCGGGCAGCTCGAGAGGCGGCGGTTCGAGCGCGGCGGGGTCGAGCACGATGGGCTCGGGCACGATCACGATCTCTGGCGCGCTGCTGTCGGTGGTCGCGTCGCTGTCGTCTTCCGGCTGCGGCACAAAGGCGATCGGGGCGGAAGCGTCGGCGATACGCGCGCGTTCAGCGGCATCGGCGACACGCGAGGCTTCCGCGGCAGCGGCTCGAGCGGCCGCCTGCGCAGCAGTGGCCTGTGCTGCCGCTGCCTGCGCAGCCGCACGCGCGGCTTCGGCAGCACGCTTCTGTTCGCCGGCGCGCGCGAGCTCAGCGGCGCGTTTCTGCTGGGCGACACGCTCGACTTCGGCACGGGCAGCTTCGGCGGCGAGCCGAGCTTCGGCGATGCGCTCGAGCTCTGCAGCGCGCTCGGCTTCGGCAACACGCGCGGCTTCGGCCTTGCGCTCGATCTCGGCCACACGTTCGATCTCGGCAACACGCGCGGCTTCGGCATTGCGCTCGATCTCGGCCACGCGTTCGATCTCGGCCAGACGCTCGGCTTCCGCCATGCGTTCGATTGCCGCCACGCGTTCGAGTTCGGCCACACGCTCGGCTTCGGTGACACGCTCGATCTCGGTGATGCGTGCTTCTTCGGCGAGTTGCGCGGCCTTCGCGGCTCGTGCGGCCTCGGCGATTTCGTCGGCCTTGGGCTTGGAGCGCAGCGAGCCGCTCATGCGGCGCGTCGTCACTGCGGACTTGGGCGGTGTGTCGTCGAACACCGGCAGCGCATCGGGCTCGGTGAGCGGCGGCAACTGCATGCGTGCACCGAAGCGCAGCACGCCCTGACCATCGGTGAAACGCGACACCCATTCCTTGACGCGCGGATGCCCCGAGTCGAGCGGCGGTGCATCGGGACGCTGCGGCATGTCGGGCGCCGCGGGCGTGCTGGCCTGGGCGTGCGGGGAGACGGGCGCCGTGCTCGCGGGCTCGTGCGCGACGGGCATGGCCGGCTGGGTGGGAGTGGTGGGCGCCGGCGTGACGCTCTTGCGGTTCGCTGCCGCGGGCCGCGGCGTTGCCGAACTGCTCGGCGTGGCCGCGGGCTTGCCCTGCGAAGCAGGAGCGGGCGACGGCGTAGCGTCCGCAGATGTGAGAGTCGGTGGGAGCCCGGCAGCGTTCAGCTTGGAAACCGGAGCCGCGGTGCGAACTGAAGCGGAAGCTTTCGGCTCGGATGTGGTCTTCACTTGCGCCTCTTCCCGTGACGCTGCCGTTGCCGCCTTCGTGGCGGCCGGCGCTGCACTGGTTCGTGGACGCTGCATGGCCGCGACCGCGGCCTTGACCTGTTCGGGTGCAACCTGCGCGGCACCGGTGCCGCGCGCGATCTTGATCGCGTCACTGGCGATGGCATCCAGGTGGCCCGGCACGCCATGCGACACGGTGTGCAGCTCGCGCGCGGAGCGGCGCGAGAACACGAGTTCGCCATCGCCACCCGCGGCAGCGATGCGATGGTTCAAGTAGGGCCGCACGTCGGTGACGTGCAATGGCAGATGGCGCGTGCGTGCCGAGATCAGTCCGGCAAGCGACGACAACGCCGGGTCCTCGAGGCGTTTTTCGAGGCCCGTCTGGCCCGAGAGCACCACGCGCAACCTGGAGTTGGCGGCCTCGGTGGCGCTGACGATGCGGGCCAGCTCGGCCAGCAGCTCGCCAGCCAGCGTGTGCACGTTCTCGATCACCAGCACCGGCGTCTGCTCGCCGTCGACGACGCGACCCAGCGCGCGCACCAGTTCGGCCACGCGCTCCGAGCGGTTGGCGTCGTCGGACACATGACCTTCGAACACGCGGATCATGGCGCTCAGGAGCTCGTCGGGCGACATGCCGTGCACTTCGAGCCACTCGGCGCGCACACGCGCACCCCAGCGAGCGCACGCCTCGCGCAGCACACAGGTCTTGCCCACGCCCGGCTCGCCGGTGACGACGGTCACGGGCTGGGCGTGAAGCAATCCCTGTTCGAGCTGCACGAGCACGGCATTGGCTGCCGAGCTCGCGAAGAAATGCGAGCGATCCGATGTCGGAGCGAAGGCGTCTTCGGCGTTCAAAGGGGTCGACGTCCCGAAGGTGTGGGTGAATGCCGTGTTCGAGCGAAGCGAGGGTTGTACGTGCCGGGGTTATCGGCCGTGCCCCGGGGGGAGTTCAGCGGAGAAGTGGCGCTGGCCATGGCAGATAGGTGCCGGGGGCGGGGTCCGGACCCCGAATCGGGGGGTCGCCCACCGGGCGGGGCCCGGGCACTTGGTGATGCGCGCCCTTGTGACATTATGAGCGCCCCTATGACCCCCGCCCCGATCGCTTGCCAGCCATGACGCCCCCGACGCCCCCGAGTCCCGGAGCACCCGCCGCCCG
>JANNWR010000019.1:0-20936 GCA_031408715.1 bacterium
CTGGCGCGAGTGGTGGCGGGCTTCGGTGGCGATGACCGGATCGCGCTGGCTGCTGATGCGTTCGAATAACATGCTGCACGCTCGCGACGGGGGCGAGGTGGCGCGGGGGCATACGGGAGAAGTGCATCGAGCGTAGCACGACGGTTTTCGAGCGCTGAGGATGCGCTGGCGCGCGCGAACTCAGCCGCGGATCACAACTCGCTCGGTGCGGGGGCCGGAACACCGCGGCGCGGCGGCTGTGTGCGAATGGAAGCGCGTGCAGGCACGGTCGTCGGGGTGGGAGTCAGAACCCAGCCGGAGGCTGTCAATCACTTTGTTTCAGTGCCGTCGCGATTCATCGGAAACCCGACTAGCCCCTCAGCCTTTCTTGCGTTTGGTCGCAGCCGCACCCTGGCGACTCGGGGTGGCGCTTGTACGGGTGGCCTTCGGCACCGCGGCCGGCGGCTTTGACTTGCGAGGGCTTGCCGCCGGCGCGGGAGCCTTGGCGATACTCGTGCGAGCCGGCGAAGTCGGCTTCGCGGTCGACGAAGCCCCGCGCTGCCGCTTGCGGCCTGCGGCGAGATGCGCCGCGAACTGCTCGTACGGCAGCGTGTTCAGCACGTCCGCTTTCGTGAGCCCTGCGCGACGCGCCTGGAACACGCCGTAGCGCAACTGGTCCAACTGCGCGGTGGCGTGCGCGTCGGTGTCGATCACGAACCGGCAGCCCTGTTCGCGTGCGATGCGCGCGTTCACATCCGACAGATCCAGCCGGTCGGGTGAGGCATTGATCTCCATGGCGACGCCGTTCGCGGCCTCCGCGGCCGCGACGCGCTCGACGTCGAACGCCACCGGCTCGCGCGAACCGATGAGCCGCCCGGTGGGATGCCCGAACGCGTTGACGAGCGGGTGCGACACCGCGCGCAGCGCGCGTTCGGTGGCGACGTCCGGCGCTTGCTCGAAGCGCGAGTGGATGGACACGATCACCCAATCGAGCAGCGCCAGCGTGTCGTCGTCGAGATCGAGTTCGCCATCGGCGAGGATGTCGACCTCGAGCCCGTGCAGGATGGGCATGTCAGGGTGGCGCTTGCGGGCCTCGGCGATCTCGGTCACCGACTGCCGCACGCGCGCCGCATCGAAGCCGTTCGCCATGGCGAGCGCCTTCGAGTGCTCGGTGATGGCCATGTACTGGTGTCCGCGCGCCTTGGCTGCCAGCACCATGTCGTCGATCGAGTCGCGGCCATCGCTGCGCGTGGTGTGCATGTGCAGGTCGGCGCGCAGGTCGCCGAGTTCCAGCAGCTTGGGCAGCGTGCCGGCGCGCGCCATCGCGAGCTCGCCGCGCGACTCGCGCAGCTCGGGCGGGATCCACGCCAGCCCGAGTGCCTTGTAGACCTGCTCTTCGGTGCGCGCAGCCACGACGCGTTCGCCCTGCGTGAGCCCGTATTCGTTGAGGCTCATGCCCTTGTCGATGGCGAGCTTGCGCAGCTCGATGTTGTGTTCTTTCGAGCCGGTGAAGTAGAGGAGCGCGGCACCAAAGCTCTCTTCGGGCACCACGCGCAGGTCCACCTGAAGCCCGATGCCGAGCCGGACACTCGACTTGGTGTCCCCTCGGCCAAGCACGTCGGCCACGGACTGGTGTGTGATGAATGCCTGCATGATCTGTTCGGTGTCGCCGCCGCACACGAGCAGGTCGAGGTCGCCCACACTCTCCTTGCGACGGCGGAACGAACCGGCAAGTTCGACCTGTGCCACGCCCTTGAGCGCTCCGATGCGCGCGGCGAGCTCGTGCGCCAGCGACCACGCCTGAGCGAGCAGTAGTCGCCCGGACCACTGCGAAGCGGTGGCGAGCGACTTGATGATGTTCGTCTCGACCTTCTCGCCGAAGCCTGGCAGGTCGCGCAGTTGGCCCGCCTTCGCGGCCGCTTCCAGTGCGGCGCGCGTCGTGATGCCGAGCGTGTCGAATAGCAATTTCACACGCTTGGGGCCCAGGCCCTGCAGCTCGGTGAAGCCGACGACGTCGCCGGGATATTTCTGCAGGAGTTCGTCCAGCAGCGGCGTGTGACCCGAAGCCACGAGTTCCCGGATATTCTGCGCGATGCCCTTGCCGATGCCGGGCAGCGCTTCGAGCGCGCCGGGCGTGGGGGCCAACGCCGCCAGCGACTCGCCATGTTCACCGACGATACGCGCACCTTCTTTGTAGGCGCGCACACGGAACACGTTGGCGCCATCGATCTCGAGCAGCGTGCCGATGCGGGCGAGCGTGCGGGCGAGTTCGGCGTTGGTCATGGCAAGTGCTTCCTTCGGATCGCGATGGATGGAGTGCGGGCCGCGAGCGAGCCGGGTCGGCGCCGTGCCGACCGCGGCACTACCCCTTGTGCCCGATGCGCTTCAGGAATGCCGCTTCGTCGATGACCGTGATGCCTAGTCGGCGGGCGTCGTCGAGCTTGGAGCCGGCGCCCGGACCGGCGACCACGAGCGTGATCTTCTTGGACAACGTGCCCGAGACGCGTGCGCCGTGGCGTTCGGCGAGTCGCTGCGCGTCGGGGCGCGGCATCGTCTGCAGGCCGCCGGTGAACACGACGATCTCGCCGTCGAGCGCCTGCGGCCCGGTCGGACGGGCTTCGACCACGGGTTTCACGCCCGACTTCAAGAGCCGGTCGAGCACCTTCTTGTTGCGCGGGTTGGCGAAGAAGTGGTGTGCGCTGGCTGCGACCTCGGGGCCCAGGCCGTGGATGTGCTGGATCTCGTCCTCGGTGGCCTCGCGGACACGCGCCAGTGAACCGAAGTGATCCGCCAACAGGCGCGCCACCGTGTCGCCCACGTGCTCGATGCCGAGCGCGAACAGGAAGCGATCGAGCCTCGGCGTCTTGCTGTTCTCGAGCGCGGCGATCAGGTTGTCGATGCTCTTCTCGGCGAAGCCCTCGAGTCCGACCAGATGCATGGGCGTGAGTTGGTAGAGATCGGCGAGGTCCTTGATGAGGCCCTTCTCGAGCAGCTGCTTCACGGTCTTCTCGCCGAGCCCGGCGATATCCATGGCACCGCGCATCGTGAAGTGGACGATGTGCCGCTCGAGTTGCGCGGGGCAGGCGAGCCCGTTCGTGCACAGGTGCGCCGCGCCCTCGCGCACCACTTCCGAGCCGCACACCGGGCACTTGCCCGGCAGCTCGAAGCGCTTCGTGCCCTTGGGGCGCTGTTCGAGCAGCACTTCGACGACTTCGGGGATCACGTCGCCGGCGCGGCGGACGCGCACCGTGTCGCCGATACGCACGTCCTTGCGATCCAGTTCGTCCTGATTGTGGAGCGTGGCGCGGCTCACCGTGACGCCGGAGACATCGACGGGCTTGAGTTGCGCGACCGGTGTGAGCTTCCCCGTACGGCCGACCTGGACGACGATGTCCTGCACCTGCGTGACTTCCTCGCGCGGCGGGAACTTGTAGGCCACCGCCCAGCGCGGCGAACGCGAGCGCATGCCGAGCCGGGTCTGCGACGCGCGATCGTCGACCTTGATGACCACACCGTCGACTTCGTAGGGCAGCACATCGCGCTTGTCGCGCAGCTTGGCGTGGAACTTCAGGGCATCCGCCAGACCCGTGCAGCGCTTCACGTCGGTCTCGACGTGGAAGCCCCAGGCGCGCAGCGAGTCGAGCATGGCCTGCTGCGTGGGGAAAGGGTGCGGGCCGCGCGCGGGCGCGTCATAGCTCATGATGTCGTACGCGAAGAAGTCCAGCTTGCGGCTGCCCGTGATCGCCACGTCCAGCTGTCGCACCGTGCCGGCCGCCGCGTTGCGTGCGTTGGCGAACGGTTCATCGCCGGCTTCGAGCAGGCGCTTGTTGAGCTCGGCGAAAGCCGCGAGCGGGATCAGCACCTCGCCGCGGATGGCCACCGTGCCGCGCGCGGGCGGACCGTCGTCGCGCAGCTTGAGCGGGATCGCACGGATCGTGCGCAGGTTCTCGGTCACGTCCTCGCCGACTTCGCCGTCGCCGCGCGTGGAGCCGCGCATGAACACGCCGTCTTCGTACACCAGCTCGATCGACAGCCCGTCGAACTTGGGCTCGGCCATGTAGGCGACTTCCTCGGCGAACAGCCCTTCGTCCAGTCCCAAGCCCTTCTTCACGCGCTCGTCGAACTCGGTGACCTCGCCCTCGTCCATGAGCGAGTCCAGGCTCAGCAGCGGCTTCACGTGCTTCACCTTCTTGAAGCCCTCGCGCAAGCCCCCCGAGACGCGCTGCGTGGGCGAGTCCGCTGTGCGCAGGTCGGGGAACTGTTCCTCCAGCTCTTTCAGCTCGTGCATCAGCTTGTCGTATGCGGCATCCGACACGCTGGGCTTGTCGAGCACGTAGTAGCGATGGTCGTGCTCGCGGATCTCGTCGGCCAGTTCGGCGGCGCGGGCTTTCGCTGCGGTCTTGCTCATGACTTCCCCCCAGAGCGAGCGTCGTCGTGCGCGCTCGTGCGCGCGACGATGCGTGTGAAGTGCTCGGGGGTCAGTGGCATGACGGACAACCGCGAGTTGCGCACCAGCTCGGTGGTCTTGAGCACGGAGTCGGTGCGGAATTCGGACAGCGGCAATGGGTTCAGAAACGCGCGCACGGGCTTCAGGTCGACCACGACGCGCTTGGGTTCGCCCAGCTTGGGATCGGGGTAGGGGCCCTTGGTGACCTCCGCCAGCCCGACCACCGACTTGTCGCCACCGGTATGATAGACCACGACCGTGTCGCCCTTGGCGACCGCGCGCAGGTGGATCAGTGCGGTGGCATTGGACACGCCCTCCCAGACCACGTGCTTGTCGCGCACGAGGTCGGCGTAGGAGTATTCGGAGGGTTCGGTCTTGAAGAGCCAGTGGGCCATGGGCCCGCGAAATTAGACCCGTTGGTCCCCCTTCACAAGGAGCACGCTTGAGTCTGTCGCCCCTGCGCCTGGCCGCACTTGCCGCGCTGTTGCCGGTGTTGCTGGCCTACGCCGACACGCCCCTGCGAACGTTCGGCCAGAAGTTCGTGGTGCACCGCTGGGCCGAGCGTCTGGTGCTGTTCTCGATGGAGCTGAACCTGGCTCTGGTGTGGGCGCTCGCCAAGCTGTTCATCGGGCGCGACGTGGCCATCGCCCCGGCGGGGTTCGAGCTGCCGGTGGGTGTCGTGGGCGTGTTGCTGGCGTGGGCGGGCGCGGCTCTCGCCGTGTGGGCCAAGCTCACGCTCGGGCGTTGGTTCTCGGCCAGCTTCGGCGTGAAGCCCGAGCACGAGCTGATCACCACCGGGCCGTACGCGATCGTGCGCCACCCGATGTACACGTCGCTCGTCACGCTGGGCGTGGGGCTCGGGCTGGCGTTCGACAGCGTGCTCACGGTGGGCATGGCGCTGCTCTACCTGGTGCCGTTCGCGCTGCACACCTACATCGAAGAGCAGATCTTCGCCAAGCATTTCGGTGAGGCGTGGCGTGAGTATGCGGCCCGGGTGCCGAGGCTGGTGCCCGGGCTCGGGCGTAGGGGGTAAGTCACGGGCCCGAACTGGCCATGTGGCCAATTCGCACGCGCCAGCGCGTGTGAACTGCCCACATGCGATCCGTGTGGGCAGTTCGGTGGCCCCGGGGCCCGTGAACTGCCCACAGTCGATCCGTGTGGGCAGTTCGGTGGCCGCGCGGTCGGTCGACTGCCCAAGTACTTTCCATGTGGCCAATTCGCACGCGCCAGCGCGTGTGAACTGCCCACACCGGGGCTATGTGGGCAGTTGGCCGTCAACGGTGATCGTGAAGTGGGCGGCTAAGCTCGATGTGGGCAGTTCGCTACGCCCTACGGCCACACCATCGCCGCGACCGTGACCACGCTGCCGTCCGGTTCGGGGCTCTCGGCGTAGAACAACGGGCGGCCCTCGCCGGGTTCGGCGCAGCGCAGCATGCAGTACGTGGGCGCGAAGCCGCAGATGCGCGTGCTGTCATCGCCCTCGGCGATGGCCTTGAACCACTGGTCGGCATCGCCTGTGGCTGCGGCGGTGATGCACTTCTCGTCGGTCTTGCGCAGCCGCTCGGCCGCTTCGGCATCGAGCGGTTCGTCGCCGAAGCGCGGGCCCATGTGCGAGAAATCGACGCCAGCGACATACAGCGTGGGCCCCGGGTACTTCTGCTCGGCCGCGCGCACGGCGGCGATCAGCTTCTCGATCACGGCTTCGTCACGCGGGGTCTTCTGCTCGTCGAGCAGGCGATGGAAGCCGCCGCACAGGATGGGCACGATCGTGAAGCGCTTGTACTTGAGCCGGCGCTGCAGGTAGACGAGCTGGAACTCGATCGAATGTTCGTCGCGGTGCACCAACTCGGCGCGGTACGCGGCGTCGCCCAGCTGCTCCGCGACATAGTCCACGAACTCGGTGTCGCATGGCACTTCTCCGAACGGCGTCTCGAACGTCTTGCGCGTCAGTGCGACGTAGTCGTCCGTCAGACTGTGCCCGGTGCCGAACACCACGATGCGCAGCGGCAGTCCGGTGTCGGCGCCCAGTTCGGTGTAGGCCCGCGCCAGGACATGCCCCTCGCGGCGCGGGTCCAGGTGCGGCGCCAGGATGGCGCGCGGCATGGCTGTTGCTGAAGGCATGGGCTCGCCGGCATCACCCATGCGCTTGGCGACGAACGCGAACTGCTCATCGACAAACTTCTCGAGCGCTTCGTGTTCGTCGGGGTAGCACACTCCCGCGAGCATGGCCTGGCGCAGCGGTTCGGCGTGCCACTCGGCGTTCAGCTTCGCGAGCGCGGCCTCGAACCTGGGGCTCTTGAGCAGCAGCATATCGTCCAACTTGGCCACGAACTCGCGCACCATGTTGCCGACGCGCAGGTCCTTGCTCTCGCGCATCACCAACGCCTGGATGTCCGCCAACGACGTGGTGCCGTCGAGCAACTCGAGAATCGCGATGGTCTCGAAGCCCAGCACCGGCCGCCCCGGTGTGACGCCGAGCGGGTCGGTGATCACGAGCAACTGGCGCTCGCCGTCTTTCACCGCTTGGATCTGGAGCGGGCGCAGGCGCGGGTATTCGGGCAGGTCGTCGTGCGCCTCGAGCGCACTGCCGGGCGGCAGGATGATGCGCGGCTTCTCACTGATATCGGGCTCGGAGCCCGCGCCGGGGATGATGAGGCGGGATTTCGGCGGCGGCGGCTCGTTCGGGTCGAACACCATGCGGGACTCCTCGGAGATCGCCCCGCTGCCGGTGACCGGCGGCATGTTCCCGGAGCGCGCGTAGGGGTGGAGAACTCCCATGCAGGATAGCCGCGTCGGCCCTTCGGGCTCAAACGCGCTGCGTGCGAACGGGGTGGTCCGCCGGTTCGTGCCGGGGATCCGGCCGATGCGTCCCGTGGCTCGCGTGCATTCTGTGCGCGTTTGCCGCAAGATGCGCCGCGATGATGACCTCTGCGATGGGCAAGCTGCTCGAGTCGTATCTCAAGGACCTCGAGGGCGAGAAGGGTTTCTGGCGCGGCAACCGCGATGAAGTGCCTGTGTTCGTGTTCAGCGACGATGAACACGACCGCATGCGCATCATGGCGCCGATTGGTGTGGTCGAGGAACTCGACCCCGACCTGCTGCACGTGCTGCTGCAGGCCAACTATGACCGCGCGCTCGACGCCCGGTATGCCATGCGCAACATGGAGCTGTGGGCGGTCGTGGTCCATCCGCTTGCCACGCTCGCGACGGACGACCTGCCGAGCCTGTTCGATCAGGTGGTGCTGCTGGTCAAGAACACCGGCACGACGTTCGCCTCGACCGAGCTCGTGTTCAAATCGTTTCCCGACGACCTCGTCCTCGAAGCCGCGGACGACGACGATGATGACGAAGATGACGACGATGACGACGACGATCGCGAGGACCGCGACGCCGCCGCCGATGACCGCGACGACGACGCGGAAGGTGGCGACGACCGCGAGAACGACGCCCGAGGCCGATGAATCCCGCCACTGGGAACGTGCCGGCGATCTCCATCGACGTGCGCATCGACCGCAACACGGTGTTGCCGGGCCGGGTGTGGTGTGCCGAGCGCCCGCGCGCCCTGATCGCCATCGTGCATGGCCTGGGCGAACACAGCGGCCGCTACGCCGCGTTCGCGGCCGACATGGTCCGCGCACGCTTCACGTGCGTGGCCCTGGACCTGCCAGGACACGGCGAAACGAGTGGTCCGCGTGGCGACATCCCGTCGTGGACGCAGTTGCGCGACCAGATCGTGCCCGCCATGTTCACCGCGACGCGCGGCCTGCCGGACCAGCCGCCCGAGCTGCCCACCATCCTGCTCGGCCACAGCATGGGCGGCGTCATCGCGCTCGACCATGCGCTCACACATCCACGCGCATTGAGTGCGCTGGTGCTGTCGTCGCCCGCACTGCGCACGGCCATGCCCCCGTGGTGGAAGCTGGCGCTCGCCAACGTCGCGCGCCTCGCCACTCCTGCGGCCGGCTTCCCGAATGGCCTCGACGTCGACGGCATCTCTCGCGATGCCGAGGTCGTGCGCACCTATCGCACCGACCCGCTGGTGCACGAGAAGATCAGCCCGCGGACGTACTTCGCGTTCAACGAAGCCGCGCAGCGCTGCCGGCGTGACATCCGTACGCTGCAGGTGCCGACGCTCATGGTGCAGGGTATGGCAGACCGCGTCGTCGACCCCAAGGGTGCACTCGAGGCAGCCGGCAACGCACCGCATGGCATGTTGCGCTTCGTCACGCTGAGCGATGCCTTCCACGAGACGCTGAACGACACCGGCCGCGAGGCCGTGATCCGCGATCTGGCCGCCTGGCTCGACGCCGCGCTGGTGGTCTGACGCCTCACGCAGCAGTCCCGAATCGTGCGGGAGGGTTTTCCGTGAGTGTGCAGCCGACGGTCGTCTCGGTTCGTGCGGGTCGCACCACACGCCGTGACCGTCCCGAGTGGGACGACAAGCGCGGTGAGTGGAACACCGCCTACTGGAAAGACGAATTGGCGGGCCCGGTTCGCATCGGCACGCTCGGCCTGGACGGCGACGAGCAGGCCGACCGGCAGGTCCACGGCGGCCCCGAGATGGCCGTGCTCATGTATGCCGAGGCGCACTATCCCGACTGGCGCACCATTCCGGGGCTCGAGAAGATGGGGCCCGGCGGATTCGGTGAGAACCTGGTCGTGCGCGGCATGACGGAACTCGATGCGTGCGTGGGCGACATCCTCGACATTGGTACCGCCCGACTCCAGATCTCGTCCCCACGCGGCCCTTGCATGGACATCTCCCGGCGCTGGAACTCGCCGGGCCTCCTGCAGCAGGTCGTCGAACAGCGCCGGCCGGGCTGGTACCTGCGCGTGCTGCGGCCCGGGGTCGTGTCCGCCCGCGACGCGGTGACGGTCGTGGACCGCCCGCACGCGGGCTGGACGATCGACCGGTTGCTGGCGCTGCGTTACGTCAAGCCGCGCGACGCGGCTGCGATGGCCGAAGCCGCGAAGCTCACCGCGTTCGCACCGGAGTGGCGGGGGAACTTCGCGAAGCTCGCGGGACGCTGAGTCCTGCTTGCGTTCAGCGGTAGTGCGACTTCACCGCACCCCAACTGCGATGCGACGTGGGCACCGGCAGGCCGCAGCCGCCCGTGCTGCCCGAGTTCGGTGCCCCCGGCGTGATGCAACGCAACGCGAAGTCGGCGGCGTTGTCGTTGGAGTCGGCGCCGTCGGGCGAACGGCTCATCCCCAGGTTCGGCGTGACATTGTCGTCATCGAGCAGTGTGCCAGCACCTTCGGTCCAGGGCGCCCCGCAGTTGCCCGAATAGCTGAGCGCGTCGACGATCGCACCCGAGGCATCATGCAGCGCGATCGCGTCGGCGGGCCCGTTCTGCACGCTACTGTCGATCAGGTTGAACTGCAGGTCCGAGTACCACGGGTAGGCGCTTCCGAAGCTCACCACGAAGTAGCCCCCGGGTGCGATGGTGCCGGTCGTCAGCGTGACGGTCTGATAGGCGGCCGGGATGCCCACGGTCCCGTTCACGAACTCGAGTGACCAGCCTGCGAGGTTCACCGGCGCAGGACCCGTGTTCTTGAGTTCGATGAACTCAGCGGTGTCGAAGCCGACCGGCTGGTCATAGTCCACTTCGTTGATGACCACCGCGGCATGTGCAGTGCTGGCGGCCAGCAAGGCACCGCCGAGGACAAGGACCAGGTTGTCGAGCCAGCGGCGCATGGTTCACTCCGGGATGCGTGTGGGGGACGCGGCGGCTCGAGAGCGGGCCGAGCGAGATCATGAGCATAACCTGTCAGTCCGTGATCGCGCACTCCAAATCATACCGATAGTGCGCTCTGGGAGCGGCCCGGATCAGCGTTTCGCGCCGCCCACCAATGTTTCGATCGCTGCGCGCCAGCGCTGCCACTCGGTCTTGCGCCATGCGACGGGTCGTTGCGGACGGAACTCGCGGTCGAGCGCGCGTGCGGTGGCCAGCTCGCGTGGCGAGCGCCACACGCCGGCGCCGAGGCCGGCGAGCAATCCGGCGCCCAAGGCGGTGGTCTCGATGACTCGTGGGCGGCGCACCGGCACGCCGAGCAGGTCGGCCTGGTACTGCATCAGCCAATCGTTGGCGACTGCGCCGCCGTCGACCTGCAGCGCACGCACGCGCGCACCCGCGTCGCGCGCCATGGCCTCGACCAGGTCGCGACTCTGGAATGCCAGCGACTCCAGCGTGGCGCGAACGATGTGCGCGCGCGTCGTGCCGCGCGTGAGCCCGAGCAGCGCACCGCGCACGTCGGCCCGCCAGTAGGGCGCGCCGAGTCCGGCGAACGCCGGCACCAGCACCACGCCGCCTGCGTCGCTCACCGATCGCGCGACGCGTTCGGTCTCGGCCGCCGAGCCGATGATGCCGAGGCCGTCGCGCAGCCACTGCACGGCCGCGCCCCCGATGAAGACGCTGCCTTCGAGCGCGTAGGCGTGCCCGCCGTCCGCGCTGCACGCCACCGTGGTGAGCAATCCCGCGCGCGAAGTGACCGGCTTGGAACCGGTGTGCAGCAACAGGAAGCAGCCGGTGCCATAGGTGTTCTTGCTCTGGCCGGCGGTGACACAACCCTGGCCGAACAACGCCGCTTGCTGATCGCCCGCCACACCCGCGACCGCGTTGCCGTCCGGGTTGCCCTTCACTCCGCGCGTGCGACCGAAGTCGCCCGCCGAACGCCGCACTTCGGGCAGCACCGATGCCGGCACCCCGAACAGGCTCAGTAACGACGGCTCCCAGCGTCGCGAGCGCAATCCGTACAGCATGGTGCGGGAGGCATTGGTGGGATCGGTCGCGTGCACCGCGCCGCCCGTGAGCTGCCACACCAGCCAGCTGTCGATGGTGCCGAACGCGAGCCGGCCACGCGCGGCCAGGGCGCGCGCACCGCGGCGGTGCTCAGCAGCCACTCGAGCTTGGTGGCCGAGAAGTACGGGTCGCACATCAGGCCGGTCATCCGGCGGATGCCACGCTCCTTGCCGCGGCGGCGCAGTTCGGCACAGCGCTCGGCCGTGCGCCGGTCCTGCCACACGATGGCGTGGCCGAGCGGTTCACCCGTGCGGCGATCCCACAGCAATGTGGTCTCGCGCTGGTTGGTCACGCCGATCGCGGCGATCGCCGAACCCTTTACCCGGGCGGCGGCCAGCGCGCGGCGTGCGGCAGCCAGCACGCTCCGCCAGATCTCGTGCGCGTCGTGTTCGACCCAGCCCGGCTTGGGGAAGTGCTGCGGCAGTTCGGCATAGCCGCGGCCGCGCACCTGCCCGCGCGAATCCAACACGAGCGCGGTGGAGCCAGTGGTGCCCTGATCCAGGGCGAGCACGTACGGTTTCGGCATGGCGGGCCTCATCCGCCGCGTCCACACGGGAGGCACGGCGTCAGTCGGGGGTCAGCGCGTCGCCAGCGCGCGGTCGAGCATCATCAGCTCGTCGCGGATGGCGCCTTCGTGGCGTTCGATCTCGTCCTTCTCGCGCGCGGCGTCCCAGCCGAAGCGGCGTGCCAACACAGGCGCCATGCGGCGCGCGGCGCTCAGGCCCCGGTCGTCGGCCAGCCAGCGCGTGCTGCGGCGCCGGATCAAGTCGTCCAGCGAGCGCGCCCACTCGTGTTCGATCGCATGTTCCGCGAACGCCTCGTCGGACGTGCTGTCGCTCAGCGGCATCGGCAGGGGTTCGGTGCTGTCCTGCGGCGTCACTTCGCGCTGCAATCGTGCGGTGGCGAGCGCGATGAGGTCGCGTGCCATCACCCGGAACGTCGTGTACTTGCCGCCGGCGATCGTCAGCAGCGTGCCGTCATCGACGATGCGATGCTCGCGCGACGCATCGCCGACCGACTCCTCGGCCGACAGCAGCGGGCGCACGCCGGCGTACACGGCGATCGGATGAACGCGCGCCGCACCCGGCAGCACGCGGGCGACCGCGTCCGCCAGGTAGCGGATCTCGTCGGGCGAGGGGCGGCGCTGCGCGTCTGCCGGGGGCGAACTCGTCTCGACCTCGGTGGTGCCGACCAGCGAGCGGCCCGCGAACGGCACCACGAACACGACGCGGCCGTCGCCGGCGAGCGTCACGATGCCATGGCCCTGCGTGAGCGCGGGGTACACCAGGTGCGTACCGCGGGATGGCCGCAGCATGCGCGGCGGATCGGGGTTGCCGGGCTGCAGCATGCCGAGCACCATGGCTCGCGTGCGATCCCCCCACGCGCCCGTGGCATTGATGATCAGCCGGGTCTGCAGCGCGGTGACTTCGCCCGTGTCGCGGTGGCGCAGTTCGATGACCTGCCGGCCCGTGGCGGGATCCGGCCGGGCCGCGACGAGTTCGGTGCGCGTCAGCACCTCGGCGCCGTGCGCCGCGGCATCGCGTGCCACCGCCACCGTGAGGCGCGCATCGTCCATCACCATGTCGGAGTAGGTCCCGGCGCCGCGCAGGCCGTCGGGTGCGAGTCCGGGCTCGAGCGCACACGCCTGTCGCGCGTCCGCCATGACGTACGGGCTCGGCGCGGCGCGGCCCGCGAGCACGTCGTACAGCGCCAGCGCGGCGCGCAGTCTGAGCGGGCCGACGCGGTCACCCTTGCGCATCGGCACCATGAAGCGCACCGGACGCGCCAGCGACGGCGCCATGCGTGCCACCGCCATGCGTTCGGACAGCGCTTCGCGCACCAGTGTGAAACGGCCGTGCTCCAGGTAGCGCAAGCCGCCATGCAGCATGTGGCTGGTCGCGCTGCTGGCACCCGTACCGAGGTCGTCGCGCTCGACCACCGTGACCGGCCAGCCCGCACGGGCCGCGAGCCGGGCGATACCCAGCCCGGTCACGCCGCCGCCCAGCACGAGCAGGTCGCGCAGCGGTTCGTTCACGGTCGCGTGGCCGGATTCGGGTGGCGGGTTCGCATGCGCGGTGTGCTCCTCCGTGAGCAGGGGGCTGGGAACAACGGGCCGCACTGTAGCATGCGCGCACGCCATCCCACGCAGGCGAGGATTCTATCGCAATGCGCTCGCCGGACTCCGGCCGCCGTTGCCGGCGGCAAAGCCCCACGACGGATCCCGTCAGCCGTGCTCAGAGCTTGCGGATCGTCCGGGTCGTGTCCGCACCCGGTAACGCGGGCCGCGGCTGGTCGTACTGGTTGAGCTTCCAATCGGACTCGAAGAACAAATCGGGCTTCGCCAGCTTGCGCGCGAGGATGACCTTGCGTGCAGCGGGCGGTGCGAACTTGTTCAGGAATGGCATCAGCCCGGGCATCTCGGGGCCGCCGAAGTCGGCCCGCTCGTCGAAGAAGCGGTTGCTGGCGGACAGCGTGCCGGTTGCCGCATCGAGGCGCAGCCAGCCACGAGTGGCGAGTGCCAGACGGGTCGCACGGTCGAGTTGCGCGTCGAGTGAGTCGGCGCGATACACCCACGGCAGCAACGGCCCGGAACAGAGCGCGCCTCGGACCAATGCGAACTGCAGGCGCGGATCACCCGCCCGCTCGCGCGCGGCCTGAACGTCCTCGATACCCGACCGCGTGGTGTCGCCGTAGACGAACCGGCGTTCGAAGCCACTCAGCGATAACGACTCGCCGTCGACCGTGGTGACCGGGGCGTTGAAGAACGTCCCCTGATCGGTGCTGACCTGCCGCGGCGAGTCCACACGCATGAACTTCCGGTTCGGCACCAGCAAGTACAATGTCATGCGTTCGAGGACCATGAAGTTGTAGGCATTGAGCGCCCACGCCGTGCGCTCGCGCGGCGTCATGCGGGCGGGGGAGACCGACAGGAGCTGGGTGTGAAGCGTGGTGAGCCCATCCGCGCGCTTCAGGGTCCAGATGTTCTGGTCGATGTAGAGCTGCTCATAGTCGAACCGCGTATCGAACGGCTGTCCCTTGCTGCTGATGACGTGCAGGTAGCGTCCGAGCAGCGCGGTGAGACCGGAATAGTCGGGCTCCGCGGCGCGAGCCGGACGTGGGATCGCAAGCGCAAGCAGGATCCCCACGGTGAACCCAGAGGCCGGGCGCAGGGTTCGGCGAAGCAGGTGCAGGATCGCGGACATTTGAGTGCGGGTCTCCAAGGGCGGGTTGGCGTGGGTTTCGCCACGGAGCACGAGTCTAGCTTCCGCAGCGCCGCGAGCCCAAGTGTTGTCGGTGACCGGCGCACGATTTGGCGGGCCCCTGACGCGGCGGGTAGGCTCCGCTCCTCTGCGGCAGGGCTGTGGAGCGCCATCCGCCCGAACTGGGCGACCCCGATCACCTCCAGGAGCTCCAGTCATGAACTACCGTCCGCTCGGGAACAGTGGCCTGATGGTGTCGGAGCTCTCGCTCGGCTCGTGGACCACGCTCGGTGGTTCGATCGGAGCCGAGGCATCGGGCCCCATCGTACGGCGGGCGTTCGAACTCGGCATCAACCTGTTCGACACCGCGGACGTCTACGTGAAAGGTGGCGCCGAGAGCGCGCTCGGTGCGGCCATCCGCGACCTGCCGCGTGGCGAGATCGTGGTCGCGACCAAGTGCATGGGACGCGTCTGGGAGGGTCCGCTCGGGCGCGGGCTGTCGCGCAAGCACATCTTCGATGCGCTCGATGCCAGCCTGCTCCGGCTGGGGCTCGACTACGTCGACCTCTACCAGTTCCATGCCCCCGATGCGGACACGCCCATCGAGGAGTCGTTGCGTGCGTTCGAGGACGTCGTGCGTTCGGGCAAGGTTCGCTACGTCGGGTTCTCGAACTTCGACGAGCAGCCAGCACTCGCGCAGCAGGTGGTCACGATCCAGAAACGCGAGCGCTGGCTGCCCATGATCTCGTCCCAACCGCGCTACAACCTGCTCGACCGCCATGTCGAGCAGGGGCATGCGGCGTTCTGCAAGAAGCACGGCATTGGCATGATCGTGTATTCGCCGCTCGCGCAGGGCGTGCTCAGCAACAAGTACGCGGGTGGCGCCCGGCCCGATGGCAGCCGCGCCAGTGGCACGTTCGCGCATTTCCTCGAATCCCAGAAAGCACTCACCGCCGAGAACGTCGCCGCGGCCGAACGCCTAGGGGTGTTCTGCGAAGCGCGCGGGCTCGAGCCCGCCGCGGTCGCGCTCGCCTGGGTGCTGCGCAACCCGCAAGTCTCGAGCGCGATCATCGGAGCCACGAGCTGCGCGCAACTCGAGCAGAACGTCCGCGCGCTCGAGGTGAAGCTCGCGGCCGCGGAGTGGCGCCAGTTGGCCACTCTCGTGCGCGCGACGCCGGCCGGTGCGAAACCCGCGCGCAAGGCGGCGCCGCGCAAACCGGCCGGCAAGGTGCGCGCGAAGAAGTAGCAGCGCCATTCGGTCAGTGCGCGTTACCGTCCTGTGCGGCCCGGCGGCCGCGCTCGAGGTCGACGGTCGACAGCAACCAGGCTCCGCCGATGAACAGCGGCAAGAGCGTCAGCGTGGCGAGCCGTCCGCCGTGTGTGAGCTGTGTGACGACGCCGAACAGGATCGGGCCCGCCACCCCGGCCAGCTTCTCGCTCACCGAGTAGAAGCCGAACATCTCACCACTGCGCTCGCGCGGCACCAGCGAAGCGAACATCGATCGCGACAGCGCCTGAGTGCCGCCCTGGAACAGCGCGACCAGGGCCGCGAGCGTCCAGAACTGCCATGGCGACGCCAGGAAGAATGCGAACACGCTGATCACCGTGTAGCCGCCGATGCCGATGAGCACCGTGCCTCGCGGGCCCAGCGGGGCCGCCAGCCGGCCGAACGCGATCGAGGCAGGTGCAGCGAGCACCTGCACCATGAGCAACGCGCCCATCAGGTCCTTGTCGCCCAGTCCCACCTCGACACCGTAGATGGTCGCCATCTTGATGATGGTGCCGATGCCGTCGGAGTAGAGCCAGAAGGCGACCAAGAAGCGCAGCAGGTCGGGATGCTGCCGCAAGCCGCGCAGCGTGCCGGTGAGCTGTCCGAGCACCGCACCGGCGAGCTGGCGCATGGGCACCGCCGTTCGAGCCCCGACGGGCTCCGGCACGTGCCGGAACAGCGGCAGCGAGAACGCCAGCCACCACGCCGCCACGGTCGCGAACGCTGCGCGCGTCGCGCTGCCCGCGTCGGCGAGCCCGAAGCGCTGCGGCATGGTGATCATGGCGAGGTTGACCGCCAACAGCACGCCGCCGCCGATGTAACCCCACGCGAAGCCGCGTGCCGAGACGCGATCGATGTCATGCGCGTCGGCCACCGACGGCAGCAGCGAGTCGTACAGCACGTTGCCGGTCGCGAATGCGATGAACGCCAGCGCGAACGCCACCAACAGCCCGCGCCACTCGCCTGCCGGCGTGAGCGCCAGCCCGAGTGTGCCCGCCACGCCCAGGATCATGCACGCGAACAGCAGGAGCTTGCGCCGCTGGCTCTGGTCGGCGATCGCGCCGACCACGGGCGACAGCACCGCCGTCAGCGCGAGTGCGGCAGCACTGGCATAGCCCCACAACGCGGTGGCCTCGTGCGCGGCCATGTGCTTGGCCGCCATACGCGCGAAGTACACCGGCAGGATGGCCGAGACCACACTCGTGGCGAACGCCGAGTTCGCCCAGTCGTACAGGCACCAGGCGCGTTGGGCGCGGGCACGGGCATCGGGAGCCGCGATGGCAGTGGGCATGGGAGAGCAATACCAGATTCGTGGTGTAAGGTGGGCGCATGTTCGCCAGCCCTCGCACGCGCCCGTGCCGCTCGATCCGAGCCGGCGCATGCTGACCACCCGTGTCGCCGTAGCCTCGGATGCAGCTGCCATCGCCGCGCTGCACATGGAGACGCTGCCGGGCGAGGTCAGCGACTTCACACCGCTCGGCGCCGGCGTGGTGCGGCGTTTCTACCGAAACGCCATCACCCGCGGAGCAGCCACCGTGTGCCTCGCCGAGGAGGCCGGCCTGCCGCTGGGCTTCGTCATGATCACGCCCGACATCAGTCAGCTGTTCCCGCGCTCGCTGCTCGCCGGGCCCCTCGACATCGTGGCGTTCGTGTTCGGCGCCAATCCCATCGGCCTGGCGCGCGCGGTGATCGCCAAGTTCACGTCGGGCACCGCCACGATTCCCGCGGTGCCCGAGCTTGTGTATCTGGGCGTGAGTGGCGCGGCGCGCGGCAAGGGCGTCGGCGGGCTGCTCATGGAAGCAGCGCACGACGCGTTCCGCGCGCAGCGCATCGACAGTTACGAGCTCAACGTGCACGCCGACAATCCGCCGGCGGTGAAGCTCTATCACGCCCAAGGCCTCATCGTGGTGCGTCGCTACGAGAAGGGCGGCCACGCCATGTTCAACATGCGCAAGAGCTTCAGCGAGCCGCCCGCGGGCTGAGTCGTCCGCGGTGCTGGAGCTGCCGCACGCCTCAGCCGATCTGGCGCGCCGCCCAGGGTCCGAGCGTGTTCGCCAGCCAGCGCGGCTGGCGCCGCCAGGTGTTCACCATGAGCGCATAGCGCGGGCTCTTGGGATCCGCGTCCGGGGCATGCTTGGCACGGACGAGGCGGTATTCGTACGACAGCGGCTCGGGCTCGAAGCCGAAGTTCTTCTTGAACGAATAGCCGCCCGAGTCGACCGGACTGCGCCCGAAATCGAACAGCCGCACCCCGCGTGCGGCGGCGTGGTTCATGAGTGCCCAGTACATGTACGGGTGCACTTCGCCGTCGCGCCCCTCACCACTGCTGCCGGCGTAATAGGGCAGCACTTCGTCGCGGAAGTAGAAGTTCAGGAGCGAAGCCACCGGCTTGCCGTCGCGGCGGACGAAGTAGAACTCACAGTCCTCGCCGAACGCCTTCTTCAAGTCGAAGAAATAGCGCCGTGCGTAGACCGGCGTGCCGTGCCGGTGCACGCTCGCCGCGTACAGATCCCAGCACAGTCCGCCATCGCCCGACGGCCCCGCCACGAGCTTGCGCTCCATGCCCTTGCGGACCTCGGCGCGCTGCTTGCGCGGGATGGAGAGCAGGTTCTTCTCGGGATCGAGCTCGATCGCCTTGCGGAACGTGGCGTTGTGCGTGTTCGAGACCCAATCGGCGCGCCGGGGGACCCGGTTGCGGAACTCGATGTGATCGACGCGCAGTTGTTCGCCCAGCGTCACCGCGGCTTGCTCGAGGGCAGTGCGCGCGGCATCGGTGCTCGCGGCCACGCCGCCGTACACGCAGAACGGTGACGAGACCAGCGCGTCGCCGAAGATCAGGCTCTTCTGGCGCGCCATCGGCAGCACGCCCAGGATCTCGCCCGCCTCCTCCGCGTACATGAAGTACGGGCGGTGGCCAAAAGTCTCGGCCAGCACATGGCGCCAACCTGCACGATGGAAGAACGTCGCCTCGGGGCAGTGGGAGACGAATCGCTCCCAACGCTCCACGGTGGCGGCATCGCTGTCGGGGCCGAGCAAGTGCAGGTTCACGGGCGCGCATGGTGCTTGAAGCGCGCTCCGGATGCCAATCGGCGCCGGGCCTGCGAGCCTCGCAGCGCTCTGCTACGCTGCGGCGGTTCCCACTCGCACATCCACCCCGGGCCCGTCCATGAATCCCATGCGCAGCCTGCTGCTCGCCGGTTCCCGCAGTGCCTGGCTCCAGCGCCAGGCCACTCGCCGCAAGTTCGTGAAGATGGCCGTCCGCCGGTTCATGCCGGGCGAGACGCTCGAGGAAGCACTGGTCGCCGCCGCCGAGCAGAACCAGCTCGGACTGTCGGTGACGCTCACGCACCTGGGCGAGAACATCGCCGACAAGGCCGAAGCCGATGCGGTGCTCGCGCACTATCTGGGTACGCTCAAGCGCATCGAAGCCGGCAACGTGAAGGGCGAGGTCTCGATCAAGCCCACGCAGCTCGGGCTCGATATCGAGCCCGAGCTGTGCATCGCGCACTTGCGCACGCTGGCCGACGCGGCCCGCGCGCACGGCAGCCGGCTGTGGATCGACATGGAGGGCACCACGTACACCGCGGCCACGCTCGATCTGTTCCGCCGGCTGCGCGAGACGCACACGAACATCGGGCTGTGCCTGCAGTCGTACCTGAAGAGCACGCGCACCGATCTCGAAGCGCTGCTGCCGCTGGGCCCCGCGATCCGCATCGTGAAAGGCGCCTATGCAGAGCCCGCCGAGTTGGCGTTTCCCGACAAAAGGGAAGTCGACGACAACTTCCTGTGGATGGCCGAACGGCTGTGGAGCCCCGAGGCGCGCGCCAAGGGCGCCTGGGTCACGCTCGGCACGCACGATACCGTGCTGATGGAGCGGCTCGAGCTCGCGGCGCGCAGGCTGGGGGTGGCCAAGACCGACTACGAGTACGCCATGCTCTACGGCATCCAGCGCGGCGAGCAGTTGCGGCTGGTGAAGAACGGCAACAACGTGCGCGTGCTGGTGTCGTACGGCGTGCACTGGTTCCCGTGGTACATGCGCCGCCTCGCCGAGCGGCCGGCGAACCTGCTGTTCGTGGCGAAGACGATGTTCAAGTAGGGCGGGGGCTGGCGTTCCGAGACGGGCCGTTCGACTGCAACTTCAACACTTCGCGTTCCGAGACGGCCCGGGTACGAGCCGGGTCGTGAATATGGCGAACGCTCGGTTCGCCCATCCCTGGGCTCACCTCCCTGACGCGCCCTGACGGCCTCCGCCATCCTGGCTCCGGCCTGGGCGCGACTCGCCATGTTCACAACCCATCTCGTACCCGGTCCTGTACTGGCGGGCGCGATCGGTCTGTCGTTCGCGCGGCGCTTCGCGCGCGGGCTCGTGACTGGCGTTCGTTGTGTTCGGGGCGTTGGCTGCCTTCATTGCATGAGTCGCAGGTAATATTGCTGCGTGCACCTTGGCGGTCTGCTTCTCCTTCCGTTGGCGCGTGCGTACGGCCTCGGCTCGCGATTGCTCGGTGCGGGCGGCGATGAGGTCGGCTCCCAGGCGGCGCTTGGCTTCGAGTTGGTTGTGGCGACCGCAGAGGGGGCGCAGGTTGTCGGCCTCGGTCTGACCGCCTTGGGCCAACGGCACGATGTGGTCGAACTCCAAGTGCCACTCCGAGCCGCAGCGCGTGCCGTCGGGGCCAACGTAGGCACAGCGGCCGGCGTGGCGTTCGCAGACCTCCTGCCGCACGGCGGCGGGGATGTAGCGGCCGGCGGGCTGACCGTCTCGCGGCCGCGTTCGGGCGCCGCGGCCGAACTTGCGCTTGTCGAGCATCGCGGCCGCGAGCTTCAACGCGTACTCGAGCACCAGTGCGGCGTTGCCCGAGGGCACCGCATGCGATGCGAGCGCGCGCACGCGCTGGAAGTGTTCGTAGGCGGCCATGGAGAGCTGGCCGCGCAGCGCCACGCACTCGCCCGAGAGCGGCGTGAAGCGCGCGTGCAGTGACGGCTGCATCGGCTTCACAGGGGGCGCAGTCGGCTCACAAAGCGGTCCCATCGCATATGCGGTGGTAGCGGTTTCCGACGGGACCGGCGGTGGCCCCGGGGCCACCTTGACCACGGAATTCCCAGCAATTCCGCAGGTCAGCGCCAGGGCGGGTTGGGCCATCACAAGCTCGGCCCGGGGGAAGCGCTTCGCGAGCATGAGCTCCAGCGCCTCGGTCGAGAGCGAGGCGGCGGCCGCCAGCAGCTCCCGGGAGTTCTCAGGC
>JANNWR010000020.1:0-29079 GCA_031408715.1 bacterium
CATCGTCGGTGAGATCCCAATCGGCCTGCCCCGCGCCCGCGCTCTGCCACGACTGCGTCACGGTGCGCACCCGCCGCCCTGCGAGGTCGAAGATCTCGATCACCACCGGACCTGCCACGGGTAAGGTGTAGGTCCACTGAGCGGAATTGTGCGCGGGGTTCGGCGACGGCGGCGAGAACGACAGTGTAGCGACGGGCTGTTCGGTCGCGGTGACCGGGACGATGCTCGAGACGGTGTTCGAGATGGGCGACCAGTTCCCCGCATCGTCCATCGTCTTCAGCGCGAAGTAGTACTTACGACCCGGGACCAGATTCGGCACCGCGAACGACTCGGTCGCGCCCGCGGGCTTGGGCGGTAGCAGGCCGTTCACCCGCCAGGTACTCGCGTAGTTCGCGGTGGTGATGGGTGCGGACCAGTAGCGCAGTTCGTACCTGCTGGCCCGACCGACCGTGCCGTCGTCGCCCGGGGCGGTCCACACCAGCGCCATGCTTGCGGCGAGAGTGTCGGCCGCGGTGATCACCACCAGCAGCAGCGCGAACAGGAGCTTCCCAGCGAGCGCGCTTGAGCGAAGGGCCACGATTCCTCCCGGACAGAGCCGATAGCGAGCCTGTGAGCCCCGCGAGCAGGGCACGGCGACCGATCGTGGAACACGCTGCTGGAGAGTCCGGGGAGGACAGCCACGAGGTGAGGGTGATTGTCACGCGGCACAGCGGCGGCCCGCCCATCATAAGCCGTGCGCGGTCGCAGCGCGACCCGACCGGCTCGCTTCCCGCCAGTTCGCGATCCCGAGCGCGGATCGGATCGGGCGACTCAATGCCTCGAGTCGGTCAGCACCCGCACGGATCCGAACAAAGCCACAACGGCGCCAAGTGTGCCCACGACCCAGCCGAGCAGGGTGCCCGAGACCAGCAGCGCGAGCCCCAGCGCCAGGATCATGGGACCGGGCGTGGCGGGCGGCTCCACGATCGCGCCCGGCGTTTCCGCGGCCGGCTGTGCGCGCAGCAGCGCGGCCACGAACACCACTCCCGCCAACATCAGGATGATCGCGCCCAAAGATGCGATCGAGTTGAGCGCTCCCCACCCCATGGCGGCCGGGTAGGTGTGGATGCGGCGCGGCATGCCCGCCAGGCCGAGCACGTGCATGGGCAGGAACGTCACGAATGCGCCCACGATCGTGAGCGCGAAGTGGATCTGGCCGAGCCTTGCATCGAGCGTGCGTCCCGTGAGCCGGGGATAGAACTGGTAGAGCGCGGCCACCAGACCCAGCACGACTCCGCCGAACAGCATCTCGTGGGCGTGCGCCACGCCGAAGTACGTGCCGACCTGTCGCGCGGCAGCGGGCTGGAACGCCAGCGGCAGTGTGCTGAATGCGCCGGTCATGATCAACGCCGCCATGCCGAGCGTGAAGGACAGCGCCGGACTCGCCGCCACGGGTCGTCCCCACAGCGTGGCGAGCCAGTGGAACACGGCGATGCTGCTGGCGAGCGCCATGATCGCGCCGGCGAGCGGCAGCAGCGCGTAGGCCAGTGCCGCACCACCAGGCGTCGCCTGCGCCAGCCAACCCAGCACTCCTGCCAGCACCAACAGTCCGCTCGAGGCGCGCATGACACCACGCCCGTGCACGGGCCGGCCCGCGGCGGCACCGACGATCTCGGTGACCAGGCCCATCACGGGCAGCAACAGCATGGCGACCTGCGGATGGCCGAGCAGTGCTGTCAGCCGCGGCCACAGCGTGGGGTCCGCGCCCGACTCGGGAACGAACAACCCGCCTTCCATCAGGCGATCGACCTGCAACAGCACGAGCGCGACCAGCAAAGCGGGATATGCCAGCAGTCCGAGCAATGCGGCCAGTGCCGTGTTCCACGCGAACGGCGGCAACTCGGCCAGCGTCTTGCCGCTGGCGCGGCGTGCGAACACCGTCACCACCACGTCGATCAGGACGCACACTGCCGCCAATGCCACGAGCGCCATCCCGCTCGCCCACCAGTCCACGCCATTGGCGCGGAACGTGAACGGCCCCCGGTACACGGTGTCGCGTGCCGCCCACTCGATCGACGTCATGCTGGCGTTGCCGAGCATGCCGGCGCCGGAACTGCCGCCCAGTAAGAGCCCGGCGTGCAGCACGACCGCACCCCACACCCAGAGCCAGCCGCCGAACGCCGACAGGCGCGGGAACGCGGTGCGGCCATCCGAGATGCGCGCCGGCACGAGCAGCAGGAACAGCGCGAGCATCGCGGGCACCACCGAGAGGAACACCATGCTCACGCCATGCAGCGTGAGCAGTTGGTGATAGGTGGACGCCTGCATGAGCGACGCACCCGCGCGCGCCAGCTGACCGCGCAGGGCCAGCGATTCGAAGCCGCCGAGCGCGAAGCCGGCCGCGGCCAAGGCGAGCAGGCGGCGCCCGGTGCGCGACGGCGCCACGGTGGAGAACAGGCCGGCGCTCATCGCCCGCCTCGGCGATTCGAACAGCGGGTGCTGCGCCCATGAACTGGTGTACGCGGGCTCATCGCAAACTCTGCAGCCACAGGATGAGCGGGCGCAGCTCCTTGGGTGGGACCGGGAAGCCGGGCATGCTCGAACCCTGCTTCAGTTGGTTCGCCCTCAGGATCCAGTGCGCCAGCGAAGTGTCGGAGCGGTCGAACATGCCACCCCCGATCGTCGTGCGGCTCGCGAAGTGCGTGAGATCGGGACCTACGGGGCCATCGGTGAGCCCGCGCACCGTATGACAGCCGCGGCAAGCATGCGTCACGAAGATCTGCTGGCCGCGCCAGTAATCCCCGACGTGCGCGGAGTCCGGCGGGATCACTCGTGGCGCCTGCTCGTTGGCGACCCAGGCAGCGAACGCCGCGGGCGAGTCGACGAACAGCTTGAGCCGCATGTGCGCGTGCGACATGCCGCACAACTCGGCGCACTGGCCGGGATACACGCCCTCGCGGTCGGGCGTGAACGTGAGCTCGCGATGGCGCAGCGGCGGCACATCGAAGCGTGGTCCGATCGCGGGCACCCAGAGTGAGTGCATGACATCCGCACTCTCGACCGTGAACGTCACCGGCCGGCCGACGGGCACGTGCACGTCGGTGGCGGTGGCAAAACCGTGATCCGGGTACTGGAACTCCCACCACCACTGATGACCGATCACGCGCACATGCAGCGGGGCGTTGTTCTCTGCCGCGGGCCGCAGTGCGGTGAGTAGTGCCGGCAGGGCAACCAGCGCGATCAGCACGACAGGCGCAATGGTCCATAGCACCGCCAGTCGCGAAGCTGCCGGGCCGGCCGGCCCGGGCGTTGGGAGAGCGCGCCGGCCCGATCGCAGGGCGGTCGCCAGCAACAGTCCCAGGATCACGACGAACGCCGCCACGACCGACGGGGACTGCTGCGCGAGCAACGCAGCCGCAGCGCGCATCCATTCCGTCGCGGGCTGGGTCGTGGTCTGCGGGAACTGTGCTTGTGGCAGGCCGGCGGCGAGTAGCCGCACAGCCGGCACCGCCGCGAACCCGATCATGCGTGCAGGAGCCCGGTGCTGATGAGGGCATCGACACACATCATGAGGAACAGCATGAACAGGTACAGGATCGAGAACCGGAACAGCGACTGGGCGGCGGGCACGCCCGGGTTCTTGTACAAGCGCAGCGCGCCGATCGAGAACAGCGCACCCAGCACGGCGGCACTCACCATGTAGACCGGCCCGAGCCCGGACAGCGGTGCGACCACGATCGTGCAGCCGACCAGCACCAGCGTGTACAGCAGGATCTGCCGGCGCGTCTCTTCCTCGCCATCCGTCACCGGCAGCATGGGGATGCCGGCGCGCGCGTAATCATCACGCCGATAGAGCGACAGCGCCCAGAAGTGCGGCGGCGTCCACAGGAAGATGATGCTCGCGAGCAGGATGCTCGGCAGCTCGACCCTGCCGGTGACCGCGGCCCACGCGATCAGCGGCGCCGAGGCACCGGCCGCGCCACCGATGACGATGTTGAGGGGTGTGCGGCGCTTGAGCCAGACCGTGTAGACGATGGCGTAGTAGAAGATGGAAACCAGCGCGATCACCGCCGACAGGACGTTGGCGGTGACGACGAGTACCACGGTGGAGAGCGCGGCGAGCACGAATCCGAGCCACACGGCCGCCATCGGCGGCAGCGCACCCGACGGCAGCGGCCGCGTGCGCGTGCGCACCATCAGCGCGTCGATATCACGGTCGAAATAGTGGTTGAAGCTGGCGGCCGATGCCGCCGATAGCGTGATGCCGGCGAGTGCACCCCACAGCAACGTCGGCGCGGGCCAGCCGCCGGCAGCCAACAGCAGCGCCGGCAGGCCGGTGAACAGCACCAGCAGGATGATGCGCGGCTTGGTCAGCTCGACCCATGCGCCGAACGAGGCCGTGCGGACCACCGGGATCTGATCGTTCGCGACACTCACCGGGACACCGCCAGAGGGTTGGGGATCGCCGCACGCGCCGGCTGCGTGCTGAGCCGGAACGTGGTGGCCAGCGACATCGCCAGCATGAATGCGGCGTTCGCCAGGTGCAGGGCCGATAGCCACACAGGGATGCCGAGGTAGATGTTCAGGATGCCGAAGCCCGCCTGCAGCAGCACGAGCACGAACAACCAGCCACCCGCGCGTCTCACATGCGGATCAGCGGCCGAGCGCGACCGCCACGCCAGCAGCCCGAGCAGCGTGACGAGTGCATAGGCCCCGAACCGATGCGACATCTGCAGGCCGACGAGCCCGGTCATGGATGGGAACCACTCACCATTGCATGTCGGCCAGTCGTGGCACACCAGGCTCGCGTGGTTCGTGCTCACCATGCCGCCCAGCACCGCCTGCGCCCAGATCGCGGCGGTGGCGACGGCGAACCACGTGCGAAGCCCGGCTGGGGCCGGTGGGGCCTCGGCGGCCGGCCCGGACTCGTGCCGAGCGATCAGACCGAGCGTCAGCAGTGTGGCGAACAACAGCAATGCGACCGCGAGGTGCCCGCTCACGACATTGGGATCGAGCAGCTTCCACACCGTGAGCGCACCCAGCAGCGCCTGCGTGAAGTAGAGGGCGATCGATAGCGCCGCCAGCCCGCCCAGCCGTGCGCGCGTCGCAGCGTGCGTGAACGTCCACACCGCCGTGGACAACAGCCCGAGCCCGACGATGAGCGCGAGCAGGCGGTGGAACCACTCGATCAGGATGTTGAACTGGAACGGCGGGATGAGCCGGCCATGGCACAGCGGCCAATCCGGACAGGCGAGCCCCGAACCGGTGGTGCGCACCACCGAACCGACCACGATCAGGAAGAACATGAGCGCGGCCGTTGCGGTCGCGATGCGCGCGACGATGGCGAAGTCCTGCGGCGCGTGGCCGGCGGCTGAGCCGGGGGAGCTGGGAGCGACGGCGGTTCCTGACACGGAGCCTGGGGCCTCGGGGTGGTGGCCTGAACGCTGGAACGACAGTGCGGCGCGAGAACACGCGATTGGACCGGAGGATGAAACTAGCATATCTCTCGGCGGTGCCGGAATCGCCGCCCGGGTGCCGAACCACGTGCGCTTGAAGCCTTGCACCCGGCTCGAATCCCGCCGACCGCTGCGTGCCTCACACCTGCGCCGAGGTGATCATGTCCGAACCGATCTACGTGTCACACGTCACGCTCGAGAAGGCTGGCAGCCTGCATCGCCGCGCCCATCTGCCGCTGGGGGTGACCGCCGAGATGGGCGTGCACGGCAGCATCGTACCGTTCTTCAGACTGCAACCCGAGCGTGAACTGCCATTGCCGGTGGACTACATCGTGGCCGCAACGGGTGGTTGAATGCTCGGAACCCTGAACGGTGCGCTGGAGGCGCGCCAAGTGAAGTTGGCTCCCGAGTGCATGCGGTGCGAAGTGACCGGCATCAACGAGATCCGTGCTGGGTTGCCGGTGCTCACCGAAGTCCACGTGCACTACCGGCTGCGCATCCCCGCCGGCACGCGCGAGATCATCGACCGCGCGCTGTCCCGGCATCTCGACAAGTGCCCGACCGCCGCATCGTTCAAGGGCGCGGTGAACGTGCGCTGGACGGCGGAGATCTCCGAGGAGTGAAGCCGCACGTCTACGTGGACGCTGACGCATGTCCGGTCAAGGCCGAGGTGTTCAAGGTCGCCGAACGTCATGCGCTGCAGGTGACACTGGTCGCCGGCTCGTTCATGCGCATTCCCGCCGACCCGCGCATCCGGCTCGAGGTCGTGACGCAGGGGTTCGATGCGGCAGACGATTGGATCGCCGAGCACATCGAGCGCCACGACGTGCTCGTGACCGCCGACATCCCGCTCGCTGGCCGCGCGCTCGCCAAGGGCGCCCGCGCCCTCGGGACGACCGGCCGGCCGTTCACCGAGGACAACATCGGCGACGCGCTGGCCACCCGCGCACTGCTCGCCGACCTGCGTGGCGCCGGAGAACAGACACGCGGTCCGGCACCGTTCGACCCACGCGACCGTTCGCGTTTCCTGCAGGCGTTCGAGAACGCCATCCAGGCATCGTTGCGCGCCGAGAGCTAGCCGCCTCAGGGTCCCGGGCGCAGGTCCCTCACGCCGGCAGGCGGCGTGGTGTCGAGTTCCGTGCGGAGCAGGAACAACGCGTCGTAGGGCGCGACCCGCTGCGTTGCGCTCACGGCGCCACTGTTCACCGTGGGGTTGCGGGTGCCGAGGATGCGGCGGAACGCGCCTTCCAGCGGCACATCGAGCGCCAGTTCGGTCGGGTTCACGAGCACGATGCCGTTCTGGAAATCGCGGCGATACACACTGGTGGCGCCGGACTGGAAGTGCACGTCGTCGAACCAGACGTTGCCGTCCTGGAGTCCGAGGAAGAACGTCAGTGAGGCGTTCATCGAGATCGCCGGCTGCAGCACGACCTGGTACTGCCGCCAGACGTCATCGACCGCCACGAATGCCTGGCCTCCCGAGTTGCCTGCGAGCACTTTCAGGATCCGCGGACCATCGGACCTGCACCAGAAGGTCGCCGAGTAGCTCGTCCCTGCCCGAACGGACAACTGCCCGGTGCTGGTCAGGTAGACATGCCAGTCGACGGTGCTCGACGACGTGATGTTGACGCGCGCGGAAGCCACACCAGCCGCTGCCGTCGTGGCATCGCGCGTCAGCGTGGCCGCCGCCGGTGCGAAGGTCGCGAACGTCCAGCCCGTCGAGGTGCTGGTCTCGAAGCCGGGGTTCGTGATGGCGTCGGGCGCACCGCTCACCCACAACATGGTGCGCCGTGGCCCGAGCGCCGGCCCCAACCAGCCCGTGTGCTGCAGCGCCTCACTCGAACGTCCGGTGGCCAGATCGACGGCATACTCGTCGTACCACCAGTCGTGATACGGCGCGACGCGCACGGTCTTCGTGGGCAAGAAGGCGTGCACGCCCTCACCGAGGGCCGCACTGCCCAACCCATAGCGCACGCGATAAGTGTTGAACGCGTCGTACTCGCTGCCGGGCGTGCTCGTCGAAGAGATGCTCTGGATCCAGTTCCGTGCCGTCGGCCGGTAGTCCGAGTCATCCTTGAAGTAACCGCGTGTCTGAGCGTCACCCAGCATGTTCGACTGCCAGGTTCCGCCCTGCTGGAACGGAAAGTTCTCCCGCATCCAGCCGTTATAGGTCTCATGGTGCGAACTGGCCGCGCAGTTCCCGACCAACTGGAACGCGGGGCCACCGTCCCGTCGCAACCGGGCCGCCAGTGTGTCGCCCGCCGCCGCCCAGCCCACATCGAGCGCGGCGAGTGAAGCGTAGCCAGCTCGTTGGTAGTCGATGACGCGGGAAGTCCCGCCCTGCGTCCAAGCCACCGTACGACAGAACACGTCCGTGAAGATGCCATCCCACGTTCCGGTCGCGATGATGTGATCGCGGAAGATGTCGGCCAGTGCTTCGGCCACTACGAAGCGCCCGTTCGGCCCCTTCTTCGCGAGGTTGATGGCGTGATCTTCGTACTCCTGCCCCGTGAGCTTGTCGTACAGGAAACCATCGAGGTCGCGCACCGTGTGCCGGATGATCGTCGGGATGTGGCGCGTCGAATCGGCATCGCCAGTCTGCCAGATGGTCTCTGCCAGCACGTACGCCAGAATTTCCATGTCGGGATTCAGCGCGCGCATGGCCTGCACGATGTCGGGCCGGTAGGGCGAGATCGGGTACACGTCCAGCACGACCTGGCCATAACGCGACGCGCGCCGGATCTCGAGCGTGTCGAGCGAGCCATCCGGCTGCGTGTAAGGATAACCGCCCCCGACCACCGAACCGTAGAGACCCAGTCTCGGGTACGGCTGTGCCTCAGCCGCCGGCAACCACAGGGCTGGCACGAGCAGGGCGGCGAGCGCCGCGGCGAGGATCCGGGGTGACATGCGCATGACGGGTTCCTTGGGAGTATCGACCGTTCGGGCGTCCCGCTGTAGCACGCTCGCTTGCACGCTTGGCAGGGGCTTCGAGCGCCGCGCTCAGCATACCCGGGTGGGGTGCGGCGTCCACGCCTCATCTGGGCGCCCATCTTAGCAGTCGAATCCTGTGAGAGCAGTCGAACCCCGTGGGCGCGCGGCGGCCGGCCGGCAACCCCGGACCGGCCGGCGCGCTATAGTGCGCGTCATGTCCTTAACCGAGGCGTCCCCCCCGAGCACAGTCGTCTCGCTGTCCGACCACGATCCGAGCGCTGCCCAGGCTCTTGCCACCCAGCGCGCTTGGTGCCGCGGGGCGCTGCTGCGTGTCTCCCGCACGTTCGCGCTCAACATCCGCTGCCTGCGCGGCCGCATGCTCGAGTCCGTGCGGCTCGCCTACCTGCTGTGCCGGGCAGCGGATGCGCTCGAGGACTCGTGGCCCGGCACCTCGGCCGAGATCGGCGCGCGCTTCGACCTGTTGCTCGCCGCACTCGCAGGCGAAGCCGCGGCAGCGGAGGCACTTTCGCGCGCCGCGAGCCGGCAACATGCGCGCGCCGACATGGACCTCCTGGTCCGGTTGCCCGCGTTGCTGCATGTGCTCGCCTCGCTCGATCCGGCCGATGCCGCCGACGTGCGCACATGCGTGCGCACGATGTCGTGCGGCATGCGCCGTTACGCCACGCGCGCGGCCGATCGCGGCGCGCGCACGCCCTATCTGGACGACGACGCCGAACTCCACGACTACTGCTACGTGGTGGCGGGCTGTGTCGGGGAGATGCTGACCCGGCTCGTCTCTCGCAGCATCGTCGACGACGACCCCGCGCTCGCCGCGCGACGTCTGGCGCTGGCACCCGTCGTGGGCGAGGCGCTCCAGCTCACGAACATCGTGCTCGACTGGCCGGTCGACGTGCGCGCAGGCCGCTGCCACATCCCGGCGTCATGGCTCACCCGGCACGGCCTGCAGCCTCGCGAGTTGGTTGGACATTCGAGCGCGGCACGCGAGCTGTCGTTGCGGTTGGCCGCGTTGGCGCACGGCGCTCTCGATCGCGTGCCCGACTATCTCGACACCGTGCCGACGAGCGAGCACCGCTACCGGCTGTTCTGCCTGCTGCCCGCGCTGTGGGCGCGCGCTTCGCTACGCGTGGCGTTCGCCCGCACCGACTTCCACTCCGCCCCGGTGCGACCACGATTGTCGCGCAAGGGCGTCGTGTGGGAAGGCTTTCGCGGCCTGCTCGTGCACTCCCTGCACGGCGCCACACGCCAGGCGCTGCGCGTGAATGCACCGCGCTGAACTACGCAGCGGGTTCCGGCTCCGCCACGCTTGAGCGCCCGGCCGCCTCGCGCGCCGCGATCTCGCGCAACCGTACGCTGACCCACACAGCGCCACCCAGTAGGACCACCGCGCAGACGCTGGTCGCCATCGGCGCGCCGAAGCGCTGCGCGATCCCGCCCGCGAGCAGTGCGCCGAATGGGGACGTGCCCACGAAGAACAGGGTGTAAAGGCTCATGACGCGGCCGCGATAGCGGTCCTCGACGGTCATCTGGATGAGCGTGTTGGTGCTCGAGACGTACAGGATGAGCCCGAAGCCCGCGAGGGCGGCGAACACCACCATCATCGGCAACCAGCGTGACCAGGCGAATCCCAGGAGCCCGATGCCGCCGGCGGCGAGTCCGAACATCAGATGCCGCCGCAGCGCCCAGCGCTCGCGGGTCACGGTCATGCGCACGGCCGCCAGCAGCGAGCCCGCGCCGAACGCCGAGAACAGCCAGCCATACGTGCGCGCCCCGGAGTGGAGCACGTCCTTGGCATACACCGGCAGCAGCACGTTGTACTGGAAGCCGAGCCCCGCGCACACCGCCAGCAGGACGAGCAGTTGCCGGATCGTCGGCACCGCCCAGGCGTAGGCGAGCCCTTCGGTCAGCCGGCGCGTCGCGGACGCCGGCACGGGCGCCCCAGCCGCAGCCCCATGCTCGGTGGCCGCAGTTGCAGCAGCGGTGCCCGTGCGCCCGCGTTTCATCATGAGCAGGCTGGCGATCACCGCGCCGAACGACAGTGCGTTCAGCCAGAAGCAGCCCGCCTCGCCCATCGTCGCCACCAGCACACCGGCCACCGCCGGCCCCAGGATGCGTGCCGCGTTGAAAGCCGCCGAGTTGAGTGCGATGCCGTTCGGCAGGTCCTCCTTGCCGGTCATGTCGACCACGAACGACTGTCGCGCCGGCAGGTCGAACGTGTTGACGATGCCGTACACACACGCCAGACCGATCACCATCCACGGCTTCACGACGCCGGTGCTCACCACCAGCGCGAGTGCCACGGCTTGCGCCAGCATGAGCGACTGCGTCCACAGCAGCATCGTGCGGCGCTCGGTGCGATCAGCCAGCACGCCGGCGTAGAGCGCGAGCGGCAGTACGGGCGCGAACTGAGCGAACGACAGCAGGCCCAACATGAACGCCGAGCTCGTGAGCCGATGCATGAGCCAGCCCTGGGCGACCGCCTGCATCCACGTGCCGATGAGCGAAACAAGTTGCCCGAAGAAGTAGAGCCGGAAGTCGCGGTGACGCAACGCGCGCAGTCCGTCCGCAAAGCGCGGCGCGGGCACGGCGGACGAGGGAGCGGGCATGGGAGCCCAAACTAACACGCGACCGCGGCCCGTCGTATGAGCACGCGGAATCCTTGCACGCCCCTGACGAGGTGCAGCCGAGTCTTACTGCGAGCTCAGGGGCGCGAACAGCGCAGGTGACGTCGCATCGACTGACGCGCTACGCTCGACCTCGCGGAGTGAATCCGGCTGCTGGGTGTCGCGCGCGCGAGGAGTTCATTTCCCATCTCATGGAGGCACCAATGGCTGAGCCCAAGACCCGTCTGACCGGAGCATCCGTGGCGAAGTTCCTGGGTGACGTGGCCGACGAACAGCGCCGCGCGGACGCCAAGAAGCTCGCGAAGCTCCTGCGCACCGCCACCGGCGAGACCGCGCGCATGTGGGGCGACGCCATCGTTGGCTACGGCTCCTACACGCTGCGCTACGCGAGCGGCAAGACGCTCGACTGGCCCGCGCTGGCCTTCTCGCCGCGCAAGCAGGGCCTGGTCGTGTACATCACCGGCCTGCGCAAGCACAAGGACCTGCTCGCGAAGCTCGGACCGCACAAGGCCACTGGCGTCTGCTTGCACCTCAAGCGGCTGTCCGATGTCGACGAGAAGGTGCTGCTCACGCTGGTGAAGCGCTCGGTCACCGAGGTCAGGAAGGCAGAACGCACCTGAACGGCCGCGATCGCGAGACGGTCACGACGAGTTCCCCGCCGCGCCATTGTCCACTAACGTCACGCCCATGAGCGAACCCAAGCGCTTCCCCGCCGGCTTTCTGTGGGGTGCGGCCACGAGCGCCCACCAGGTCGAGGGCGGCAACACCGCCAACGACTGGTGGCGGTTCGAGCAGCGCGCGGGCGCGATCACCGGAGGCCGCGGCAGCGGTGCGGCATGCCGGCACTACGAGCTGTTCGATGACGACTTCCGGCTCGCGGCCGCCGATGGCCACAACGCGCACCGGCTGTCTTTCGAGTGGAGCCGCCTCGAGCCGTCTCGCGGCTGCTTCGATCCCGGCGCGGTGGCGCACTATCACGCCGTGCTGGCGTCGTTGAAGCGCCACGGCCTCACGCCGGTGGTCACGCTGCACCACTTCACGAACCCGCTGTGGGTGGCCGATGCCGGCGGCTGGGAATCCCGCAGCACCATCGACGCATTCGAGTCGTTCGTGCGCTTCTGTGCGCGAGAGTTCGGCGCCGAGGTCGACTGGTGGTGCACCGTGAACGAGCCCGAGGTGTTCGCGTTCCGCGGCTGGAGCGAGGGTGTGTGGCCACCCGGTGTGCGCGACGACTCGCGCGCGTTGGAAGTGATCGCGAACCAGCTCGAAGCACACGGGCGCGCCTACCGGGTGCTCCATTCCGAGGACACGCATGACGCTGATGGGGATGGCCTTGCGGCTCGCGTCGGCTTCGCCAAGCACCGCGTGCAGCTCGAAGCACTGCGCGCCTGGAACCCGCTCGACCACGCACTGGCCGTGCTCGAGGACCGCGTCTTCAATCTGGCGGTCGAACGCGCGGCGATCGACGGCACCATCGACCTGACGATCCCCGGCGCACGCAGCATCCGCAGGACGCTGCCCGAACTGAAAGGCGCGCTCGACTGGTACGGGCTCAACTACTACACGCGCTGGCAGGTGCGCTCGCTGTCGGCGAACCCGCACGTCGCCAAGCGCGGCGCGCCGCGCAACGATCTGGGCTGGGAGCTGTGGCCCGCCGGTCTCGAGCAAGCGCTCATGGCCGCGAGCCGGCTCGGCAAGCCGGTACTGGTCACCGAGAACGGTGTCGCCGATGCCACGGACACACTGCGCCCTGCCGCGATCGTGGCGTTCGCCGAGGCCATGCATGCGGCCATCGCGCAGGGCGTGCACGTGCTCGGCTACCTGCACTGGTCGCTGCTCGACAATTTCGAGTGGTCGGACGGCTACCACGGCCGCTTCGGACTCTACGCGGTGGACTTCGACGATCCCGCCCGGCCGCGCAAGCGCCGCGCCAGCGCCGAAGTGTTCGCGCGCATCGCCCGCGCCAACGCGGTCACCGACCACGCCCGCGCGGCGATCCCGCGCTGAAGCAGCGGCCCGGCGGGCTGATCCACCTCCCGATCGCCGAGTGATACCAGGGTCGCGGTTGCTCCGCACGGCGAGCGACGGCTAGACTGCTCGCCGCTGCACCACTGGAGGTGTCCCGATGTGCCCGTTCTGCAAGGACAAGCCCTGCAAGGTCGTCGAGCGTCCGGACGGCAAGCTGGCGTGCGAGTGCGGCAAGCACTCGTGGCCGAATGCCGCCGTCTACGCGGAGTCGCTGCGCCAGCAGAACCTCACGGTCGTGAAGGCCGTGCACAACTGGACGCAGAGCTTCTAAGCCTCAGCCGCCGGTCCCAGGCCCTTCAGCTCCTTGGGCACGTCGTCCAGGTCCACGAGCTCGGCCAGGATGCCCCAACAACCGTTTTGGCGGGCGTAAGCCGCGCCTTCATCAAGAGCCACCAAGCCGCCCGCGCGCAACTCGCAGCCGATGACCTTGACCGGGCTGGTGGTGATCTCGCTGAGCACGCGCGCCATATCCGGCATCATGCCGACCCCGCGCGGGTTGACCGCGCCCATGACGAAGTCTGGTGAGACCTCCCACGGACCCAGCCGCGACAACAGGTGACCGAGATTGTGGGTCTCGAATCCCACCAAGCCGACCTTCGAATGCGCCAGCTTCAGCAGGCGCTCGAAGAACTTGGGTTCGTTCGCAGCCAGCGCGAGATCGGTGATCGCCGCCGGCACCAGGATGCCGCGCACGGACTTGACGCTGAAGGTGCCGACTTCACGTTCGATCCGCGGCCACACGCGCGAGGCCAGGTCCGTGGCCATCGACAGCGGCAGCAGGTTCGTGACCGCGGCACCCGCACGCGCGGGCGACCAGCTCCCCGGAGTGCTGTCGTCACCCACCTCGAGCGCGAGCGTCGGCGCCCAGTGCAGGTCGTCGGCGACCGACGCGTGCGGCGAGCGCACGAGCAGAGGCAAGTCCATGTGCAGTTCCGCCAGTGCTTCGCGCACGTCGTTGGTGGGCGGCACCACGAGTGCCTCGGCCCCTGCGGCAACGGCCTTCACCAGTGCGACGGCAAGCGACTCCGGTTCCTTGAAGCGCGATGCGACCTCGAGCTGACGGTCGCGGGTGGCGCGAACCGGCTGGCCGAGCGACGACACGCCGAGCAACAGACGCGGGACTTCTGGCGGCGCAGGCTTCACGACTTCACCTCGCGTTCCTCGGCATCCGCCTGGATGCTGGCGCGCACAGCTTCCACCACGCGCGCGACATTGGCGGCGCGAGTCACCGACAATGCGCCGGTCGCGATCGCGTCCCCGCCGAGCATGCGCAGGAAGCCCTCAGCGACTCCGGCGTGCTCGCCGCTGTCGTAACGCAGGAGTGTCGGTTCGCTGGAAAGGACCACCCGGCCCTGCAGCGACGCCATGTCCATCTCGAGCGCGTCATCGGACACGATGACACGGCCCTCGGCGCCGGCACACTCGATGACCATCGCCGCACTCGGATAGCCCGGCACGCTCCACGAGGCGTCGACCAACGCGCTCATGCCGTTCGCGAAACGTGCCTCGACCTGGCACTCGTCATACCAGGCGCCATAGAGCTTCTGGCCCTTCGCCTTCACCGCCACGACCGGCCCGAACGACGCGTCGAGCAGCAGCAGCAGGTCGGCGAGCAGGAAGTCCAGGACGTCGTGTCCGCTGGGGTCGGCCATGGGCGAGAACACGCGCGACACGGACGCCGATGCGCGCACCTGCGAGACGCGTTCCGGCGCCAGGGCACCCGTGCGGCGCGCGCGCGTGAAAAGTGGATGGAACAGCACGGGGGCGCCCGCGGCCACGGGCCGTTCGCTGCTCGCGAGCATGGCCTCGATGCGCGTCGCGATCTCGCCCGGCATGTGCGCGAGTCCGTGCACCAGCACCCCGAGTCCGGCTTTCACCGCCACCTCGATGGTCTCGACGGCTTCGGCGGGCGGCGAACACACCACCACCGAGTCGCAGGCATGCTTCTCGAGCCAACGTTCGAGGGAGATCTCGAATGGCGCCTTGAACCCGACCCCGCGCACGAAGCGGCGCAGTTCGTTGCGCGGCTCGACCAGACCGGCCAGCTGCGCGGACGGGTGCATGGCGAACGCACAGGCATGGCCGAGTCCCGCGCGGCCCAGCCCGACGACGACGACACGCTCGCGCGTCGTCGCTTCGGACTCAGGAGTCGCTTCGTTCTCGGACATGGTGGTTGTGGGATCCGGCATCGGCTCAGGAATCGTCAAGGGATCCTCGTCATGGCAGGGTTGCACAAGCTAACGGCCACGCGCGCCGGCGGCAAACACCGGCGGAACGCAGACCCGGGCGGGCGCCGGACTTCGGCGCGCGTACGACGGACTCAGGCGGACAGCTTGAACTCGATGCGAGGGTCCTCACGGTCGGCATCGGTGATCCTGTAGAGCTCCGCGGACGCCAGATGCATGCCCTGCGCGACCCACGAGTCTGGGATCTGCTCGATGCGGGTGTTGAACAGCGTGACGACATCGTTGTAGAACTCGCGCCGGTCGGCGAGGTGATTCTCGAGCTCGCTGATGCGCTGCTGGAGCCCGCGGAACGATTGATCGGCCTTGAGGTCGGGGTAGTTCTCGGCCACTGCCATGAACGCCCCCAGCGCCTGCCCGACCACGCCCTCGGCCGCGGCGCGCTGCGCCACGGTCCGCGCGCCGGCGACCGCGCCACGGGCTTCCGACAGCTTGTCGAAAATGGCGCGCTCATGCTGCATATACGCCTCGCACGTCTTCACGAGCTTGGGGATCTCGTCGTGGCGCTGCTTCAGCAGCACGTCGACATTGGCCCACGAGCGCCCGATGTTGTTCTTGAGTTCGACCAGCCCGTTGTAGATCGACAGGAAGTAGCCCACCGAGCCCACCACCACGAAGCCGATCGCTGCGGTCCACAGGATCTCAGCCGGATGCATCGATTCCTCCGTCCTCGGCCGCCGAAGCTGGCGGCGACCACGTCAACGCGGCAGGGGCAGGTCGCCGCTCTTCGCCAACTCGATCAAGCACCACAATCCGAACAGCGCCAGCGCCGGCCCGCCCACGAGCCCGGCGAACGCCTTGATGCCGTACTCCATCGTCATCGTCTTCTCGCTGCGATCGCTGATCAGGAACACCGGGTCCTGCTTGCCGCTGCGGATGACCGCGCAGCACTCACCATCGTGCTGGCGGACGTGCCGCGCACCGATCGCGTCGGTGCCGGTCGCCTGCAGCACTTCATCGTCCATCGACACCGGCACGGCGTGCGGCTTGGGGTTCGCGCGCCCGAGCACGTACACGGCACGGCCTTCCTCCAGCCGGCGTTCGCAGAACCGCATCGGGCCCATGCTCCAGAGGTGGCGCATGGCGAGCTGCCGGCCGGCCATGAAGCCGGCATAGGGCTCGGGCACGCCGAGCCCGCGGGTCTCCTCGCTGATGACGTCGCCCGCGGTGACCTTGGCGCCATGTGGATACACCATCGCTGTTCCGGTGCCGTCATCAAGATAGAACGGGTTGCCGGACTGCTCGCGATACACCGTGCTCCACTGCTTGATGCCCTTGTTCGACTGGCGCAGCGTCTGCATCTCGATCTCCCACCAGGCGCAGGCCTGATTCGTGAACGGGGCGGTCACGCGGCTGCGCGCACTCAGCTTGCCCTGCACTTCGACGAGCCCCATTGCCAGCGAGCGCACCTTGGCGGTGGGCGTATCGGCGATAAGCCGCTGCACACGCAGCGAACGGAAGCCGTGCAGGAACCCGGTCGTGCCGAGTCCCAACGCGACCAGCGAGCCGAGCGGCCAGAACAGCGAACCCACTAGAGCCGCCCCACGATCAACGGCGCGACCACGCGCGCCAGGTAAAGCAGTCCCGCCAGCGTGAACGCCGGGCCGAGCAGCATCAGCGTCAGCTTCCATAGCGGTGGCGCCACGACTGCGGGCGCGGGCGCTTCGGGAGTGACCAGCAGCTGCCCGAGAGGTTCTCCGGATTCGATCCACAGCTCCGGCTCGCGACGGCTCGAGCGTTGGCCCTTGTCGCCGATATCGCCGATATCGCCGACCGTCCACGCCATGCCGTCGGTGCCGGTGGCCGCCAGTTCCATGGACTCGACCATGGCGAACTCCTGCGCTTGCCCGCGCGCGACCTGCGCCACACCTGAACCGCGCGCCACGCCGGTCACGAACACCTCGGCCCCGACCTCGAGAGCGCGCTCGGTCAATTGCAACGCGACGCGCCGGTCACGCAGCCAGCGCACCTCGGCGGACTGTTCGAGCAACCCGGCCAGCCGCTCGGGCAGAGCTTCAAGCGGAGTGATCGTCCGCCGCTGAGTCACGGCACCGCGCCACACGCCGTGGTCGACGACCACACGCGCAGTGGCCTGTTCACCCACGAGCCGGAACGCGCGCAGTTCACTCAGGCTGGCACCCACCCGCATGCCGTCCCCTGCCACCTCGAGCGTGAAACCGGCACATGGCCGGCCCGAGAGCGGGGCGAACATCGGGCTTTCCAGTGCGACCTGACCGTGCAGGGTGACCAGACCGGCAGCCGTGTGATCGAGCGGCACGACGGTCAGCCCGGCAGCCGCCCGGCGCATCTGCAGCGCCCGCCGGCCAGCCGCGAACAGCGGCGCGCCCGCCAATGTGGCGACGGCCGCCAGCAGCAGAAGTAGTGCGCTCACGGGGAGCTGGGCGAAGGCGTCCTGGAACAGGGGATTCATGGTCCGGGAGTTATCGGCCCGCGAGGAGTCGCTCCGCATACGATGTGCGCTGAAAATGTGCGCGGGAGTCGCCCGAACCGCCGAAAAGCTCCTAAACCATTACCAACACTACACCTTAACGGCTACTCGCGAGCGCTCTCCCCCCGTCGATTGGCATGCTCGCACCGGTGATCCAACCGGCTTCGCGCGACAGCAGGAACAGGATGAGGGCGGCGACCTCGTCGGCGGAGCCCACCCGGCCCAGCGGGTGCGTCGTCTTGCCGCGTTCCAAGAAGGCGGCGTAGTCGGCCACCGCACTGCCCACCGTGTGCAGCTCGGTGACCACGACGCCAGGGCTGACCGCGTTCACGCGCACGCCGTGCGGGGCGAAGTCGAGCGCGGCGCAGCGCGTGATCATGTCGACCGCGGCTTTGCTCACGCAGTAGGCGCCAAGCCCGGCATACGGCCGGTTCCCGGCCACCGACGACAGATTCACGATGCTGCCCCGCTTCTTCTTGAGCGCCTCGGCCGCCGCGCGCGTCATCAAGTAGAGCGAGCGTACGTTGCTGTCCATGATGCGGTCCCACTCGGCGGGCGCGGTGGCATCGATCGCACCATTGCCGATCACGCCCGCGGCATTCACGAGTCCGTCCAGCCCACCGAACGCCGCGTCGCACTCGGCGGCGAAACGCGAGCAGGTGCCTTCGTCGCGCACGTCCCCTTCGAGCACGAGCGCCTTGCCGCCTGCCTTCTGCACGGCGACGGCGACCTCGTCGAGCCGTGCGCGGCGCCGGCCGGCGAGCGCGACGTTCGCGCCCTCGCTGGCGAGGGCGAGCGCGGTGGCGCGGCCGATGCCGCTGGATGCACCGGTGACGAGCACGGCGAGGCCGGTGAAACGCATACTGACGGACATGATCTTGGGCTCCGGGAAGTAGTAGGTGGATCGCGTGGCTCGTGCCATGACAGGCCAAAGGTCCACGCGCCACCAAGAAGTTACTCCATCGCCTGCCGCGCGCCCTACCGGTGCCCAAGCCCCGCACCCGCGGCTCCGAGCTTGTGACTCCATCGGCTCCGCCGTATAACTCGCCTTCACGCCCTGCGCGCCACCCTGGGCCGCACGGGTAGTCCTCGACTCGGACCCAAGGAAGGTTCATGTCCCTCGCCGGCCTCGACGGCGTGCTGCTCGTCAGCACGATCGGGGCGCTGGCGGCCGCGGCGCTGTTGCCGTTGCTCGCGTCGCTCGTGCCGCGCGTCCCGGGTGTGCTGCGCCTCCGTGTCCCGCGCGCACTGGGTGTCCTCGGCAGTCTGGGCGCCGCGCTGCTCGGTGGATCGGCGCTGGCCGGGCTCAGCTCGAGCACGCTCGAGTGGTGGCCGGGCTTCCCTGCACAGCCGTTCACAGTCACCGCCGATGCGCTGTCGGCGCCGTTCTTGTTGCTGTTGGGACTGGTGTCCGCCACGGCATTCGCCGCGATCGACCTGCGTGACACCTCCACCGGTGCGGCAGTACGGCTCGGGTTGCAGGCGGGCTTCACGCTGGCCATGTTCGGCGCGCTCGTCGCGAGCCACGCGTTGTTGTTCCTGCTCGCGTGGGAGGGCATGACGTTGTTATCCGCGCTGCTCGTGGCGCACGACGCCGGCAGCGCGCGCGCACGTGGTGCGGCGTTCACCTACCTCGCGCTGTCGCACATGGGCACCGCACTCGTGGCGCTCGCACTGCTGACGCTGTCGGCGCGCGCGGGCGGCTTCCAGTTCGGCTCGCTCGCGGTGGCGTTCGCGCACCAGCCCGCGGCCGAGATGGCGCGACTGTCGTGGCTGTTCACGATCGGGTTCGCGGTCAAGCTGGGTGTGGTGCCGCTGCACGTCTGGCTGCCGCTCGCGCACCCCGAGGCCCCTGGACCCACATCGGCGGTGCTGTCGGGTGCCATGGTCAAGCTCGGGCTCTATGGCCTGCTGCGTTTCGCGTGGTCACTGCCGGGCGCACCACCGCCGGGCTGGGGCACGGTGCTGCTGCTCGCAGGCATCGTCACGGCGCTCACCGGCGCGCTCTATGCAACCGTCGAGAGCGACACCAAGAAGCTGCTGGCGTGGTCGACCGTCAAGCACGCCGGGTTGCTGACACTTGGCACTGGACTGGCGGCACTCCTGCATGCGGCCGGCCGCATGGAACTCGCGGGGCTGGCGCTGGCCGCAGTGTTCATCCATGCGCTCGGGCATGGTCTTGCCAAGAGTGCGGCGTTTCTTGCGTTCGGCGAGGCCGTCCACGCGTCGGGTGTACGCAGCCTCGAACACATGGGCGGGCTCGCGCGCCGCATGCCGGGCACCTCGGTGGCGGCGCTGCTGTCAGTGCTGGCGCTCTCGGGGCTACCGCTGTTCTCGTGCTTCGCGGGCGAATGGTTGCTCTACCAGACGCTGATCCTGGGCTATTCAGCAGGCGCCGGCGAGTTGCGCCTGCTGGCGCCGTTCGCGGGCGCTGGACTCGCGTTGGCGAGTGCGCTGGCGCTGGCCGCCATGGTGAAGCTGTACGGCATCGCGTTCCTGGGCCGGCCCCGCAGCGAGGGTGCGGCGAATGCGCACGAGACCTCGCCCGCCGTGTCGCGCGCGTTGTTCGTGGCGGCACTCCTGCCGCTGTGCGTGGGCGTGGGCGCGCCGTGGATCGCGGCCTGCTTCGCGCGTCCCGTCGCAGCACTGCTGCCCGAGTTCGACGCCTCGACGCTCGCCAGCACGGGTGGCTTCATGCTCGTTCCGGCCGGACTCGCACCGTCGAGCGTGTCACCGTTCGCGATCGCCATCCTGATCACGTTGTTCGCGGGGCTCGCATTCATGTGGCTGCGCGGGCACGGCGGCGCTCGCGAAGTGCGGCGCGCGCCATCGTGGGCCTGTGGGGCGCGGCTCGATGCGCGCATGCAGTACTCGGCGCTCGGCTTCACCAAACCGATCCGGCTCGTGTTCAAGCCCGTGCTCTCGCCCGAGAGCGAACTGGAGGTCCTCGAGGAAGGTTCCCCCTACTTCGCACGCACGCTCAGGCATCGTTCGGGTGTGCCCGAGCACATCGAGCGGCTGCTCTACACGCCCGTGGTGCAGGCGGTGCTGTGGGTGAGCGCACAGGCGCGCCAACTGCAGGCCGGCAGCCTGCACCTCTACCTCGGCTACTTGCTCGCCACACTCGTGGCGTTGTTGTTGTGGGCGCGATGATGTGGGCACGCGATGATGTGGGCACTATGATGTTAGCTCGATGAGCGACGCGCTGCTGGTGGTCGGCCAGACCGTGCTACTGGTGCTGCTCGCACCGCTGTGGGCCGGGCTCGTGGCGGCCATGAAGGCCCGGCTGCAGATGCGTCAGGGCGCGCCCGTCTGGCAGCGCTGGCACGACCTCATCAAGCTCGCCGCCAAGGAGACAGTGCTCAGCGAGGACGCATCCCCGCTGGCGCGCGTCGTGCCCTACGCCGTGCTCGCAGCCTCGTTCACGGTTTGCGCGCTGACGCCGGTGCTCTCGACACGCGACGGGCTGGGCTTCGCGGGCGACCTCGTCATGGTCGTGGCGCTGTTCGCGGCGGTTCGCGTCCTGCTGTCGCTGCTGGCACTCGAGGCCGGCACGGCGTTCGGCGGCATGGCGGCGTCCCGGCATCTGGCGCTCTCGGCGCTCGGGGAGCCCGCCATGATGATGAGCGTGTTCACGCTCGCGATCGGAGCCGGCAGCACGCAACTCGCGCGCATCAGCGCTGCCGTCGCGACCGCGCCCAACGAGTGGCTGTCGCCATCCCACCTGCTGGCGCTCACCGCCATGTGGCTCGTGGTGCTGGCCGAGATCGGGCGTGTGCCGGTCGACAACCCAGCCACGCACCTGGAACTCACCATGGTGCACGAGGGCCTGCTGCTCGACACCTCGGGCCGCCATCTGGCGCTGCTCGAATGGGCCGCGCATGCGCGCACGCTCGTGCTGCTGACGTTCGTCGCCAACCTGTTCGTGCCGTGGGGCATCGCTCCCAGCACCGCGCCTGCAGCGCTCGGCGTGGCACTCGTGGCGTGGCTTGCGAAGCTCGTGGTGTTCGCCCTCATCGTCGCGGTCACCGAGTCGGTCACCGCGCGCATGCGGCTGTTCCGCGTGCCGGAGTTCCTTGGCATGGCGTTCCTGCTGGCGCTGCTCGCGCTGTCCACCGACTCGATGTTGCGCCGATGAACCTGTTCCCCGGCTGGCTCCCGCACAGCAACACCGTCAACCTGCTCGCGGGTGCCTTCCTGCTCACGTCACTGATGGTGGCGTCGCGCCGCCGGCAACTGGAATGCGTGAGCGCGCTGCGCGCGAACGCCGTGGCACTGGCGTTGATCGCGCTCACGGTGTCGTCGGCGACGCACACCTGGCACATCGCACTGGCCGCACTGCTGGCGCTGGTCGTGAAAGCAGGCGTGATCCCGGCGCTGTTGTCGGCGCGGGCGCGACGCGCCACGACCGAAGTGCACTCGATCGTCAGCTTGCCCGCCGGCGCGCTGGTGTGCGGTGCCCTGGTCGTGCTGGCGTTCAGCCAGACGCGTGCGTTGTTCGGGTCGCGCGAGGACATCCTGGCGGCGTGCCTGCCGGTGTCGGTCGCGGTCACGCTCATCGGACTGTTCATCATGGTCACTCGCCGACAGGCGCTCATGCAGGTGGTGGGGCTGGTGCTGCTCGAGAACGCCATCTTCCTGGCGGCGGTCTCGCTCACCTACGGCATGCCGCTCGTGGTCGAGGCCGGCGTGTTGTTGGATCTCATGGCAGGTGTCGTGGTGCTGGGCCTGTTCGTGCAGCGGCTGGAAGACGCGCTCGGCGAAGCGGACACCAGCACGCTCAAAGGGCTCAAGGGCTGATCATGCTCTGGATCTTGCCGCTGTTCCTGGTCCCCGTGCTCGCAGGGCTCGCATGCTTGCTGTTGCGCGGCTCGTCGTGGCTGCCGCGGGTGGCGCTCATGGGTGCGACGCTCACGGCGGCGGCCGCGATCGCCTACGCCACGCGCGTCGTCCAGGGCGGCGCGTTCCTGACCGCGCGCGGCTGGCTGCACGGTGATGGCCTGGCTGCGCTCGCGGTGCTGGTCGCAGGCGTCGCGCTGCCAGCGGTGATCGCCTATGGCGACACCTACATGCGCGTGGTGCGCGAGCTCGAGCCCGGAGACGCGGGCTGGCAGCCGGGGCGCTGGGAGGCGCTCATCTTCGGGCTCATGGCGTGCATCATGGTGTCGGCCGTCGCCAACAACCTCGGACTACTGTGGGTGGCACTCGAAGGCGCGACACTCGCGTCCGCCGTGCTGGTGGGCTACTACCGCCGCAATGACGCGCTCGAAGCGGCATGGAAGTATCTGATCCTGTGCTCGGTCGGTGTGGCGCTGGCGTTGCTCGCCACCGTGCTGCTGTACTACTCCGCCGTGCCGCTGTTCGGCATGGGCGGTGCCGGCATGCAGTGGGCCGCACTGCGCCCGGTCGCGGCCCAACTCGATCCGCGCTTCGTGAAGCTGGCGTTCCTGTTCGCGTTGGTGGGTTACGGCACCAAGGTCGGGCTCGCCCCCATGCACTCGTGGGTGCCTGATGCCTACAGTCGTTCGCCCGCGCCCGCCACGGCATTGCTCGCCACCGCGCTGTCGGCGGTGAGCATGGCCGCGCTGTTGCGGTTCTTCTCGATCGCGCGGGCCGCGCTCGGCGCGCCGTGGCCCGAGCACCTGCTGGCGTTGTTCGGGGCGATCTCCATGGTCATCGCCGTGCCGTTCTTGCTCGTGCAGGGTGAGTACAAGCGGTTGCTGGCATGGTCAAGCGTCAAGCACACCGGCTTCGTGCTGCTGGCGGTCGGGCTCGGCACACCGCTGGCGTTGTTCGGCGGGCTGTTGCACCTGCTCGTGCAATCGTTCGCCAAGTCGCTGGCGTTCATGCTCGGCGGAACGCTGCTGCGTGCTTCGGGCTCGCGCCGGCTCGACCATTGCACGGGCGTGCTGAGCGCGGACCGCGGACTCGGCACGCTGCTGATCGTCGCGGGCGCAGGGGTCGCGGGCCTGCCGCCCACGGGCACGTTCGTCTCGGAATGGCTGGCGCTTGCGGGCGGCTTCGCGGGACCACGGCCGGTATTCGCGATCATCGCGCTGGCCGCCCTGACGGCCGGCTTCCTGGGGATCGCGTTCCACTGGACGCGCATGGTCATGGGCAAGCCGCGCGACTCGTTCAAGGACCCCATGCCGCGCCACTCGCGTGCTCCGCTCTGGGTGCTGGCGGTGCTGCTCGTCACGCTCGGCGTGTGGCTGCCGGCACCGCTGCGCGCGTTGGTCGAGAGCGCGATGACCTCGGTGCGGCCATGATGCGAGGCGATGATGCGAGGTCATGATGCGAGGTCATGATGGTACGGCCATGATGAGGCGCTCATGAGCACGCCCCAGCTCTTCCCGCTCGATGCGGCGCTGCGCGGCATCCGCGAACGCTTCGCCGACGCGGTCATCGACTCCGACCGCACGTCGTTGCGTGAGCGCACGGTCGTGGTGCCCGCGGCACGTCTGGCCGAAGTCGCGCACGCCGTGGCGCACGAGTGGTCCGGCACGTTCGTGACGTTGTTCGGGCTCGATGAGTGTGCCGAGCACGGCCGCTACCGCGTGCATGTGTCGTTCAGCATGGCGCCCGAGGACGCCGTGCTCACGTTGATCGCCGCGGTACCCGCCGATGCGCCGAGCTATCCGGCGGTGAGCACCCGGCTGCCGGCTGCGGCGTGGTGCGAACGCGAACTGCACGACATGCTCGGGGTCACGGCCGAGGGTCACCCGGACCCTCGACCACTGGTGGCGCACGATGGCTGGCCCGCGAGCACGTATCCGCTGCGCAAGGACTTCAAAGTGCCGGAGCCCTGGGACTGGGCGCCGCGCTTCCGGTCGCCGCGGGTCGAAGGCGAGGGCGTGTTCGAGATCCCGGTCGGACCGATCCACGCCGGCATCATCGAGCCCGGTCACTTCCGGTTCTCGTCGGTGGGCGAGTCCGTGCTGCAACTCGACGTCAAGCTGGGATGGACGTGGCGCGGACTCGAGAAGCTGGCCGAGGGCCAGTCGATCCAGCGCGGCACCGAACTGGCCGAACGCATCTGCGGTTCCTGCGCGTTCGCGCATGCGCTGGCATGGTCCAAAGCGGTGGAAGAGCTGGCCGGCATCCCCGTGCCGCCGCGCGGCCGCGCGATCCGCACCGTCGCCGCCGAACTCGAGCGCGTGATGAACCATCTGTCCGATCTGGCGGGCATCGCCAACGACGTCGCCTATGTGGTCGGGGCCGCGGAGTTCGCGCGCTGGAAGGAAGTCGTGCATCAGCTGGCCGACGCGTTGTTCGGTCATCGCTGGCTGCGCGGCGTGTGCATGCCGGGCGGGGTGCGTGTCGATCTGGACGATGCACAACAGCAGTGGCTGCACACCGTGCTTGCCCAGGTGCGCACCGGTGTGGGGCTGACCACGCGCGCCGTGCTCGCGAACGAGGCCGTGCTGGACCGGATCACGAACACCGGTGTGCTGCCCCTGCAAGTCGTGCGCGACCTTGGCGCCACGGGGGCGGCGGCCCGGGCCAGCGGACTCGACTTCGACGTGCGCCGCGACCATCCCTACGCGTTCTACAAGGAGCTCGACTTCCAGGTGGTGCGCCGCACCGCGGGCGACGTGAAAGCGCGCTTCGAGCTCAAGTCCGACGAGATCTTCGAGTCCATCAACCTGATCGACCAGTTGGTGAACCGCATGCCGGGCGGACTGCTCGCGCAGCATCTGGGCGGCATGCCCGGCGACCGCTGGGGTTTCGCGATGGTGGAGTCCCCACGCGGCATGCTGTCGCATTGGCTGCGTCTGGGGCCCGACGGACAGATCTCGGAGTGGCGCGTGCGTTCGGCTTCGCACGCGCTGTGGCCCGCGCTCGCCCAGTCGGTACCCGGCAACATCGTCCCCGACTTCCCACTCATCAACAGGAGCTTCAACCTGTGCTACGCGTGCTGCGACAAGTGAGGGACTGACCATGTTCGAGATCCTCAAGCATCCGCTGCGGCGGGGCAGCCTCGCGGGCCACACCGCACTGCGCGTGCCCGAGGGCCTGCCCACACCCCTGCACGAGCATGCCGCCGACATCGAGGTGCTGGGCGAGGCGCTGCGCGAAGAAGTCCGCCGGCTGTTTGGCGGATCGTTGAAGCTGCGCCACCTGGACGTGGGCTCGTGCAACGGCTGCGAGGGCGAGCTCACCGCGCTGTTGAACCCGTTTCATGACGTGCAGCGCTTCGGCATCGACTTCGTCGCCTCGCCGCGTCATGCCGACGCGCTGGTCGTGACCGGGCCGGTCTCGCGCCATCTGGCCGAGGCGTTCGCGCTTACCGATCAGGCCACACCGCGACCGAGACTGATCATCGCCGTGGGCGATTGCGCCTGCGATGGCGGTTTTTGCGCGGGCTCGTTCGCGGTCGCGGGCGGCGTCTCACGTCTGGTGCCGGTCGACGTGCGCATCCCCGGCTGCCCACCCCGTCCGGTGAGCATCGTCGAAGCACTGCTGGCCGCGCTCGGCCAGGGGCACGTACGCGCGATGATGAAGGGCTAGCTGCGTTTCGCCATGTCGCGCTGGCGCTGCTCGCGCCGCGCTTCACCGCGGCCGCGTACGAAGCCGTACTGGTAGACCATCATGAACGCGACCAGATGCACCACCCACCAGCCAGTTTTCAGGAACTGCAGCCCATCAGGAAGTGACATGGTTCTTCTGTCCTTTCTGGTTGCGAAGGTGGCCTAACTACCCGCGCGCGCCCATCCCGCGCAGGAAATCGCGGTCCGCTTCGAGAACCTGCGCCACATCGATATCCGCCGGTTCCTGCCAACGCGAGTCGTTCACTTCGTCGCTCAGCGTGAACTCGTAGGAGTCGAGCGTGCAGCGCAGGAACACGATCTCGACGCGCGTGCCGTGCGGATAGTCATGCGACACCTCGTGCACGCGCTCGATCGGCGTGGCGTTCACGCCCAGCTCCTCACGCACCTCGCGCACGATGGCCTGCTCGGCGGTCTCCGCACCCTCGATCTTGCCGCCGGGGAACTCCCACTGCATGCCGAGTGCGCCGCCCGGGGCACGCTGGGTCATGAGCAGGCGCGGGCCGTCGAACACCACCGCCGCGGCCACACGGATGCGGCGGATACGGATCACGCGCCTCCCCCACCGCCAAATGCCTCGACCATGGCGGCCTCGAACTTCACCAGGTAGCGCCGATCGCCGATCTTCTGCCCTTCGATCGCCTCACGTGCCGCCGCGCACAATGCGTGCGCCTGATCGTTCGTGGGCCGGCCGCGGCGCAGGGCACGCGGCAGGCGCAGGTAGTTGGGAGCCGCATCGATCAACAGGGGCGAACGCGCCAGCGCCCACAGATCGCATTGCCGTTCGCCACGCGGCACCAGGTTGCGCGCCTGCAGCAGGTGCGTGAACTCGTGCGCGATGGTGAACAGCTGCAGCCGGCGCGGGCGCACCCACACACCCGGCCGCTCCGGATCGAGCGAGCCCCAGCCCAGCACTCCGCGCTTCTGCGCAAGTCCCACCCGGATCTCGAGCCCTTCCAGCTCGGGGTAGAACTTCCGCGCGAACTCCAGATACTCGAGGATGCGCTCCTTGTGGGCCGAGGCCACCACGAGGCGCGACAGCTTCCAGCGCGCGCGCTCCGGGCCCAGGTCGAGTGCCAACTGCTCGAGCTGCTTGGAGCTCTTGCGACGCGCCCGCGTCGGACCACTGGGCAGCCGGTAGGGCGCCAGCTCGTCGTCGGCGACCACGGCGGCGGCGGCACGTCGTGGGGCGCGGACAGGCTTGGTGCCGCCGGCGAGCGACAGTTCGCGGCGGGCACGTTCGAGCTTGCGGCGCGTCAACGCGCGCCAGAGGCGCTGGAGTAACGAAGGCCGGGCCATCCTGCGCAGTCTCGGGCCAAGTCGGCCGCCCGGTCAATCGGGCCCCCCGCCATCCGGCGTGGCCGGTTTCCATTCGTGCGCGCGAACGGGCATGCTTCCCGCCCTCATGACCCCGCCCACCATCGCACTCCAGCTCTCGGTCGTCGTCCCGGCCTACAACGAGGTCGAGAACACGCCCGTGCTGGTCGCCGAACTGCTCGCCGCACTCGCCACCACGGGGCGCACGTGGGAACTGCTGCTGGTCGACGATGGCAGCAACGATGGCACCGGTGTCGCCATGGAAGCGGCGGCCGCGAGCGAGCCCCGCATCCGCGTGCTGCGACTGGTGAAGAACGCCGGCCAGAGCGCGGCACTGGCTGCGGGTCTGGTGCGTGCGCGCGGCGAGGTGATCGTGACGCTCGATGCCGACCTGCAGAACGACCCGGCTGACATCCCGCGATTGCTGACCGCACTCGAGGGCGCCGACGTGGTCTCGGGCGTGCGGGCCAAGCGGCACGACACGTGGATCCGGCTGGTGTCGTCGCGCATCGCCAACGCCACGCGCCGCGCAGCGCTGGGCGATTCGGTCACCGACATCGGCTGCTCGTTGAAGGCCTACCGGCGGCAGTGGCTGGCGGACTTGCCGATGTTCGTGGGCGTGCACCGTTTCCTGCCCGCGCTGTGCGCATTCCGTGGCGCGCGCCTGGTCGAAGTCCAGGTGCATCACCGCGCGCGCACCATGGGCGTGAGCAAGTACGGCATGGGCAACCGGCTGTGGCGCGGCATCCACGACATGATCGGCGTCTCGTGGTTGAAGCACCGGCTGGTGCGCTACCAGGTGCGCGGCGAGTAGTCAGGCACGTCCAGACCATGAAAATCCGATGGCCGCGGGGTTGCGCCCGCCCCTCGCACCCTCCTACTGTCCGGATGCTTCCCTTCCCGACTGTGACAAGGAGGTCACCTGTGCGACATCTCATCCGTTCGCTGTTCGCGGCCAGCACCGCCGCCTGCCTGCTCGGCCTGAGCGCCCCTGCTCACGCCGGCGGCGGCCTCACGGGCATCGACGCCATGACGGCCACGGTGTTCCAGGAAGGCCAGAGCTCGTTCTCCGGGCTCGCGGTGCGATTCCGGGTCCAGGACCCGCGCCTGCTGGAGTCCATCGATCTGGCGCCCATCATCGAGTACTGGCGCAACAGCAGCACGGTCGACGCGTTCGACCTGCACTCCGTGCGCCGCGATGCCACGCTCGGCGCCGACATACGCTTCATGTTGCCGGGTGAGGTGTGGCGGCCGTACGTGGGCACGGGTCTCGCCGTGCACTTCCTGTCCAGCGAGGTCGACGCGCCGCGGTTCGGCATCAACAAGGCGAGTGATTCGCTCACCAAGGGCGGGCTCACGCTGCTCGCGGGCGTGGCCTTCGCGACCCAGTCCCGCTTCGGCAACTTCGTCGAAGTGAAAGGCCACTTCGTGGGCGGCTACCGGCAGCTGAAGCTCAATATGGGGCTGAGCTGGAATCGCAACACC
>JANNWR010000021.1:0-2133 GCA_031408715.1 bacterium
CGTCCCCGGCGGTCCACCAGTCGCGCAGGTTGCCCTTGGCGTCGAACTGCCGGCCGCGATCGTCGAAGCCGTGCCCCATCTCGTGCCCGATCACCGCTCCGATCGCGCCGTAGTTGGTGGCGTCGTCCGCCTGCGAGTCGAAGAACGGCGGCTGCAGGATGCCGGCAGGGAAGTTGATGCTGTTGAGCGACGACGAGTAGTACGCGTTCACCGTGGGCGGTGTCATGCTCCATTCGCCGCGATCGACCGGCTTGCCGATCTTGGCGATATTGCGTGCCGACTCGAACGCCTGTGCGGCGGTGCGGTTGGCGTAGTGCTGGCCGGGCACGATGCTCACGCTGGAATAGTCCTTCCAGCGCTCGGGGTAGCCGATCTTCTCCATGAACGCCGCGAGCTTGCCGGCGGCGGCGATGCGGGTGGAGTCACTCATCCATGGCGCGGCCTGCATGCGCTCGCCGAGCGCTTCTTCGAGGTTCGTGACCATGGTGAGCATGCGCTGCTTGTCTTCGGGTGTGAACGCCTTCTTCACGTACTCCGCCCCGAGGATCTCACCCAGTGCATCGTCGGTCTCGGCGATGCAGCGCTTCCAGCGCGGCAGCATCTCGGTCGTGCCGGTGAGCGCCTGGCGCAGCGCGAACCATTCTCTCAAGTACGCGCCCGACAGCGTGGGGGCGGCGTCGAACAACACACGGACCTTGAGATAGGCTTGCCAGGTCTCGAGCGGCGTGTCGCCGAGCAGGCGGTTCACGGCGCGCACGAAGTCGGGCTGGGTGACGTTGACCTCGGACGGCCTGGCGTTGCGGCTCTTCAGGTAGTCGTTCCAGACGAACGCCGGCGACAGCACCTGCAGCGAGTCCCACGCCATCTTGTGATAGGTCGCCTTGGGGTCACGGCGCTGGACGTTCGTCATGCTGGCGTTGGCGAGCGCGGTCTCGAGCGCCATCACGGCACCCGCATGCTTCGCGGCCGTGGCGTCGTCCTCGCCCGAGAGTTTGAGCAGGTTCGTCGCCGAGTGCAGGTAGACCGCACGCCGGGCCACTGACGCCGAGTCGGTACGAGTGTAGAAGTCGCGGTCGGGCAACCCCAGCCCGCCCTGGCTCACCACCGCGATGACGTTCTCGCTGTGCTTGGGGTCCTGGGCGGCGAAGAACCCGAACAGCCCCGGCGTGCCGTTGGCATGCAGCCAACCCAGCTTGCCCGCGAGCGTCTGGACGTCCGTGAGTCCGTTGATATCCTCCAGCAGTCCGGCGATCGGCTTGCCGCCTTCGCGCTCGGCACCGGCGGAGTCCATGCACGACGTGTAGTAGTCGCGCAGCTTGGCGCCATGACTGCCCGGCTTGGCGGCGCGGTCGGCTGCCGCCGCTTCGAGGATCCTGCGCAGCGCGGCCTCGTTCCGGTCGTACAACTCGTCGAACGCGCCGTAGTTGGAATAGCCGTCCGGCAGTTTGGTGCGTTTCTTCCAGCCGCCGTTGGCGAACTGGTCGAAGTCGCGGCACGGCGCGCACGTGGTATCGAAGTCCGCAGCGTTGGCGGCGCGTGCGGCTGTGGCGGGCCGCGCGGCGCACAGCCCGAAAGCCAGAGCGAGCATCAGCAGGGGTCGCATATCCGGTTCCTTTCGCATGGCGTTCACCAGATCCGCGCGCGCTGTGCCGCGTCACGCACCATGCTGTCGCCGTCCTTGCAGCCCCACGCATCGTGGAATTCTTTCAAGTTCGAGAGCGGGCCGTTGACCCGCCAGCGCGCGGGGGAGTGCGGGTCGGTGAGCACGCGCGTGCGCAGGCCCTCGGGGCGATCCATCGCGCGCCAGATGCGCGCGTAAGACAAGAAGAAGCGTTGCTCGGGCGTGAAGCCGTCGACGAGCCCGCGCGGCTTGCCCGCCAGCGCCTTCTGCATCGCGGCGTAGGCCACCGCGAGCCCGCCCAGATCGGCGATGTTCTCGCCCAGCGTGAGCTTGCCGTTCACGTGCAGCGTGTCGTTCACCGTGTAGGCATCGAACTGCTCGACGACTCGCTGCGCCTGCACCTTGTAGGCTTCGGCATCCGACGCCTGCCACCAGTCGCGCAGGTTGCCCTGGGCGTCGAACTGCCGGCCGCGGTCGTCGAAGCCGTGCGACATCTCGTGCCCGATGACCGC
>JANNWR010000022.1:0-1592 GCA_031408715.1 bacterium
TTCCGCCCACACCGCGTGCAGCCGGCCGCGGCTCGCACCCGCGCCCATGTCCACCGTCAGCTTCGGGTAGTTGGGCGAGTAGAGGGTCGAACCATTGGCGTGGAACGCATTGCCACGCTGAGAGGACGAGTAGATGGGCACCACCCAGCCCTTGGGGCGTGCGCCGAAGTTCTCGGTCGGCGTGCCGATGGTGGCCTCGGGTGAGAACGACGCACCGTGGTCGGTGGACTTCCGCATCACGTAGCGGCCCTGCTGGTAGTCCATGTAGGCGATGATGACCTCGCCCTCCGGACCCACCACCACCGTCGAGGCGTCGCAGTAACGGTTGGTGAGCGCCAGCGGCGGATCCCACGTCTGGCCGTTGTCCAGCGAACGCAGGAAGTAGATGGTGTAGATCAGGAACGGGTAGGAACCCGAACGGCCTGTGAACGTCGCGTAGAGGTGGCCGAGCGCAGGATCGTTCGCGATCGAGTTCAAGTCGGCACCCTGCGTGGCCTCTGTCGGCTGGGCAATAAGAACGGCTGGCCCGAACTCGGCGCCGTACAGCGACGGCGTCGAGTGGTAGAATTCGGTGACCGTGTTGAGGACGCCCGCACGCCCGGTCCGATCCACGAATCCCGCATGGGGACCTTGGACCGAGCCGAAGCCGTTGAGCCGCAGAAGCGGTTCATTCATCGTCCACGCCAGCGTGCTGGCTGCAGAATGAGCGACGCCGATGGCGATGTTCGGAGCGAGGTGGTCCACCCAAAGCCCGAGGATGCTCGGACCCGTCGCGGACAACGTTGGCGCTCCTTGATTTTGCCCGGCGGGCAGGTTGCCCAGTTGATACACGTTCGGGAAAGTCACCCGCTGTTCGGGCAGCGCGAATTGGGCGGCCGCTCGCCCTCCAAGGCTGCCAAGCAGCAGCATGGCCGTGACAGCCGCGCGCCATGGCGGCCGTCCTTTTGCGAGCAGCTCGTTAGCCGCATGTGGGCTCACGGCATCACCACGAGCTTGCGCACCGCGTTGTCCGAACCCGCGACCAGGCGATAGCTGTAGATCCCCGGAGCCACGCGCTGGCCGGTACTACTCGTCAGGTTCCAGTCCACGCCATGCCGGCCCGGCGCGTAGCGCGCGCTGTGCGACCACACCCGCCGGCCCTGCGTGTCGAACACCTCCAGCTTCACCGCGCCGCCCCGCGGCAGGTCGAACGCGATGCGCGTGCTGCGCTGGAACGGGTTCGGCACGTTCTGGTGCAACCGGAACGCGGTCACCGCGCCATGCTCCTGACGCGACTGGCGGGCCAGGTACGCGGCGACCGAAACCGACACCGGCATCACCGTACCCGCGCGAGCTTCATGCGCACCGAGGCTGCGCCCACGCGCGCGGCGAGGAAGTACACGCCGGGTGCCACCGCGTTGCCGCGTGCGTCGCGGCCGTCCCACGCGAGCGAGACCTCGCCCGGCTCGAATCGGCCCGCCCGCAGCGTGCGCACCTCGTGGCCCTGCACGTCGTACACGCGCACCGCGCCCTCGGCCGCCTGCGGCACCGCCAGGTGCAGCTCGGTCGCGCCCGCGAACGGGTTCGGCCACGCCCCGCGCCACGCCAGCGCC
>JANNWR010000023.1:0-47389 GCA_031408715.1 bacterium
CGATCGAGAGCGGGAGGTTGTCGGTCGCATAGCCGACTGCCGCTGCGAACGTGCCATCCCATGCGCCGGTACCGGAGTTCTTGCCGGCGATGAGCACCTGGACACTGTTCTGGGCGTTGTCCGCGGCCGCGATATCCGTCACACCGTCACCGTTGAAGTCGCCCGTCACGACTTCATATGGCTGGGCGCCGGCCGGAAGCAGGATCGGCGTCGCGAATGTGCCCGCACCGAGGCCTCGCAAAACCTGCACCGCGTCGAGTCCGGCATTGCCGACGATGAGGTCGAGGTGGCCATCGTGGTCGAGGTCGGCGGCCACGAGCCCGAGCGGTGAGCCGCCGAGCGGCGTGTTGATCGGGCCCTCGAACGTGCCGTCCGGAATGCCGCCCACGGCATGCCCGGGCAGGATCTGGATGCTGCCGGGGCCACTCGGGTAGCTGCTCTGGGTGAGTGCCAAGTCCAAGACACCGTCGCCGGTGAAGTCGCCGGCGACCACTTCCACCGGGCCGGTGCCAGTGCCGTAGGAGATGCGCTCCCGGACGGACACGGGTGGGCAGGTGGCAGCGTGAATCGGTGGGATCCAGAAGCCGGCCGAGATCAGGAGCACCAGGCCGGGAACTTGGGCATAGCGGCGCATGACGTATTCCCTCAAGGTTCGTGAGGGTTGCTCGTGCTGGGGGCCTTCGCAACCGTGCGGGGAGCATAGCCCACCCCACCGTGCTCGAGCATGGTCTTTCGGGAGCAGGGCTGTGGTCCGGCCTCACAGCACGAAGCACCGCGAGCGGGGGGGGCTCGCGGCGCTTCGTGCTGCCGGCAGCAGCGTGGGGCTGAAGACTTAAGGGAGGATCTCCTTCACGAAGTCTTCCATCGTCTCGCCATCGATATAGCCCACGACACGCCGGACGATCTCGCCCTTCCGGTTGATGAAGAATGTCGTCGGGATCGAGCGGATGGGGCCGTAGGCATCGAGGATCTCATCGTTCGCCATCGCCAGCGTGAACTTGACGCCGAGCTGGTTCGCGAACTTGCGCACGCCCGCGGGACCGCCGTCATCGACCGACATGCCGACGATGGTGAGGCCCTGCTTCTCGTAGCGAGCCTGCATCGCCGACAGATGCGGCATGCTGGCCCGGCACGGTCCGCACCAGGTGGCCCAGAAATCGACGATCATCGGCTTGTTGCGCAGGTCGGCCGAACGCAGCGCCTTGCCCTCGAGCGTCTTGACGCTGAACGACGGCGCCTGCCGCGCCTCGGAGACGACGGGGTGGAACGCCAGCAATGCCAGCGTGACGGCGGTGATGCGCAGCGGAGTCGCGAAAACAGTCATGACGCTCCTCGAGGGGTCGGCCAACGGAGAGATGCATCGGCACTGCGTCTCGAGACTGTAACCGCAAACGGCGCGTGCGTGACGGCGTCCATCGGGAGTTTTCAGCGTTTTGACTGTCGAGCCAGATGTCCCGGGGTTGTAGAACGAACGACCGCGAGCGCCGCGAGCGTCGTTCGTGCTTGGGGCCCGCAGCCACGGTGTGCTAGCGTGCCAGTGCTCTCCCGGCGACTCCCGCGAACTGCGCGGGCAGACGCGACTTCACAAGGAAGGTGAAGCCGATGGTGATCGCCCCGATGATCTCTTGCAGCATCCTCTTCGCACTGCCCCTCCAGATCGGTGGCGGCGCCGCGGGTTCCATCCCGGCGCTGATCGCCCATGCCAGCCTGTTCTCCAAGGCCGTGCTGCTGCTGTTGGCGGGCTTGTCGGTTTACTCGTGGGCCGTCATGTGGGACCGGCTGCGGCTGTTCGCGCGCGTCCGTGGCGAGGACGGCAAGTTCCTCGCATCGTTCCGCGGGCTCGAGAACCCCTCCGATGTTCGCATGGCCGCGATGCAGCACCCGCACTCGGTCCTCGCCAAGTCGGCGCTCGCCGGCCAGAAGGCCTCCGAGCAGCACACCGCCGAGGCGGTGGGAGCTGCGGCGCGCTTCGATCTGGTGCAACGCGCCATGGACCGTGCTTCGGATGAAGCCGTCAACCACCTCGAGAAGCATGTCAGCTTCCTGGCGACCACCGGCAGTGTCGCACCGTTCATCGGTCTGATGGGCACGGTCTGGGGAGTCATGGTGTCGTTCGTGGGCATCGGCGCGCAGGGCTCCGCGACGCTGACCGTGGTGGCCCCCGGCATCGCCGAGGCGCTCATCGCCACCATCGCCGGGCTGGCGGCCGCGATCCCCTCGGTGATCGGCTACAACCATTGCCTCGGCAAGCTGCGCGAGATCGGGCACGGCGCCGCGCAGTTCACGAGCGAGTACCTGGACCGGCGCGTGGGAGCGCGGCACTCGTGAAGCTCCAGTCCCAGCGCGGCCCCATGGCCGAGATCAACGTCACGCCGCTGGTCGACGTGGTCTTGGTGCTGCTCATCATCTTCATGGTCACTGCACCGTTCTTGCAGGGCGGCCTCGAGGTCGATCTGCCGAAGGTCGCCACCAAGGGCCTCGACGTCCGCGAAGGACTCATCGTGAGCGTGCGTCGCGGTGGCACGATCGCGGTGGGCGAACGCGTCGTCCCCAAGGGCCAGTTCGAGGACGCCCTGAAGCGCGCCCGGGCAACCGACCGCCCGGTCTACCTGAAGGCCGACCAGAGCGTGCCCTACGGCGACATCGTCGACCTCATCGCCCGCTTGCGTCGTGCCGGCGTGGTCTCGCTCGGCCTGGTGACGCAGCCGGCGGAGGAGCGCAAGTAGTGAGGGACACGCTGGCCGGCTCCGCCGCGCTGCACGTGGCGCTCCTGTCCGTGCTGTTCATCGTTCGCCCGGCTCACGATGTCGTACTGCCCGGTCCGGATGTGGTGCAGGTCGCGCTCATCGGCGAGCCCGCGCTACCGCCACCACCGCCGGCCCCCGTGGTGAAGGCGAACGACACGGTGTCACCTGATGAGTCCGAGGGTGTGCAGATCCAGAAGAACCGGCCGAAGCCGAAGCCCGAGGTGAAGCAGGCCCCCAAGCCGGCCGAGCCGACCGCGAAACTCCCGCCGCCGTCCGACACGCCGCGGCCCACCAGCCCCAGGCGCACGGTGCTGCCCTACGCGCCGGTTGCGGGCGGGCTGTCGGGTCAGGTCGGCGTCGACGACGCCAACTTCGAGTTCGCCTATTACCTGCAGATGGTGCGTGCGCAGATCGGGCGCAACTGGACACCGCCCGCCGGGGCGACCACCGGCGCGCGCGCCGAGGTCTACTTCCGCGTCGCACGCTCGGGCGCGATCTCGGGCCTGCGCATCGAGACGGCCAGCGGCAACGGTGTCTTCGACCAGTCGGCCGCGCGCGCGGTCGTGATCACTCAACAACTCCCGCCGCTGCCGCTGGGTTACTCGGGCGCGGACCTCGGCATCCACTTCGGTTTCGAATACACGGGGCCCTGATGCACAAGCGAGCGCTGACGACTGCGGTGGTGCTGTGCTCGCTGGCCGGTGCGGCGTGGCTGGCGCAGGCTCAAGGTGGTGACGTCCGGATCGACGTCAAGAGCGGCTCGATCGCCCGGCTGCCGCTGCGCTGCGAGGCGCTGGTCGGTCCAGCCAGCGGAGCCGCCCCGGCGCGTTCCGCCGACGATGTCCTGGCCACCGACCTCCACGCCTCTGCCGTGTTCGCGGTGAACCGCGCCTGGTCGCCGGCGCCCGGCTCGCCCGAGCCGCAGTTCTTCACGAGCGGCCAATGGAGTGTGGTGGGCACGCAGGCCAAGCTGCACGGAGAACTGCGCGACTTTCCCGGCAAGCGTTTGATCCTGCAGCAAGACTACTCGGGCCCCGTGGGCGAGTGGCGCCGGTTGCTGCACCGCTTCTCGGACGACTGCGTGCAACAGATCACCGGCGAGCGCGGGGTGGCGGATTCGCGCATCGCGTTCGTCGTGCGCGAGGGGCGTGACAAGGAACTCTGGGTCATGGATGCCGACGGCTTCGGTGCGCGTGCGCTCACCGCCGACCGCTCCATCGCGCAGTCGCCGTCGTGGTCGCCCGAGGGTTCGCTGCTGTTGTTCACGTCGTGGCGCGGCAACAACGGCCCCGGGATCTGGGTGCTGTCGCCGGATCAGAGGAAGCCGTTCCTCGTGTCGGGCCGGCCGGGTCTCAACACCAGTGCGAGCTACTCGCCGGACGGCCAGCGTGTCGTGTGCACCCTGTCGATCGACGGCAATGCCGAGGTGTATTCGCTCGATGCGCGCGGCGGAAGCCCGCGCCGGCTCACCAGCCACCGCGGCATCGACACCTCGCCGGCGTGGTCGCCGACCGGCCGCGAGATCGCCTTCACGTCCGACCGCTCCGGCACGCCGCAGATCTACGTCATGGATGCCGATGGTGGCAACGCCCGCCGGCTCAGCTACGATGTCGACTACACCGATTCGCCGGCATGGTCGCCGAAAGGGGACCGTCTGGCGTTCGTCACCCGTGTCGGCGGGGGGTTCGATGTCTGGACCTGCCGCGCCGATGGCACCGGAGCGAAACCCGAAGTCACGGGTGGCAACAACGAGAACCCGCGTTGGTCCGCCGACGGTCGTCACCTCGTATTCGCGTCGAATCGCGACGGGGCGTACGGTCTGTGGGTGACCGACCTCGATGGCGCGCTGCCCCGCAAGCTGGACGCCGGCGGGCGGCGTGCGCTTTCCCCGGCCTGGTCACCCCGCCGCACGGCCGGGTCCTGATGTCGAAGACGAGTCACCGCCCACGCACCAGAGATCCCGAGGAGGCCACATCATGAAGCTCAGCCCCCGCACCATCGCGCTGGCGTTCGCCGCGCTGCTGCTGGTCGTCGTCGCCGGATGTGCCAAGAAGCCGCCGGCCACCACACCGGTTCCACCCGCCCCGAAGTCGGTCCCGACGGAGACCTCGACGCCGACGCCCACTCCCACGCCGTCTGCGAGCACGCCCGAACCCTCGACGCCGGGTGTCAGCGCACGGGATCTGCAGGTGGTCTACTTCGGCTACGATTCGTTCACGCTCGATGACGGCGCCCGTGCCGCGCTCGACTCGAACGCCAAGCAGATGCGCGACAACCCGGCGCTCGTGGTATCGGTCGACGGTCACTGCGACGAGCGCGGGACGGTCGAATACAATCAGGCGCTCGGCCAGAAGCGCGCCGAGACTGTGCAGCAGTACCTGACGGATGCCGGCATCCCCGCCAACCGCTTTCGCGTGATCTCCTATGGGAAAGAACGCCCGGCCGATGAAGGGCATGACGAGTCCGCGTGGGCGAAGAACCGCCGCGTGGAGTTCAGCGCGCGATGAGCGGGGCGGATCTCGGACGGCGCCGGGGGACCGGTGCCGTCATGGCGGGCGTGATGTTGCTCGCGAGCCTCGGCGCGCCGGGCTGCTACACCGCACAGATGACGTTGCTCAAGTCGGGGCTCGACAGCCTGCGCACACAGGCCGACGCCATCGCGGTGCGCGACTCGGTCACCGCCCGCATGCTCGAGGACACCCGGCGTGAGCTTTCCGAGCAGAGGGAAGTGCTGCATTCCACGCGCGCGACCGCTTCGAGCACGGGCCGTGAGTCCGAGGAGACGCTGGGTCGGCTCGAAGGCAAACTCGACGACATCATGGCCCGGTTCCGTATCGCGACGGAGCGCCAATCCCCGCCGCGGTCGGCGGAGCCGGGGCCGTCGGGTACCCCAGCCGCAGGCACGGTCGCCGCGCCCGCGACGCCCGCGACAACGGGCCCGCGTCCGACGGACCTCTACGATCAGGCGACCCAGGACCTCACCCAGGGCCGCTATGCGCTCGCGCTCACCGGTTACCGGGAATATCTGGCGCGGTTCCCGGACACCGATCTGGCGGACAACGCGCAATATGGCTCGGGCGAGTGTTTCTTCGCGCAGGCCCAGTTCGACAGTGCGGCGGTCGAGTACGCACGCGTCGGGGAGCGCTGGGGCTCGGGGGACCGGGCGCCGGCCGCGCTCTACAAACTCGGATTGTGCGAGGAGCGGATGGGCCGGATGGCGGACTCGCGCAAGACACTCGAGTCCCTCGTGAAGCGTTTCCCGCAGAGCGGGGAGGCACAGCTGGCACTCGACCGTATCGGCCCCAAGCGTTGAGCCGTCGCGCTCGACGGCTGGACCGAGCCAGCCCTGGAACCCGCAGGCTCGCGCATGCGCTCCATCCGGCCGTCACGGCCGTGGGGCGTCTCGCACTCGTGTGCGCTGTCGGGGGAGCGCTGGGCACCAGCCTCGTTCTGGCGCAGGAACCCTCCGCCGCGGATAGCATCCGGACGAGCGGCGAGGCGGTCATGGCCTATGGGTTCGTCAGCGACAGTGTGGTCCGCGCCCGCTGCGAGGGCGCACCGATCCGCAAAGTCGAGATCCACAGCCTCGACATCTTCGATCCGGTGCCGGCGAGCCGCTTCGCGGTGTTCTACGCGTTGGCCAACAAGCTCCATGTCCACACGCGTGCGGCCACGGTCCGCTCGCAGCTGCTCATCGCACCGGGGCAGCCGTGGACCGCGGACCGTATCTCCGAGAGCCAGCGGCTGCTGCGTGAACTCGAGTACATCGAGCCCGATCCAGTCCGCTCCCGGCTGGCCGGTGATTCTGTCGACGTCCTTGTCGTCACCCACGATCAATGGACGACGCAGCCCGAGCTCAATCTGGAGCGCGGCGGCGGCAGAACCTATGGCTCGGTCGGATTCACGGAACGCAACCTGCTCGGGCTGGGTCTCGGGGTCTCGGTCGCGTTCCGCGAAGAGCCCACCGGGCGCACACGCACGGCGGACGTCTCGGGGCGGCGCTTGTTCGGCACACAACTCGAAGCGCAGTTCCGTGCCGGAACGGGCTCGGGTGGGGTCAGTAACGGCATCTACCTGCGTGATCCGTTCCGGTCGCTCGATGATACGCAGTCATGGACCGTGTCCGGCTCGCGCTCGACCTCGGAGCAGCGTCTGTTCAAGGGCGGCGAAGTCGCCGCCACGTTTCCATTCCGCTTCGAGCAGTCCCAGCTTGAGTACGGCATCGGCAAGCGGCTGGAGGACGGCCTGGTACGGCGGTTCGCGTTCGGCTTCACGCGCTTCGATCGGCACTATGGAATCACCGTCGCCGAGCCCGGCGTACCGGTGGCGTTCCCAGCCGGAGTCGAGGATCTGAAACTGCGCTGGCTGAGCGGCCGGGTGACTTTCTGGCGTCCCCACTTCATCGAACGGCGCGGGGTCGAACTGTTCGATCCGGTCGAGGACTTCGATGTGGGCTCGCTCGTCAGCATGGAGAGCGGACTCGCGCTGAAGGTGCTGGGGAGCACGGCGGATGAGGGGCTGGGCCGGCTTCGACTCGAGAGCGGGCGGGCGACGAAGCGATTCGGTTTCGGGACGATCGGAGGCCGGGTCTCGACACGCATCCGTGGCGGTCCGCGTGAGACACTCGCGCGCCTGGATGCGCGCTGGGTGCAGCAGCCGGCGCGCGACGTGGTGTTCGTGGTCGCAGCCCACGGCGAGGCCGCCGATCGCGCGCCACGGGAAGTGCAGAGTGTGGTCGGCGGCTTGAACGGCCTTCGTGCCTACGCGGTGCAGGCGCTGGCGGGCACCCAGCTGTGGCGATTCAACGCCGAGACACGGTGGGTGGCCGTTCGCGACGTCTGGGACCTGGCCAGCTTCGGCGGCGCGGTATTCGTGGACGCCGCTCGCGCCTGGGGCGCGGGTGGGGATCGCGAGCCGTGGCATCACGATGCCGGCTTCGGCCTGCGCGTCTCGTTCCCGCATGCCTCCCTGCACCAGGTGGCGCGTTTCGACATCGCCTTCCCGCTGTCGCCGTCGCGCGATGGCAAGCGCTCGGCGGTGTTCTCGTTCGGCTCCTCGCAGGCGTTTTGACGCCTCGCGGCCGTCCCTGAGAACCTGCCGCAGAATGCGGCGCTCCCCAGGCGGGGTATGGCTGCAAGCCCGCCGATCATGCACCGGACGATCGTGAACCTCTCGAGGACTTCGCCATGCAGCAGGACTTCGCCATCCAGCTGACCGCCGTGCCGCTGGTGTTCCCGGCCGACTGCAACGTCATCGTGGGGCAGTCGCACTTCATCAAGACCGCCGAGGACATCGCCGAGATCGTCGTGACCACGGTACCCGGCGCGACGTTCGGGCTGGCGTTCTGCGAGGCCTCGGGCCCCTGTCTGGTGCGCACGGAGGGCAACGCGGACGACCTGGTCGAGGTCGCGACGGCGAATGCTCGCGCGGTGGCGGCCGGGCACGTGTTCGTGCTGGTGTTGCGCGGTGCGTATCCGATCAACGTGTTACCGGCGATCAAGCAATGCCAGGAGGTGTGCCGCGTGTTCTGCGCGACCGCCAACCCCGTGCAGATGCTGGTCGCGACGACCCTCCAGGGCCGGGGCGTGGTCGGTGTCGTCGATGGCTCGAGCCCCAAGGGTGTCGAGAGCGACGCGGATCGACGGCAGCGCCGGGAGTTCCTGCGCACGATCGGCTACAAGCGGTGACCGCACTGCGCTTCGGCACCAGTGGCATCCCGCTGTCGAGTGCCAAGCCCGGCACCGTATCCGGCATCCGTCGCGCGCGCGAACTGGGGCTCGACCATCTCGAGATGGCGTGGGTCAATGGCGTGAAGATGTCGGACGACACCGCCGACGCCATCGCCGCGGCGGCACGTGAGCACGACCTGACGCTGACCGCGCACGCCCCCTACTACGTGAACCTGTGCGGTGCCGACGACGTGGTCGAGCGCAGCCGGGCCCGGTTGGAGGAAGTCGCACGGCTCGGCGTGCGCTGCAGTGCAAAGTCGTTCTGCTTCCACGCCGGTTTCTACGGCAAGCTCGATCGGACGGAGGCCGCCCGCCGTGTCCAGGGCGAACTCGCGAGTATCGCCGGGAACGTGAAACAGCGCGGACTGGCAATCGATGTGCGTACCGAGCTGACCGGAAAGGCCTCGCAGGTGGGCTCACTGGAAGAACTGCTGGCGTGGAGCGCAGCCGTTCCGGGGGTGCTACCCTGCATCGACTTCTCGCACCGCTATGCACGCGATATCGGTGCGCACAACGACTACGACGATTTCGCCGCCACGCTCACCGCGATCGGACACGCGTTGGGGCGCGGGGCGCTCGACCGCCTGCACGTCCACATCTCGGGGATCCAGTTCGGCCCCAAGGGGGAGCGCAAGCACGAGCCGCTGCGAGAGACGGCGTTTCGCTGGAAGGAGTTGCTGCGCGCGCTCAAGGACTTGCATGTCGGCGGCTGGGTGGTGTGCGAGAGCCCGTGCATGGAGGACGACGCGCTGCTGTTGCAGAAGACCTACAAGCGACTGAAGTGAGGAACGGGAGCCATGCTCGAGAACCGCAGTTTCCATGACGTCGGTCCGTTCGGGAACAACGTCTATGTGATCACCGACCCGGCCACCCGCCAGACCGCGATTCTCGACGTGGGCTTCGAGCCCGAGCGCGTCATCGATCTCGTGCGCGAGCTGGCGCTCGATGTGCGCTGGTTGCTCGCGACGCATGCGCATTACGATCACGTGGCGGCCATGCTGCCGGTGCAGAAGGCGGTCGGCGGTGTGTTCGCGCTCCATCCGTCGGACCTGCCGCTGCTGCGGGCTGTGGCGATCCAGGGCTCGATGTTCGGCCTGCCCCCGGTCGAGGTGCCCGAGGTCGGACTGGAACTGTTCGAGAGCCAGTTCATTGTACTTGGCGACGAGATGCTCGAGGTGATCTTCACGCCCGGACATGCGCCCGGACACGTCACGTTCCGGCACGGCGGCACGCTGTGGTCGGGCGATGTGCTGTTCGCCGGTTCGGTCGGTCGCACCGACTTGCCGGGAGCATCGTGGGCGGTGCTGGAGAGCAGCATCAAGACCAAGCTGTTCCCACTGGGCGACGATCTCAAGATCCTGCCCGGCCACGGCCCGGCCACGACGATCGGCATCGAGCGGACCACCAACCCGTTCGTGGGTGAAGCGGCGGCACCGCGATGAAGCGGCCGGGATGAGCGACCGTCACCGGGACTGGCCTGCGAAACTGCGACTGCACTCGACCGCGTTCGTCGCACCCGGGGCGACCGTGGTGGGCGAGGTCACGCTCGGCGCGCACGCCAGCGTGTGGTTCGGCACCGTGGTCCGCGGCGACGGCGCGAGCATCACGATCGGCGCACACACGAATCTTCAAGACCTCACGCTCGTTCACGTCGATGAGGACGCGCCCACGGTGGTCGGCGATCGCGTGACGGTGGGGCACCGCGCCATCATCCACGGTTGCACGATCGGCGACGACTGCCTGATCGGGATGGGCGCGATCGTGCTGTCTCATGCTCGCATCGGCTCGGGCTCGCTCATCGGCGCGGGCTCGCTCGTGAAGGAAGGCCAGGAGATCCCGCCCGGTGTGCTCGCGATCGGGTCACCCGCGCGTGCGCTGGGCCCGCTGCGCGACACGCACGTGCGCGCCATCGCGGAGGGGGCGAAGCACTACGCGGAGTTGGCGCAGGCCTACATCGTCAAGGGCTTCGCGCGGCCGTTTCCACCGGTCGATAGCGCGCCGGGGATCACCGCCAGCGGCCGGGGTGCGATGACGTTCGAGGAATGGGGGCGTTGTCTGGCCCGGCTGGCCGAGGGCCCTGACTGGGTGTCCGAACAGGTGTCCCGAGCCTCGGCACGACTGCGCCCGCGCCCGGACGCGCAGAGCTGGAGTGCGCTCGAAGTGCTCGCGCACTTGCGCGATGGTGATCGCGATGTCTATCTGCCGCGGATCGAGGCGATGCTCACGCAACATCATCCGGTCGTGCTCGACGTCGACCTGCTCTCGCCGGAACGCGTGAGTGGGTATGGGACGCTGGAACCGCTCAGGGTGTTGGGCGAGTGGCGCGAGCAGCGTGCACGGCTGCTCACGCGTCTCGCCCCGCTCGGTCGCGCCGACTGGACGCGCGTCGGTGTGCACTCGCTGCGTGGGGCCTTCACGCTGGGCGACATGGTGCTCGGCTGGGTCGAACACGATCTGTCGCATCGCCGGCAACTGGCATTGGCGCTGGGGCTGGTACCGTGATCCTCGTGAAGCCGGGCCCGCTCGGAGAACCCGCGGACCGCCTGCTCGCCAAGGTCTCGGCGAGCGGACATGCGGTGGTGACGGGAGCAGACACGCTGCGCGTGGCGTTGGGCGGGACGAGTGCAGTCCCCGGCAGCCAGCCGCCGCCGCTGGTCACGCTGGCCATCTCGGACGGACCCATCGTGTTCGACTTCCTCGGCTTCGTGCAGTCTCTCGGTGACTGCCGGCTGCGTGTGCTGATGTTGTCGCGTCTGGGCGCACACCCCGACGCGCGTGCCGCGAGTCTGCAGCGACTGTGGCGATTGGAGGAACATCTGCGTGGCGGTGGACTGCCCACGCTGACGCTGCGTTTCGCGCCCCTCGTCGGCCCCGACGCGCCGCTCTGGAAGATGCTGGGTACGCGGCCCGCTCTGGGTTCACAGGCGCGCAAGCTGGTGAGTCCCGTCGCGGAGCGGGACGCGGTTGAGACATTGTTGCGCGCACTCGATGGCCGCGCGATGTGGCATGGCTGGTTCGAGGTCGCGAGCGACGACGTGGTGTCACTTGGCGACCTGAGTGCGATGGCTGCGCGGGCACCGGGGGAGAAGACCGGCGGAGCGTGGGAGCCGCCGCTCGACGAGATCGCCGAGCATCGTCTGGCCGAGAGCGCGCCATGGGCGCAGCACTTCGGTATCACGCCCACGCCGCTCGTGGCGTGGGCGGGCGCGGGGGCGCGATGAGCGCGGCGCGCCGGAATACGCCGGTCACGCGCGCGAGGCGTGCCCCGGCGAAGCAGCCGCGCGCAGGTCTCAAGCCGAGCGTGGCGCGCGCCGAGCGCAGCGGGCCGCACGCCCGCGTTCAGACCGCGCCACGCACCCTCGTCGTGGCGCTGATCACCGTGAGTGACACGCGGCGCGGACTCGAGGACACGAGTGGCGCGCTCGCCGCGGAGCTTCTGACCGCGGCCGGCCATCGTATCGGGAAGCGTGCGTGGGTGGCCGACGACATCCCTGCGATCCGTCGCGCCTTGCGCGCAGCGCTCGCGAAGCGCGAAGTCGATGCGGTGGTGCTCACGGGCGGTACCGGCGTGGCGCCTCGTGATGTGACGCCCGAGGCGGTGGAGCCGTTGCTCGTGCGCACGCTGCCCGGGTTCGGCGAGGGCTTTCGCATGCAGTCGTGGGCCACGGTGGGCTCGGCCGCGTGGTTGAGCCGGGCCGGCGCCGGGGTCGCGCGCGGGCGGCTGGTCGTCTACCTTCCCGGCTCCGCCGGCGCCGTCCGGCAGGCCTTGGAACAACTACTCATCCCCGAGCTCGTGCACGTCGTGCGCTTGCTCGGTCGATTCTAACTCGCAGGGAGTCCGCATGAGCGTCCAGCCCGACCATTGGATCCGGAAGATGTGCAAGGAACACGGCATGATCGAGCCCTACGAGGAGAAGCAGGTTCGCGAGGGCGTGATCTCGTACGGCGTGTCGAGCTACGGTTATGACATCCGCGTGGCGGACGAGTTCAAGATCTTCACGAACGTCATGAGCACCGTGGTCGATCCCAAGGCACTCGACCCCAAGAGCATGGTCGACTTCAAGGGCCCGGTCTGCATCGTGCCGCCCAACTCGTTCGCGCTGGCGCGCACCGTGGAGTACTTCCGGATACCGCGCGACGTGCTCACGATCACCATGGGCAAGTCGACCTACGCGCGCTGCGGCATCATCACGAACGTCACGCCGTTCGAGCCCGAGTGGGAAGGCTTCGTGACGCTCGAGATCAGCAACACCACTCCGCTGCCGGCCAAGATCTACGCCAACGAGGGCATCGCGCAGGTGGTGTTCTTCAAGGCGGACGACGTCTGCGAAGTGTCCTACAAGGATAAAGGTGGCAAGTACCAGAAGCAGGTTGGCATCACGCTGCCGCGGCTGTAGGGTTTCCGGCACCCCGTTGCGTCTGGAGGTGCTGGAATGACACCGAGCCATGCTTGGATATTCGTGCGAGTGTCGGTCGCCGCGTTGTTGGCCCTCGGCCTCTTGCCGAGTTCCACGCGGGCCCAGGGCACCGCACGCTCGATGGACATCGAGACTTCGATTCGCGCCGCGGGCATGGGCGGCGCCAGTGCCGGTGTGTGGTGGGGCGAACCCGGCGTCTGGGGCAACCCCGCGAGCCTCGCGAACACGCAGGGGATCGGCTGGCTCGACGGGCACACCCAGTTGGTGCCCGGGCTCGCCACGGACGTGTTCCTGGATACTCGCCGGCTGCTGGTCGGCGGCGGCGGGCTGGGCCTGTCGTTCATGGGCGCTCCGTTCGATGGACTCGGCAAGCTGCGCTTGGATTATGGCGGCAGCGTGAGCACCGACCCGTTCGGAAACCCGACCGGGACGTTCACGAGCTTCGAGGAGGTCGAGGGCTGGGGACTCGGCGTGTCGCCGCTGCGACTGTTCGATAATGCCCGCCACCTGCTGCACGGGGGCGAGGAGCCGGCCGCGCGGTCGTTCGATGTCGCGCTTGGTATCCAGCACAAACATGCGGTGGTCGCACTGGCACCCACGAGTTTCGGCGGCATCGCTTCGGGTGACACCTGGGATTGGGGGGTGTCGGGCCGGTTGTCCCTGCTACCGGCCACGAACCCGACCGCACCCCTGCATCTGGACATCTCAGGTGGGTTCTCGGTGCTGAACGCCAACAACGAGCAGTTCGTGTTCATCAATGAGGACCAGTCCAGTCCGGCGACGCGCACCCGCCGGATGGGGATGGCGATACATGCGGCCCTGCCGTCGCCCTGGGCGGGAGGGTCGGAGTCGGCGGTGAGGCTGCTCGTCGCGCAGGTGCATGCGCTCGAGATCGGGGTCGCTTTCGATACCGACCGGGTCTCGGCCGGCGGCACGGAGCCGCACTACACGGTGCAGCACTTTGGACTCGAAGCGACCGTGCTCGGCGTCCTGACCGGCCGCTACGGTCACTACAGTGACCGGACCGGGCAGATCGTCGATGACACGTTCGGGTATGGGTTCCGGTTGCCGATCGGGCCGTGGGGAGCGTTCCAGTACGACCACGCCACCGTGCCACAGGCGAACGACAGCGGTCTGCCGGACGTCCAACGCCGCGGCTGGTCCGTGTGGATCGACCCGGTGCGGATGTTCGGGAGCATTCACTCGGCGCGCTGAGCGCTCAGAACGCGGTCTCGCACCGCTCGCATGCGAGTTCGCACGGGAGGGGGCCGGCGACTTCCGTCCCAGTCCGACGCGGACTGGGTGCACGCTTGCGCGTGCAGCACCCCACGGATAGTCTGCGCGTTCCTGCAGGGCCCTCGGATGGGCCCCGCTGCCGGAATCCCGAGGGACTCGCGATGATCAAGGGTATCCAGGCTCTGACGACAGGCCTCGGCGTCACGCTCGAGAATCTGTTCAAGAAGCCGTTCACGATCAACTATCCGGACGAGAAGCTCGAGATGTTCCCGCGCTTCCGCGGCAAGCACATTCTGGCGCGCCATGCCGACGGGCTCGAGCGTTGTGTCGGCTGCGAGTTGTGCGCGGTGGCCTGTCCGGCCGACGCCATCTTCGTGAAGGCCGCCGAGAACGATCCGGCGAATCCCGTCTCGCATGGCGAGCGGTACGCCGAACGCTACGAGATCAACATGCTGCGCTGCATCTTCTGCGGCATGTGCGAAGAGGCCTGCCCGGAAGACGCCATCTGGCTCGAGAAGGATTACGAGCTGTCGGACTACACGCGCGACGCCTTCATCTACACGAAGGACGAACTCGTGGTGCCGACCGAGCAGAACGGCTACCTGCCGGCGCGATAGCCGTAACGCACGGGCGGCGGACCTTCGAGTCGGCCGTCCGTGCGATTTCCGATGAGTCGGCCGGCCACACATGACGCGCGACTGGGTGGCGCACGGGCGCCGGCGAAGGGAACTTCGGACTGCGGCCGGCTACGCCAACTGCGCGAGGACCTTCTTCGCCAGCACGGGCCACGCCCAAGTCGTGGCGCTCGGCGGGCCCGCCGCCGCGAGCCGCTCGCGCAGCGTGTCGTCGCGGAGCAGTCGCGCGATCGCGCGACGCAGGAACCACGGGTGGCGCCAGCTCACGAGCGCGTTGTCGCCGTGCCGCGCGAAGTCCGTGGTGCCGCTGCGCGTGCAGACGAGCGCACACCCGCTGGCCAGTGCCTCGAGCCCGGTGTTGCACCAGCCGGCTTTCTTCTCGGCCGCCACGAACACGTGGCTCGATTGGTAGAGCTGCACGAGTTCGTCCTGCGACGGGTTCAGTACGAAGCGCGCATCCGATGGCAGCGGCGCGCCATCACGCGGGTCCTGCCGGTTCGTGGCGGGATCCACCGCGTCGAACAGCACGGTCTCGAATGCCGGCACATGGCCCACGAGACCCTTGAGCGCGGCCAGCACCAGGTCGGTGCCCTTCTTGGCGCGGGAACGGCGGCCATTCACGAGCACTCGCAATGGAGACGCCGCGCGATGCGAGGCATCGGGCCTGAACCGCTCCGGCCGGATGCCGCCGATGCCATCGAGCACCGCTCGGGAGGAGTGCGTTCGGAGTGAGGCCAGCAGTGGTCCCGAGTTGGCCATCAGCGTCACGTCGGGGTTCTCGATTGCCAGCCGCAAACCCGGATCGCCCTCGAGCACGCAGTAGTACACGTGCCGGCGCGCGCGATGGGCGATGAAGTCGGCGTAGCTGTGCGAATCCCCGCAGATCGCGACATCGGACTCGGTGTGCCGCGCGGTCCCGAGCGGGGCCAGGGCTCCGAAATACGGCAGCCACCCGGGCGTCGAACCGTCGGGATGATAGAGCGTGACCGCGTGCCCCATGGCCACCCACTCGTTGCCGAGTTCCAGGTAGCGGCGCACGCCGCCGAACACGCCGACGTGAGGCAGGAAGAGTCCGATGCGCATGAGCGCGCCACGCTAGCAGGTCGGACCGGGGCCACCAAGCGGGTGTTCCACTCTGGGACGGACTGCGTTCCGTGCTGGAACAGCAGTTCGTACCGCGATGGAACACCGCCATTCGCTCGCCGACGAGGTGACGACGAGAACCTGCGTATTCGCGGGCTTTCTCTTGCAGCGCGTGTCGTGGCACGCGGGGTGCATTAGTCCATGTCAGCCCTGTCATCGAGGGCGCTGCGCATCGAACACGGATCGCACCGCCCATGTTCCCATACAGAACCCCGAAGGAGACTCGCATCATGTCACTGATTCGCTGGACCCCGCGCCGCACCGGCACCGAAGTCGCCGTCTTCCAGTCCGAGATCGATCGCCTGTTCGGGGACCTGATCCGCGCGACCCCCGTCGCGCAGGATGGGCCCGCGATCACGCCGCCAGTGGACGTCGTCGAGACGCCTGAGGCGTATGTGTTCCGGGCCGACCTGCCGGGTGTGGATGGCAAGGCGGTGAAGGTATCGGTGAGTGGTGACACGCTGACAATCCGTGGCGAACGCAAGCGTGAAGAGAAGATCACGGAAGGTGCACTCCATCGCACGGAGCGCGTTCACGGGCTGTTCGAGCGGAAGTTCACGCTCGGCACACCGGTACGCTCCGACCAGGTGCGGGCGACATACCGAGACGGTGTGCTGGAGATCCACGTGCCCAAGGCCGACGAGGCCCGGCCGCGCGACATCGAGGTGCAGGTCGGGTAGCCTCTCCGGCCGCAGTTGCGTCGGTCAGTAGCAGCCCCCGTAGTCAATCCCGCGGTCACGCCCGGCCACACGCCGGGCGGACCGCTTGTACTTGGAGCCGCCACGCGGCAATGGAAAGGTTGCGTCATGGGTAAGGTCATCGGCATCGATCTCGGTACCACCAACTCGTGCGTGGCGGTCATGGAGGGCGGCGAGCCCAAGGTGATCGCGAACGCCGAGGGGTTCCGCACCACGCCGTCGGTGGTGGCGTTCGCCAAGAACGGTGAGCGTCTGGTGGGTCTGGTCGCGCGCCGTCAGGCGGTGACCAATCCCACGAACACGCTGTATTCGATCAAGCGTTTCATGGGCCGCCGCTTCGAGGAGGTCACCTCCGAGATGAAGCTGGTGCCCTATACGGTCGTCAAGGGCCCCAACGGCGACGTGCGCGTCAAGGCCGGCAACGAGGAATCCTCGCCGCCCGAGATCTCCGCGATGATCCTGCAGAAGATGAAGCAGACCGCGGAAGAGTATCTGGGCGAAAAGGTCACCGAAGCAGTCGTCACCGTGCCGGCGTACTTCAACGATAGCCAGCGCCAGGCCACCAAGGATGCCGGCCGCATTGCCGGGCTCGACATCAAGCGCATCGTCAACGAGCCGACCGCGGCAGCACTCGCGTACGGTCTCGACAAGAAGGCCGACGAGAAGGTCGCGGTGTTCGACCTGGGCGGTGGCACGTTCGACATCTCGATCCTCGAGATCGGCGATGGCGTGTTCGAAGTGCGCTCCACGAATGGCGACACGCATCTGGGCGGCGACGACTTCGACCAGAAGATCATCGATTGGCTCGCCGACGAGTTCAAGGCGCAGGAGGGAATCGACCTGCGCAAGGACCCGATGGCGCTGCAGCGGTTGAAGGAAGCCGCCGAGAAGGCCAAGTGCGAGCTGTCCGGCACCATGTCGACGGACGTGAACCTGCCGTTCATCACCGCCGACCAGAATGGTCCCAAGCACCTCAACATCTCGCTGACGCGTGCCAAGCTCGAGCAGATCGTCTCCGACCTGATCGAGCGTTGCCGCGGGCCGGTGCTGCAGGCGTTGAAGGATGCCGGTTTGAGCCCGTCCCAGGTCGACGAGGTCGTTCTGGTCGGTGGTTCCACGCGCATGCCGCGCGTGCAGGAACTCGTGAAGGAGCTGTTCGGCAAGGAGCCGCACAAGGGCGTCAATCCGGACGAGGTCGTCGCCATCGGCGCGGCCATCCAGGGCGCCGTGCTCTCGGGTGACGTCAAGGACGTCGTGCTGCTGGATGTCACGCCGCTGTCGCTCGGCATCGAGACCATGGGTGGCGTCATGACGCCGCTCATCACGCGCAATACCACCATCCCGACGCGCAAGAGCGAGACGTTCTCAACCGCCTCGGACATGCAGCCGTCGGTCGAGGTGCACGTGCTGCAGGGCGAGCGCCCGGTCGCGAACGGCAACAAGAGTCTGGGGCGCTTCCACCTCGACGGCATCCGGCCGGCGCAGCGCGGAACGCCCAAGATCGAAGTCACGTTCGATATCGACGCGAACGGCATCCTGCACGTCTCGGCGCGCGATCAGGACACAGGCAAGGAACAGAGCATCCGCATCGAGTCGTCGAGCGGCCTGAAGGAAGACGAGATCAAGGGCATGGTCGACGATGCCGCGGTGCACGCCGAAGAGGACCAGAAGAAGAAGGCGCTGGCGGAAGCCCGCAACTCGGCGGACGCCAAGGCGTACGAAGTCGAGAAGGGCATCACCGAACACGGCGCGAAACTCGATGACGCCACGAAGACGGCTTTGCAGGACCAGATCAAGGCCGTGCGCGAGACGCTCAAGTCGGATGACGTCAAGACGATCGAGTCGGCGACCGACGAGTTGGCCAAGGCCTGGATGGCCGCGGCCCAGACGCTCTACCAGAACGCGGGCCCGGCTCCGGGTGCGCCGACGGGTGGCGCAGGGCCCGAAGCTGGGCCGACTGGCGAGGGCAAGAAGAAGCCCGGCGACGGCGCGGTCGATGCCGACTTCGAGGTGGTGAACTAGGCAACCCGGGGCTCGACGGAATCGTAACCCGTCCGTCGAGCATCGGAAGCCAGCAAAGCTGGCGCAGCTGCACGAGTCGCCGGGTCCGTCCGCAAGGGACGGCACCCCAGCGCGATGTGTCCGGGAGGGGACAGGAAGGTCCCACCTGGGCGTCAGTCGGTCACAGGTCGCGGCGGGAACCGTGAGGTTCTCGCCGTAGTGCTTGTTGCGCTTGTTGCGCTTGTTGCGCTTGTTGCGCATGTTGTGCTTGTTTCGGTGGCGCGCTTTTCCGATGACCCGCCTCTTGGGTACGCGTCGGCGTGCCGTGCAGGCTGCGCTGGACTGCTCTAGATTGCAGGGGCCATGCTTCCGACCACCGATGCGTCCGCCATGCTCCAGGGCCTTGCCACAGCACTCTACAGCGCCTGCCAGACCGGACTGCTGCTGTATTCGTCGCACCGTTGGCCCATGCTCGTCTCGCGACCCCTGCCAAGTGCAGGAGCGACCCCCGCATGGCCAGAGGGTGGCGAACCGGCGGTGCTGGTGCAGTTGCCGGTACGTGACGAACCCACGGTGGTTGCCCGGTTGGTGGCCGCGGTCGCCGCGCTCGACTGGCCCGCCGACCGCTTGTGCATCCAGCTCCTCGACGACTCCGACGATCCCGGGGCGATCCAGGCGGGGGCCGCCGCGGTGACCGCCGCCCGCAGCCGTGGCATCGCAGCCACGCACGTGAGGCGCGGTGCGCGAACCGGGTTCAAGGCGGGTGCGCTGGAACATGGACTGGCACTGGACGACTCCCCGTTCGTGGCCGTGTTCGATGCCGACTTCCTGCCCGCCCCGGACTTCCTGCGCCGGCTGATGCCCCGGTTCTCCGACGAGCATGTCGGGCTGGTCCAAGCGCGCTGGGGGCACTTGAACCGCGATGTCAGCGCGCTGACGCGTGCCCAAGCCGTCATGCTCGACGCGCATCTGCTCGTGGAGCATCCGTGGCGCCAACGCACCGGGCGCTTCTTCAACTTCAATGGCACGGCCGGTGTCTGGCGCCGGTCGGCGATCGAGTCCGCCGGCGGCTGGTCGCACGACACGCTGACCGAGGACCTCGACCTGAGCTACCGCGCCCAGCTCGCGGGCTGGCGCTTCGTGTTCGATCCATCGGTGGTGGTGCCCGCCGAACTGCCCGAGAGCATGGCGGCGTTTCGTTCGCAGCAGCACCGCTGGGCGAAGGGCGCTCTGCAGACGGCCCGGAAGCTGCTGCCGCGGATCCTGCGCGCACCGCTGCCGTGGTGGGTGCGGCTCGAGGCCGTCGTGCATCTGACCGCGAACGCGGGCTACCCGTTGTTGCTGGCACTGGCGGTGTTGCTCGCTCCCGTGCTGTTCGCCGTTCGTACCGTGTCGCTGCCGTGGTTGATCATGCTCCAGGCAGGCATCGTGCTGCTCGGCACGCTGCCGGTGATGTTGTTCCTGGTGCGCGGGCAGCAGTTGGCGGGCCGGAGCGCACGTCACATCATGGCGGACGTGCCCGGAGCCATGATGCTGTGCGCGGGACTGTCGTGGCATCTGGCCGGCGCTGTGGCCGCGGGTCTGTGGGGGCCCGTCGGGGAGTTCGTACGCACGCCCAAGACCGGTACGGGTGTGGCGGGTGCGCGCAGCGGCCAGGCGGCGGGCTTGTCGGGCCGTGAAACGGACGCGGGCCCGGCGCGCGGCATTCCCGAGTTGGTGCTCGCGGCGTCGCTCGCGCTGCTGGCGTGCGCGGCGTTCGCGGCTGGCCGCCCAGCGGCGATGCCGTTCCTGCTGGTGATGAGCGCTGGGTTGGCGTGGGTCGGGCTCGCCATGCGCCCCGCGGCGGTCGTCCAAGTCCCGGCCGAAGTCCTGCGGAGACGCTGAACGCCGCAGTCCGCGCGGGCGCACCCCGCCAGGACGGGGACGGCCCGGCGTGCTAAAGCCGGATGATCTTCGGGCTGCGCTTGCCGACCAGTGCGTTGCGCGTGTCGACCACCGCTCTGGACCAGCGCAGCAGCGCGCTGTAGTCGATGGCCTTGTGCGCGGTGGCGATGACGACACAATCGAAGCGCTTGAGCTGCACTGCGGAGAATCGCACCGACTTGAGCGTGGCGCCCGCGAACTGGATGCTGTCCACGAACGGGTCGGAGTATTCGATCCGGGCGCCGCGTTCGCGCAACTTCTCCATGATGTCGAGGGACGGACTCTCGCGCACATCATCGATGTCGGCCTTGTAGGCGACACCCATGACCAGCACCTTGGAGCGCATCACGGACTTGCCCTGGCGGTTGAGCGCTTCGCCCACCAGGTCCACGACGTGGTCGGGCATGTGACCATTGACGTGGCCGGCCAGTTCGATGAATCGTGCCTCGAAGCCGCTGGCGCGTGCCTTCCACGACAGGTAGAACGGGTCGATCGGGATGCAATGACCACCCAGGCCGGGGCCGGGGTAGAACGGCATGAAGCCGAACGGCTTGGTGGCGGCCGCGCGGATCACTTCCCAGACATCGATCTTGAGCCGCGCGCACATGAGCGCCAGTTCGTTGACGAGGCCGATGTTGACGCTGCGAAACGTGTTCTCGAGCAGCTTCACCATCTCGGCGACCTGCGTCGAGGACACGGGCACGACGTTCTCGAGGCGCTGGCGGTAGAGCTTGACCGCCACGTTCGTGCACGTCTCGGTGACGCCGCCGACGACCTTGGGGATGTTACGCGTGTTGAAGCTGGCGTTGCCCGGATCGACGCGCTCGGGCGAGAACGCCAGGAAGAAGTCCTTGCCGACGGTGAGGCCCGACTCCGCCAGCATCGGCAGCACCAATTCATCGGTGGTGCCGGGGTAGGTCGTGCTCTCGAGGATGATGAGCTGGCCTTTGTGGAGGAAGCGCGCCACCTCGGTGGCAGCGGCGACGATGTACGACACATCGGGGTCGCGCTGTTTGCTGAGCGGAGTGGGCACGCAGATGTTGACGGTGTCGCAGCGCTTGAGGATCGAGAAATCGGTGGTGGCCACGAAACGCTTCTCGCGCACCAAGGCGCGTACATCCGCCGTGGGCACGTCCTGGATGTAGGACTTGCCGGCGTTCAGCTGCGCGACGCGCTTCTCGTCGATGTCGATGCCGTGGACTTCGAACCCGGCTTGCGCCAGTTCGACGGCGAGCGGCAGCCCGACATAGCCCAGACCGATGACGGCCAGACGGGCGGTGCGCTTCTCGAGTCGTTGTTCGAGCCTCTGGGACGGGGACTTCGCGCGAGCGGACGTACGGGGTGTGGGCATGGGGCGGGAACGTTAGCAAAGCGGGGATGGAATCTCAACGTCGCCCACCCGGCGGATTGTCAGGTACGGCCGAACTTCGTTCCGTCGCGCTGTGCGCGCCCGGCCTTGCGAGGGGCACGCGGACGGGCTGGGCGGCATGACCCATTGACCTCATGCAGGGCTTTTCGAGACCATTGTTGCACGAGGCTTCCTGTCTTCGTTCGTGCCCTGCTTTCCGAACTCGATGGTTGCGATCCGGACGTGCCGTCGCATTCTGTCGGGTCCCCGGGACGCATCACGCTTGGATGGGAACCTCTTTTCCTTCACTCGGGCGCGCTCCTCGCCAATCCGCTAATCTGTGCGTGTGAGTGCCGCCCACGATCCGGCCCGGTTGGTCCGATATGTCGCCGATGGTGCCCCGCGTTACGGGCTCGATCACGGCGATCGGCTCGCGCGTATGTCCGGCCCGCCGTGGCAGGGCGGCACACTGCTCGGCATGCACGACGCTGCGAACTGCCCTCGCCTGGTGCCGTGCGAGCCCAGCAAGATCATCTGCATCGGACTCAACTACATCGAGCACGTGCAGGAGAGCCTCACGGTCGCGCCCGGGACCGGCACGCCGCCCCCCGAGCCGCTGTTCTTCTTCAAGCCTCCGTCCGCGGCGCTGGCCAGTGGTGGGGCCATCGTCCGGCCGGCCGGGATCGAACGCCTGGACCCCGAGGGCGAGATGGCCATGGTCATCGGTCGGCGTGCGCACCACGTGCGAGAGTCCGAGGCCCTGTCCCATGTCGCGGGTGTGACGGCGTTCAACGACGTCAGCGCACGCGATTGGCAGAAGCGCGACGGGCAGTGGTCTCGCGCCAAGGGCAGCGACACGTTCGCACCGTTCGGACCCTGCATCGCACTGGGCCTGGATCCGCGCGACCTGGCGCTCGAGCTGACGGTGAATGGCGAGACGCGCCAGCGCGCGCGCACATCGCAGATGCACTTCGGCCCCGCGTTCTTGATCAGCTGGCTGTCGCATTTCGTGACCCTCGAGCCGGGCGACGTCATCGCCACCGGAACGCCGGCCGGGATCGCGCCGATCGTGCCGGGCGATGTCGTGAGCGTCATCGTCGAGGGTGTTGGCACGCTCGTGAACACGGTCGTGGCAGGGCCGGTATGAACGGCGACATCGTCATCATGAATGGCCGGCTGTGGTCGGGCTCCCCGTTGCGCGACACGGCGATCCGGCTGAGCGGGGGGCGCATCGCCGCGCTCGGAAGTGCCGACGTGGTGGTCCCCGGGGGGGCGACGGTCCTCGACGCGGGCGGCGCCACGGTCACGCCCGGACTGATCGATGCGCATCTGCATTTCACGCCGTGGGCGAGGGCGCGCCGCCAGCCGGACCTGCACGGCACGCGCTCGCGCGCGGAGGCCGTGGCACGCGTCGCGGATGCGCTCGCAGCACTCGCGCCCGGATTCGAGCCGCTCGTCGGCCGCGGTTGGGACGAGAGCGACTGGCAGGATGCGCCGGATCGCGGCGCGCTGGATGCGCTCACGATGGAGCGTCCGGTCCTGCTGCATCGCCACGACTTCCATGCCCTGTGGGTGAACTCCGCCGCACTCGCCGCCGCCGGCGTGACGCGCGCCACTCCCGATCCCGAAGGCGGGCGCTTCGAGCGCGACGCCGCGGGCGAGCTCACCGGGGTCGTGCGCGAGCACGCCGTGCGCGCATTCGCGGCGCTCGAAGAACGCGCGGCCCCGGCGATCGACGAAGCGCTGCTCGATGACGCCGCTGCCGCGTTGCACGCCGAGGGCATCACCGGCGTGCACGACTACCAGCGCAACCACGAGGACTGGCGGCGCATGCACGAGCTCGCCGGCCGCCGGAAGCTGCGTGTCCTGCAGCACGTGGGGCCGGAGCAGGTGCACGATGCACTCAGCCTGGGCCTGGCTGCGGGCGCGGGAGATGACTGGTTTCGTACCGGCTCGCTCAAGCTGTTCGCCGATGGCACGCTCGGTTCGCGCACCGCGTTCCTGCTCGCCCGCTACGACGACACCGATAGTACCGGTATGGAGATCCTGAGCGCACGCGAACTCACCGCCGTCGTCGGAGAGGCGGCCGCGGCCGGATTCTCGGTCGCGATCCACGCCATCGGGGACGGTGCGGTGCGGAACTCACTGGATGCCATCGCCGCCCATGCCGCGAAGCTCGGGACGCTGCCGCTGCCGCCGCGCATCGAACATGTCCAGTTGCTCGACGCTGCCGACCTGCCGCGCTTCGTGACGTATGGGGTGGGTGCGAGCATGCAGCCGCAGCACGCCACCACGGATGCACCCGTGGCGCGCCGGGCGTGGGGGTCGCGCTGCAACACCAGTTATCCGTGGGCGGCACTCGAGCGTGCGGGTGTGACGCTGGCGTTCGGTTCGGACGCCCCGGTCGAGCCGCCCTTCGTCCGGCTCGGCCTGGCTTCGGCCGTGGCGCGCATCGGCGCGGACGGGGTGCCCTTCGAGCCGGAGCAGGCGGTGTCGCTGGATGCCGCGCTGCGGGCGTACACGCAGGGGGCGGCGGTACTTGCCGGCGGACGACTCGGTTCTGGCCAGCTCCGGGTCGGGGCTGCCGCGGACGTGGTCGTCTGGGACCGGGACCTGCACGTGACGCACGCTGCCGCGCTCGGGGCGGCCCGGCCACGATTCACGGCGCTCGCGGGCCAAATCGTGTATGACTCTCTTCTGGAGACGTCTGTCGGCCGCCCGGCCGATGGTGCGCCCCATGCAAACGGGAACCCGAGGTGACCGCTGTGGATCTGACGCAACGTACGGACGCCGAACTGGTGCAGCTGACCCAGACGGGGGAGAACCGTGCGTTCGACGAGCTGGTGCGGCGCTACCGCGACCGCGTCTACCGGCTGTGCACCAAGATCCTGCGTCACGATGACGACGCCGCCGAGGCGCTGCAGGACGCGTTCCTGTCGGCCTACCGCGGATTGCCAAAATTCAAGAGCGAGTCGACGTTCTCGACGTGGCTTTATCGCATCGCGACCAACGCCAGTCTCATGAAATTGCGCAAACGCCGGCCCGGGCATGTGTCGTACGAACAGTCCCAGAGCGCCACCGGCGACACCGAGCCGCTGGCGATCCCGGACTGGTCGGCGCAACCGCTCGAGGAACTGCTCGATTCCGAGACGCGCGAAGTGCTCGGCCGCGAGGTCGACCTGCTGCCCGCCAACGAAAAGGAGGTGTTCGTGCTCCGTGACATCATGGAGCAGTCGAACGCCGACGTGGCCGTGGAACTCGGGCTCAGCGTGGCGGCAGTGAAGTCGCGCCTGCACCGCGCACGTCTGCACCTGCGCGACCGCATGAACCGCTACTTCCGCGAGCGCGCGCCGCGGCAGCCAGGCGGCGCGGCCTGAACTAGTGCCGAGCCGCCCAGATGAACAGCCCGAGCGCCAGGAGGGTGCGATATGCGGCGAACACCCCGAAGCCGGTGCGGCGGAGCAGGCCGAGCATGAACCGGATCGCCAGGAAGCCGAACACCGCCGAGGTCGTCACGCCGATGAGCAGCGTGCCCACAGGGACCTCCGCGAGCAGGTTGCGTGACTTGAGGAGTCCCGTGTACAGCACCGCCGCGAGCGTGATCGGCAACGAGATCATGAACGAAAACCGCGCCGCGGCGAGCCGTGACAATCCGGCCGTACGGCCCGCGGTCATGGTCACGCCCGAGCGCGACACGCCCGGAACCAGCGCCAGGCACTGCGCGAAGCCCATGAACAGCGCCGTCCCCCAGCCCGGCAGCCGGCCGTCGCGCTGTCCGCGCGTGAATCGATCGGCGAGCCACAGCAGGATGCCGAACAGCAACAGCATCGTGGCCTGCAGCGGCACGGAGCGAAGCTTGTCCTCGAGTTCGCCGATGACTTTGCCTGCAATGAGCGCCGGCACGGTGGCTGCGACGATCATACCGAACAGTTGGCGGGACTCGTCCCGTTCCGCCGGGTCGCGGGCGAACACGCCGCGCGCGAGCTTGAGCCAATCGTCGAGGAACGCCACCAGCAGCGCCAGGAGCGTGCCCGCGTGCATCGCGACATCGAACGCCACGCCGGCGTACGGCCAGCCCAGCAGTGTGGGGACCAGGTACAAGTGTGCGCTGCTCGAGATCGGCAGCAGTTCGCTCAAGCCCTGCACGGCGCCCAGTACGGCGGCTTGCAGCGGACTCAGCAGCGGTTCGGTGGCGAGGAAGGTCAGCATGAAGGCCCAAGCTAGCATGCCCCGATGCTCGGAGCCTAACTTCGTGACCGGCGGGCGTGATGCCGACTGAGCGCCCGGACCCGAGTGGCGTGACGGGGGCCGATCCTGCGCGGTCCGCACCGATCGTGGATGCGTCCGCGCCGGCGGCTGATGCCGGAGCCGGCAGTGTCACACGCAACGTCGGCAAGGTGAGCGCGGCGACGTTCCTGTCCCGAGTGCTCGGGTTGGTGCGCGATCAGGTGTTCGCCGCCCTGTTCGGTGCGGGCACGGCGGCCGACGCGTTCAACATGGCGTTCCGCGTCCCCAATCTGCTCCGCGATCTGTTCGCGGAGGGGGCGATGAGCGCGTCGTTCGTGCCGACGTTCACCCAGTGGCGCGAGAAGCATGGCGACGAGGCGGCATGGCAGCTCGGCCGCCAGCTCATGGCGACATTGCTCGTGGTGCTGTTGGTCATCTGCGCGCTCGGCTGGATCTTCGCTCCGCAGCTTTTGCAACTGCTGGCGGGTGGTTTCGCGGCGGTTCCCGGCAAGCTCGAACTTACGGTGACGCTGACGCGCATCATGCTGCCGTTCCTGCCCGCCGTGGCGCTCGCGGCCGCCGCCATGGGCATGCTCAACGCGCGTGGGGTGTTCTTCCTGCCCGCGGTCGCGCCGGCGCTCCTGAATCTCGGCATGATCGTCTTCGGCCTGGCGCTGATCCCGGTGTGCCGGGCCGCGGGCTGGCCGGTCATCAGCGCGATGGCGATCGGTGTCGTGCTGGGCGGCGTGCTGCAGTTCGTCTGCCAGTTGCCGGCACTCGCGAAGCTGGGCTTCCGTTTCCGGCTCGAGCGGCCGACCTGGCATCCCGGCGTGCGCCGGGTGGCCACGCTCATGCTGCCGGCCACCATCGGCCTCGCCGCCACGCAGCTCAACATCTTCGTGAGCCAGGCGATCGCCGCCGGCTTCCGTGAGGGCAGCGTGTCGTGGCTGCAGTACGCGTTCCGGCTCATGCAGCTGCCGATCGGACTGTTCGGCGTGGCGGTGGCCACCGTCAGCCTGCCCGCACTGTCGCGCGCCGCGGCGCGGAAGGATGTGCCTGCCGTGCGTTCGACGCTGTCGGAGTCCGTGCGCCTGGTGCTTCTGCTCACGGTGCCATCGGCGCTGTTCCTGGCGGTCATGGCGCAGCCCATTCTGGCATTGTTGTTCCAGCACGGGCGCTTCCACGCCGGCGACACCGTGGCCACCGCCGACGCACTGGTCATGTACTGCATCGGTCTGCCCGCGTTCGCCGCGGTCGGCATCTTCACGCGCGCGTTCTATGCGCTCGGCGACACGCGCACACCGGTGCGCTCGACGTTCGTGGCGGTGGGCGTGAACCTCGTGCTCAATCTGCTGTTCGTCGGGCCGCTCGCCGGGCTCGGGCTCGCGCATCGCGGGCTGGCACTCGCCACGTCGGCGACCGCGATCATGAACCTCGGGCAACTGTCGTGGCGGCTCCGCCAGCACCTCGGCGGTATCGATGCACGCCGGATGGCGACGTCTTTCGTGCGCATCCTGGCGGCGAGTGCGGTCACCGCAGCGCTGCTCGCTGTCGGGCTCGCTGCGCTCGGCGACATCACCTCGCGCGGCCTGCTGGTCCGGCTCGCGGTGGTCGCGGGTGGCGGCGTGGCATCACTGGGCGTGCTGCTCGTGGCGTTGCGAGTGTTCCGCGTCGAGGAACTGGCGATGGTGGGCGAGTTGGTGCGCTCGGTGCGCGGGAAGTTCGGCGGACGTTAGGCGGTGCGGCGTGAGCGCGCGACGCCGCATCGCATCGTTCACGCGGCATCGTTCACAGCGGCCCGCCGCGGCCACGCCACAGCTGCGGGAAGACCCGGAACGCGCGCAGCCGGCCCGGACGCCACAGCGCCGAGACCAGTTCGAGTGCCAGCCACGCCCCGTAGGCCCAGCACATGATGTGGCGCGAGCCGGGCACGACGAACTGCACGCCCCAGAACAGCAGCAGCCCGAGGGCTTCGTAGGCCTGGAAGTTGAAGTTCGACAGCAGCACCACGCCGAGCGCGCCCTGCAGCACGGTCAGCAGGACTTCGGTGCTGTGCTCACCGAGCGGCACGTGCGCCGGGTGACCGAGTGACATCGAGTAGACGATGGGGATCATGGCCGCGAGCACGGTCCACTGGTTGATGTTGCTCGACGCCATGTTCATGAGCGCCATGCCCGCCTTGCCGCGGCTGCGCGCCCAGTAGGACGTGGTCACGAACTCGGGGAACTCCGACAGGAACGGCGCGACCCACTGCACGAACACGAACTGCGACACACCGGCCACCGTGGCGAGCCCGATCATGCTCTGCAGGAAGGGGTGCGCGGTGAAATACAGCATCAGTCCGCCCACCACGAACAGCGCCACCACGGTCATGGGGCGCCACGGCGACGACAGACCGAGTACGGCGCGCGGCACGATGCCGGCGTCCTCGACTTCTTCGTGCTGCTTGGGCGGGATCCGCTGCAGGATGACCAGATAGGTCGCGTACATGGCGAGCAGGACACCCGAATCGTACAAACCGAGCGTGCCCTTCCAGATGATGTACACGAAGTAGAGCAATGCCGGCGTGAGCCCGACGACCTCGACCGCGTGTTCGGCGTCGAGTTCGATCGGCTTCCAGAACCGCTTCTCGCCGCGTGCGCGGCGTGACATGGCGTACACCACCCAGATCATCGGCCAGCCGAGTCCGGTGAGCAGCCGCAGGGCGCCGGTGAAGTTCGCGGTCATGAGCGGAACGTCCTGGTGCCAGGCGATCACCGCTTCGACCGCGAACTCGGGCAGCACCTGGATCCATGCCAGCAGCGCGAGTGCCAGGCCCTGCGAGATGTAGAACTGGGCGCACTCCGCTCCCCATGCCACGACGAATGACGACAGCAGGATGGTGGGGAACGTCCACATCGCCGACTTGGCGGCGCGCAGCAGTTCTTCGGGGGTCCACTGGGGTCCGGTCATGAATCCCTTCGAGTTCCGGTGACGACAGCGCGAGCGGCCCCGCTTGCTCGCACGTGACCAGCGCCGATACTGTCGTGCTCGCCATGACAGCGTCAAGACCGCGCCGCACCTCCGAACGACCCAGCCGCAGCCGCGCAGCCGCGGCGAGCACCGCCGTGTCGAACGCCCGCGTACCATTGCCCGCTGGACGGCGTAGTGGGCGTCCCGTCACGCGCGCGCCGAAATCGGCCGTGGATTTCGGGTCTGCGTCGTCACCCGGTGCGATGCCCGGCGCCACGCGAGCGTTGTGCGCATACACTGCCGCGATGGCGCGCGGGCGCGACGAAAGTGCGCGCGCGGCGCTCGGGGAGGCGCGATCAGCGGGAGTGCCACGCCGTGCCGCCGAGGAGTGCGCGCTCATGCTCATGCTCTATGCGGGCTTTCCCGGTGCGCTCGAAGGCTTGCGCGTGCTCAACAACGCGTGGCCCGGTCGTGCCAGGCCCACGCGCGAGGGCACAGCCGCGGAATGGCGCAGGCGCGGTGTGGCGTTGTGCCGGCGCGTCTACGGCCCGGCCTATGACAAGCTCGTGCCAGCCGTGCGCACGCTGCATCCGGATCTCGCGATCTGGATGGAGGAACATGGCTATGGCCGCGTGCTGGCGCGCCGCGGCCTCGGCGTCGTCGAGCGCGAACTGGTGACGGTCGCCGCCCTCGCCGCCCTCGGCTGGGAACGCCAACTTGTGAGCCACGTGCTCGGGGCGCGGCGGGTGGGAGCGAGCGACGCGGCGGTGCGCGACGCGCTCGCGATCGGCGGCGCGCAGGCGGATGCTCGCGGGCGCGGCATCGCCAAGCGCACGTGGCCGCGCGTGCAGCGCGCCGAGGGCTGAGGTCGCGCGCCGCCGCGCCGGGCCCGTTCGACCTTCGCCGAGGCACGAACTTGCGCCCGGCCCGGCCGTCCAGCATCCAAACGGTGCCATTTTGACCGCGGTCTCACCCCACACTAGGATGCCCACTCGCATGTCCATGTCCTGCCTTGACTTCCGCCATCCTCGCTGCCCCGGGCGATGTCGGTGACGCCGCCCGCGCTGGCGCTTCGCGCCCGGGTCGCCGCCGCCGCCGACCGCGGGCCGCTCGGTGATGCGCTGTCGCTCGACCTGCTCGCGGGCGGGCCCATCGCCCGGGAGCGCGTCGCGGTGCAGTGGTCGGACACCGATGCCCTGCGCGAGCTCGCGCTCGCCAAGCGCGCGCCGCTCGATCCAGCGCTCGTGCGCGAGATGAGCGAATACCATCGCCGTCTCGGGGCTTCGCCCGCGACGCTCGCCAACCTCGATCGTCTGGCACGTGGCGAAGTGGTGGCCACGGTCGCGGGCCAACAGCCGGGGCCGCTCGGCGGTCCGCTCTACTCACTGCACAAGACCGCCAGCACCATCGGGCTCGCGCACGAGGTCGCGCGTCGCACCGGTGTCGCGTGCGTGCCGCTGTTCTGGATGCATGGTGAGGATTCCGATTTCGCCGAGATCCGTAGCAGCTCGGTCGCCGACGACGCCATGCAGTTGCACGATCTCCAACTGCCCGACGTGGCGCACCGCGATGGCCAGATGGTCGGTGGGATCGCGATCGAGCACGTCCGGGCGCTCGGTGTGCAGGCGCTGGCCGCGTGGCAGGGGCTGCCCTCGCACGCCGCAGCACTCACGCTGTGGGAGCGCTCGCTCGTCCACGCGCGCGACCTGGGCGAAGCGTTCAATGCGCTGTGGCTGGCGTTGTTCGCCGAGCAGGGTCTGGTGGTGGTCGACCCGCGTTTGCCGGCGTTCCGCGCCGCGGCGCGCCCGATCATCGACCGCTATCTCGCGCAGGCGGACTCCCTGCGTGCCGCGGCCCGTCAGGCGGGGGATCGCATGGAGGCGTTGACCGGGCGGCGGGCATTGAACGATGCGTCGCTGGAGTCGTTCGTGTTCGAAGTTCACGACGGCATGCGACACAAGGTCACCGCCAGTGACGCGCGCTCACGCGCTGCAGACATCACGCTGTCGCCGAGCGTGGCACTGCGTCCAGCGGTGCAGGACGGCGTCTTCCCGACCGTCGCGATGGCGTGCGGCCCCGGTGAGATCGCCTACCTCATGCAGCTGCGCGAGGTGTTCGAAGGGGTGGGGGTACGGCCGGCAGCTCCGGCGCTGCGCTTCGGTGCCACGTGGCTTCCGCCGGCGGCGGTGTCGCTGGTCGAGGCCGCGGGCGGGGACGTCTGGGAAGTGGTGACGCACACCGACGCCGTGCTGGCACGGCTCGCCGAGGCGCATGTGCCGCCCGAACTGCAGCAGGCCGTGGCCGCCGCACGCGCCGCGATCGATCAGGCGTTGGCACGGCTCGCCGACCAAGCGGGCACGTTCGACAGCAGCCTGCCGCAGATGGTGGAGTCGGCGCGCGGCAAGATGGACTTCCAGGTCACGCGTCTCGCCGAGGGTGTGCTGGGGAAGGCGCGCGGCAGGCTCGATCGCGAGCATCCACTGTGGAAGCGCCTGCGTTACGTGCTGTGGCCCGGTGATAGGCTTCAAGAGCGCCGCCTCACCTCACTCGAGCCGGTCGCCCGGCGCGGCCCGGCGGTCATCGCCGAGTTGTGCGAGCTGGCCACCGAGCACGCCGCACGCACCGCGACCGGCGTGCACGAGCACCACGTGCTGGAGGCGTGATGGCGCTCGACGCTCTGTGCTTCGGGGCGCACCCGGATGATGTGGAACTCACCTCGGGCGGGCTCGCGGCCCGGCTGAGTGCTCATGGCCATGCGGTCGGCATCGTGGACCTGACACGCGGCGAGCTCGGCACACGCGGTGACGTGGCGACGCGCGCGGCAGAAGCGCAGGCGGCGGCGCGGGCGCTGGGTGTGGCGGTCCGACGGAACCTCGAACTGCCCGACGGCGCGCTCGATCGGCAGGATGCCGGGCAGTTGCGCGCGGTCGTCGAGTGCCTGCGCGAGCACCGGCCGGCACTGGTTGTCGCCCCCGATCGTCATGACGAACACCCCGATCACGTGGAGGCATCGTACCTCGTGGCTCGCGCCTGCTACCTCGCGGGCCTGGCGAAGTACGCGGCCTCGGGTGAGCGCTTCCGGCCCGGGCGGCTGATGTTCGCGCTGTATCGTTCCAGCGTGACACCGCACGTGGTGGTCGACGTCAGTGAGGTGTGGCCGCAACGCATGGCCGCGCTGCACGCGCACGCCAGCCAGCTGGATCCGGCTGCGGGCGAGAGCACGTACCTGACCGCCGAGGGGTTCGTGGACGCGGTCCAGGCCCGGGCCCGCGCTTGGGGAGCACTCGCGGGTGTGACCTATGCCGAGGGCTATCGAGTGCGCGGGCCCTTCGCGTTGCTCGATGCGCGTGCCCTGCTCGTTTCACGTGGGGGACCGAATGGCTGAGCGCAAGCGCAAGCCGGCACCGCGGTCGAAGGCCGCGAGGAAGTCGCCTGCCGGTCGCAAGGCCGCAACACCGCCGGTCGCGCGACCGAGTGCGAAGCCGGCCGGCGCGCCGCGCAAGCGTGCCCGCAAGCGGCTCAAGATCGGCATCAGCTGCTACGCTCACTTCGGTGGCAGTGGTGTGGTGGCTTCGGAACTCGGGCGCGAGCTGGCGCGGCGTGGCCACGAGGTGCATCTGATCGCCAGCCACCTGCCGTTCCGGCTGCGCAGCTTCGAACCCAACATGTATTTCCACGAGGCTTCACCGGCGCACTATCCGGTGTTCGAGGACGCCCCGAGCAATCTGGCGCTCGCCACCAAGATGGTCGAGGTGGTCGAGAACTACACGCTCGACGTGCTGCACGTGCACTACGCCATGCCGTTCGCGACCAGCGCCTATCTCGCCAAGCAGATTATGTTGCCGCGCCAGCTTGGCGTCGTCACCACCTTGCACGGCACCGACGTCACGGTGGTGGGGCCGGAGCCGGCGTTCTTCCGGCTCACGCAGTTCAGCCTGCAGTCCAGTGACCGGCTGACGGCGGTGTCGCAGTTCCTGAAGGACCGCGCCGAGGCCACGTTCGGCGTCACCCGGCCGATCGAAGTCATCTACAACTTCGTCGACCCCAAAGTATTCGCTCCCCGCACCAATGGCCGGCTGCAGTTGGGAGGACCCGGCACCAAGGTCCTCATGCATGCGTCCAACTTCCGTCCAGTCAAGAACATACCGGTTGTGATTCAAGTGTTTGCGGAGGTTCGCAAGCGGCTCGCGGCCAAACTCGTCATGGTCGGCGATGGCCCCGAGAAGGCCGGCGCCGAGGCCCTGGCCCGCGAACTGGGCGTGCATCGCGACGTGCTCTTCCTGGGCAATCAGGACTGCATGGAGGAGATGCTCCCACTTGCCGATGTATTCCTACTGCCGAGCAGCTCGGAGAGCTTCGGTCTGGTGGCCCTGGAGGCCATGAGTGCCGAGGTGCCGGTCATCTGCTCCAATGTGGGTGGTTTGCCCGAAGTGGTGGAACACGGTTACACGGGGTTCCTGCATGACCCCGCGCACGTGGCCGGTTTCACGGCCTCGGCACTCAAGCTGCTCACCAACGACACGCTCCGGCGCACCATGGGCCGGCGTGGCCGCAGGGTGGCGGTCGAGCGGTTCGGCGCCGATGAGATGATCGAGAAGTACGTTCGCGTATACGAGTCCTTGCGCTGAAGGTCCGGCGCCGCGGAAGCCGCGGCTCCACCGTCGGCCCACGGTCCCTCGCGGGTCCGTGCATCCTGCTGGAGAGCGAGAGGCCCGATGCTGGGGAAGAAGCGACGCGTCGCCGTGATGGCCGAGGGCAGTTTCACGCCGCTCGACGCCAAGACCGCCCTGGGAGTGATCCGCTATCGCGCGGACGAGGTCGTGGCGGTGATCGACTCCGAGCGTGCGGGTCGGACCTGCCAGGATTGCGTGGGCACCGGTGGGGACATCCCGGTCGTCGCCGGACTCGAAGCGGCCGCATCGCTCGATGCGGACACGTTGTTGCTGGGTACCGCGCCGCAGGGCGGGGGACTGCCCGAGTCGTGGCGTCACTTCGTCGCCGGAGCGCTCATGCGCGGCTGGGACGTGATCTCCGGACTGCACGTCTTCCTCGCCGACGATGCCGAACTCGCCGCGCTCGCGGCTTCCAAGGGCTGTCGTATCCATGATGTCCGCCGCCCACCCGCGGCGCGCACCATCGCGGCGCGCCGCGTCGCCAGCACGGAAGCACTCGTCGTGCTGACCGTGGGCAGTGACTGCAACGTCGGCAAGATGACCACCGCCCTCGAACTGCACGCCGAACTGCAGGGCCGGGGCGCACGTGTGGCATTCGTGGCGACGGGTCAGACCGGCATCCTGGTCGCCGACCAGGGCGCCGCGATCGACGCCATCCCCGCCGACTTCGTGGCCGGCGCGGTCGAGAAGCTGGTGCTGGACGCCGCGCGCGAGGCCGACATCGTGCTGGTCGAAGGTCAGGGTGCGATCCACCACCCGGCCTACTCCGGCGTCACGCTGGCGCTCATGCACGGGGCCTGCCCCGAAGCGCTCATCCTGTGCCATCAGGCCGGCCGCACGCACATGAAGTTGTCCGATGCCGCGCCGGCTCCGCGCATGCGCTCGCTGTCCGAGATCATCCGCGACAACGAACGTGCCGCGGGCTGGGTGCGCACCGCATCGGTGCTGGGGCTGGCGCTCAATACGATGACGCTCGATGATCTCGAGGCCAAGCGCGCTCTGGAGACCACGCAACAGCTCACCGGCGTGCCCACGGTGGACCCGGTGCGTTTCGGGGCCGAGGTGCTTGCCACCGAGCTGCTGAGGCGGCTCGACGAGCGCAAGCGCCGCGCCTCGAACGAGTAGTAGACTGCGGCGCGCGCCCGGCCGTCCCGGGGCGGAGCCCGACGCCTGCGCGCGCGGGGTCTGGATTGCACTTCCACGGCTGTCGCCGGAGGCCCATTCATGAAGCTGCGCACCGAACCGCTCGACCTGCACACGATCTTCGAGTTCCGCATCGCGCATGGCGCCAAGCGCGCGCACCGGAACACGCTGATCCGGATCGAGCATGACGGCATCGAGGGCGTGGGAGAGGCCGCGCCGTCGCATTACTACGGGGAGACGCCCGAGACCATCGAGGCCGCGCTCGCCGAGTGGGCGCCGCACCTGGGCGACGACCCGTTCGCGCTCGACGCCCTCGACGAGCGCTGGGATCACGCGCTGCAGGGCCACGGCGCGGCGCGCGCCGGGCTCGAGATGGCGATCCACGACTGGATCGGCAAGAAGCTCGGCCTTCCGACCTGGAAGCTGCTCGGCCTGGATCCGGCGCGCACACCCAAGTCGTGCGTCACGCTCGGGATGGCGAGCCCCGAGGAGATGGAGAAGAAGCTCGAGACGGTGCGCGACTTCCCGCTCATCAAGGTCAAGCTCGGCGGGCCGGGAGATGTCGACAACCTGAAGCGCATCCGTGCGGGCTACAAGGGCAAGCTGCAGGTGGACGCCAACACCGCATGGAACGCCGCCGATGCCGTGCGCGTGCTACGCCAGATCGAGCCGCTCGGTATCGAGTTGGTGGAACAGCCCGTCCCGCGCGGCGACTTGGACGGGCTGCGCTGGGTGCGGGAGCGCAGCCCCATCCCCGTGTTCGCGGATGAGAGCGCGCACACGCTTGCCGATATCGGCCTGCTCGCGGGCCGCGTTGATGGCGTGAACCTCAAGATCATGAAGACCGGGGGGTTGCGCGAGATGCAGCGCATGATCCATGCGGCACGCGCGCACGGCATGAAAGTCATGCTCGGCTCCATGGTCGAATCGAGCCTGGCGCTGTCGGCCGCCGCGCAGCTCGCACCGCTCGTCGACTACCTGGACCTCGACGGCCACTGGCTGCTGAAGGACGACCCGTTCTCGGGTGCGCCGGGCGAGCGCGGGGACATCACGCTGTCGGCACGCCCCGGCCTCGGGGTTCTGCCCGCCGCTTCCCGCCAGGTCGCGTCTCGATGAGCGGACGGCTGCGCGCGTACGTCACGCTGACGGTGCTGTCTGCCGTGAGCGTGCTGGCGCTGCTGTGGCCGCAGACTTTCGCGCGCGACTGGGGACACTACGTCGCGTGGATCGTGATCTGCCTGGTGTCCGATACGATGTGGAGCAACGCATCGTCGGGAACCGCGACGTGGAGCTTGTCGAACACGGCCGGCCTGTCGAGTGCGGTGCTGTGGGGCACGGGGGCCGGGATCTGTGTGGCCGCCGCCTCGACGTTCGTCGCCGACCTGTTCGTGATGCGCAAACCGTGGGTGCGAGCGACGTTCAATGCCAGCCAGATCGCCCTCGCCACCGCGGTCAGTGCGACCCTGTTCGAGCTGCTCGGTGGTCGCGCGGGCATCCCGCTGGTGGCCGGCGGCAGTGTGCTCGATCGTGCGCACGCGGCCACGTTGCTGGTGCCGTTCCTCGGGCTCGTCCTGAGCTACTGGGCCGTCAATCGCTCGATGGTGTCGCTGGCCGTGGCGTGGTCGTCCGACCGCGGTTGGTGGCAGACGCTGCGCGAGGACTGGCTTTACATGGCGCGCATCGAGATCGATGCCGCGTCGTTCCTGCTCACGCCGCTCATGGTCATCTCGTTCACGACGGTCGGCTATCCGGGCGTGCTGCTGTTCTATGCGCCGCTGTTCATGCTCTTCCAGTCCGACCGTCGCTATGTCGAACTCAAGAAGGCGGAGGACATCAACCTGCGCAACGCGCGCTTCGCGGCCAAGGGTGAGCTCGCGGCGGGCATCGGGCACGAGCTCAACAACCAGCTCGTGGCGATCAGCGCGCGCGCCCAGATGCTCATGCGCGATGCCGAGAAGCAGTCGTTCGAGAATGCCCCGCGCCACGCCCAGATCATCTTCGACCAGAGCAAGCGCATGGGCGGGCTCGCGAAGGGGCTGATGGACTATACGCGCAGCAAGGTGAACCTCGAACCCATGGACTTGAACGGCATGCTCACCAGCACCATCGAGTTCGTGAAGAGCGACAAGCGCTTCAAGGGAGTCGAGTGGGACGTGCAGCTCGATCCCGAACTGCCGCAGGTGCGCGCCGACGTCGGCCAGATCCAGGGCGTGTTCATCAACCTGTTCGTCAACGCCGCCGATGCCATGGGTGCGCAGGAGACGCGCCGCGCGATCCAGGTGCGCACCAAGCTCGACGCGCGCACGCAGGCGGCCGAGATCGACGTGCAGGACACCGGCCCCGGCATCAAGCGCGAGCACCTGGGCCGCATGTTCGAGTTCATGTTCACGACCAAGACCGACGGCCATGGTTTCGGCTTGTCGACTTCGCACCGCACTATCGAGAACCACGGCGGCCGCATCACGGTCGACAGCGAGCCCGGAGCAGGCGCTCGCTTCCACATCGAGCTGCCGGTCTCGGGCCCCGGGGGCTGGTCCTGACCGGCACCGACCACCGCGTCGAGGCCCCCACGGCCGCCACGGTGGTGCGCATCGATTTCGGCGGCGTGCGGCTGCTGTCCGATGAGGGCATGGCCATCGAGGCCACGGTGCCAGGCCGCATGCGCGGTCCGCGCAAGGCGCTCGGCAACGCCGTCGTCACCGGAGACCGCGCGCACCTCACTTGGGAGGGGGAGCGTGCCATCGTCGAGTCGGTGGACCCCCGTCGCAACGTGTTCTCGCGCCAGGCCGCCGGCGAGCGCAAGATCGAACAGGTCGTGGCGGCGAACCTCGACCGGGTCATCGTCGTCGCATCGGTGCAGCGCCCGGAGTTCCGGCACGGCTTCGTCGATCGCGTGCTGGTGCAGTGCGAGCGCGCCGAGATCCCGGCGTTCATCGCGCTCAACAAGACCGATCTCGACACGCGCAACGAGGTCGCCGAGATCCTGGCCGAGTACGAGCGTGCCGGCGTCGAGGGCTTCGCGATGTGCGCCCACTCCGGCGCGGGCATCGACGAGCTGCGCGAGCGCTGTGCGACCGGCCGCAGCATGTTCGTGGGCCACTCCGGGGTGGGCAAGAGCACGCTCTTGAACCAACTGCTGCCGCACGAGGACATCGCGGAGGGCGAGGTCAACGAGACCACGGGCAAGGGCCGCCATACGACCACGGCCGCGATCCTGTACCGGCCCGGGGCTGGTACCGAGGTCATCGACACGCCCGGTGTGCGTGCGTTCGCGCTGTGGGGGGTGGACGCCACCGACTTGGTGCATTATTACCCGGAGCTGGCCCCCCTGGTCGGGGGCTGCCGTTTCGGCGACTGCCGCCACGACCGCGAACCCGGCTGCGCGATGCGCGCCGCCGTCGAACGTGGTGAGGTGGGCGTGCGGCGCTTCGCGTCCTACTGCAAGCTGCGCGACGAGATCGCGGCGGGGCACTCCGAGGGCTACTGACGCTTCGGACCTGCTGCGCGATCGAGTTCGCGCGAGGGAGCCCGAGTGGTGTCTCCGTTCCAGCCCGCACTCACGCACCTCGAGTGCTTCGACTGTCATGCGGCGTGTGACCTGTCCGTCCCACGCAGCGTCTGTCCCGCCTGTGGCCGGCCGTTGGTGGTGCGCTACGACCTGGCGCGCATCCGGTCGGAAGTTCCGCGCGAGTCGCTCGGCCGCTTCGGCACCGACCTGTGGCGCTACCGTGCCGTGCTGCCATTCGCCGCGAGCTTCGCCGCGGTGCGCCTCGGCGAGGGCGGCACCCCGCTGCTGCCACTGCCGAGGCTGGCCGAGTCGTTGGGCCTGGGCGAACTGTGGATGAAGGAGGAGAGCCCGAACCCGACCCAGTCGTTCAAGGCGCGCGGACTGGCGCTGGCGGTGAACGGCGCGGTGGCGTGGGGCGTGAAGGGCATCGCGCTGCCATCCGCCGGCAACGCCGGCAGTGCGGCAGCGGCTTACGCAGCCGCGGCCGGACTACCGTGCCGCGTCGCGATCCCCGAAGACACGCCCGAGGCGTTCGCGCTCGAACTCGCGGCCTTCGGCGCAGAAGTGCGGCTCGTCAAGGGCACCATCGCCGACTGCGGCAAGCTCGTGGCGGAGTGGGCACCATCACCCGAGTGGTGGAATGTCGCGACGTTCAAGGAGCCGTTCCGGTTGGAAGGCAAGAAGACGCTCGGCTACGAGATCGCCGAACAGTTGGGCTGGCAGCTGCCGGACGTCATCTTGTATCCGACCGGTGGCGGCACCGGGCTCGTCGGCATGGCGAAGGCATTCAGCGAGATGCAGGAGCTGGGCTGGATCCGGGGCAAACTGCCGCGGCTGGTGGCGGTGCAGGTCGCGGGCTGCGCACCGGTGGTGCGGGCGTTCGACGCCGGCGTCGACAAGGCCGAGCCGTGGGCGAACGCCACCACGGTGGCGAGCGGGCTGCGCGTGCCCTCGCCATTCGCCGACACGTTGATCCTCGCTGCCGTGCGCGGCAGCCACGGCACCGCCGTGGCGGTGAGTGAGGAGTCGATGCTTGACGCCATGGTCGAGCTGGCGAGTTCCGAAGGCACGTTCGTCTGTCCCGAGGGGGGCGCGACCCTGGCCGCATTGCGCCAGTTGCTGGCGAGCGGCGAGGTCCAGCGCAGCGATCGGGTCGTGCTCTACGACACCGGGAGCGGGCTCAAGTACCCCGAAGCATGGCGCGCCGCCCTGGCTCGGCAGCACGCCGCAGGCGTCGGGCCATGAGCGGCCGCGATTCACCTGCACACGCCTCGCGCCATCGATCTGCAAGCGCACGCCAGCTTGCGTGCGTGGCACTGTTCGCCGGGCTGGCGTCGCTCATGCTTCCGGCCGCGCGCACACAGGCGGCTGCGTCCGTCACCGCCGCCTCGCCTCGCGTGCTCGCGGTGCGGCTGACCGGTGTGGTGTCACCGGTCATGGACGATGTGCTGGCGGAAGCGATCGCACGCGCCGAGGCCGGCCACTACGCCGCGTTGTTGGTGGAACTGGATACACCCGGCGGGCTCGAGCGCAGCATGCGCGACATGGTGCAGCGCGAACTCGCGAGCCCGGTACCGGTGCTCGTCTGGGTGTCGCCGGGCGGCGCGCATGCCGCTTCCGCGGGCGTGTTCGTGACGCTGGCGGCCGATGTCGCGGCCATGGCGCCGGGCACCAACATCGGCGCGGCCACACCCGTGAGCCTGCAGGGCCCCATGGACTCGACACTGGCACGCAAGGCCACCAACGACGCAGCGGCGTTCGCGCGCACCGTGGCCGCCCAGCGCCGGCGGAACGGCACCTGGGCCGAGCAGGCGGTGCGCCATGCGGTGGCGGCGAGCGACCGTGAAGCGGCCGAACTCGGCGTCGTCGACTTTGTCGCGGCGAGCCACTCCGAACTTCTCGAGCGCGCCGACGGCCGCTTCATGCGACGCGGTGCCGACAGCACCGTGATCCGTGTCTCTGGCGCGGCGGTCGATCGCATGGAGCCGTCGTTCCGGCAGCGCGCGCTCGGCTACCTCGTCGATCCCAACATCGCGTACCTGCTGCTCATGCTCGGCTTCTATGGACTGCTGTTCGAGTTGCAGAGTCCGGGCGCGATCCTGCCCGGCGTGGCAGGTGTGATCTGCCTGCTGCTGGCGTTCCTGGCGCTGTCGGCGCTCCCGGTCAACGCCGCGGGGATCGCGCTGATGGTCGCGGGCATCGGCTTCCTGCTCGCCGAGATCAAGGTGCAGTCCCACGGTGTGCTCGCGGTCGGGGGTGCGATCGCACTCGGGCTGGGCGGCCTGATCCTGTTCGACGACGCGAGTGTGCAGGTGGCGCGGCCGCTTGTGTACGCTGTCACGGGCTTCACGGCCGTGGCTGCCGCGCTGCTCGTGGCGGCCGCACTGCGCGCCCGGCGCGGCCCGCGCGTGTCCGGGGTGGCCGCGCTCGTCGGCCGGCGAGCCATGGTCATCGAGGGGCTGCGCCCGCATGGGCGCGTGCGACTGGACGCCGAGGTCTGGAACGCGGAAGCTGGCGGGACGGTGGTGGATGTGGGCGCCGAAGTGATCGTGACCGGCGTCGAGGGGCTCACGCTGCGGGTTCGGCCCGCGGCCAGGGAGGCGTGAAATGGGTTCGCTGGGTCCGTTGGTGCTGCCGCTCGGGCTGTTCGGAGCGTTCGTCGTACTGGTCATCCTGTGGAACTCCATCAAGGTGGTGCGCGAGTACGAGCGCCTGGTGGTGTTCCGGCTCGGCCTCTTGGTGGGCGAGCGCGGCCCCGGGCTGATCATCCTGCTGCCGGTCATCGAGCGTGCCGTGAAGGTGGGCCTGCGCACCGTGACCATGGATGTGCCGTCGCAGGACGTCATCACCAAGGACAACGTCTCGGTGAAGGTCAACGCGGTCATCTACTTCCGGGTCGTGGACGCGTCGCGCGCCATCGTGCAGGTCGAGAACTACCTGTACGCCACCAGCCAGATCGCGCAGACGACGCTGCGCAGCATCCTGGGTGAGCAGGAACTCGATGAGCTGCTGAGCGAGCGCGAGCGACTGAATCAGGCGCTCCAGCAGGTCATCGATCGTCAGACCGAGCCCTGGGGCGTGAAGGTGAGCACCGTCGAGGTCAAGAACGTTGACTTGCCGCAGGAGATGCAACGCGCCATGGCGCGCCAGGCCGAGGCCGAGCGTGAGCGTCGCGCCAAGGTCATCGCCGCCGAGGGAGAGTACCAGGCGTCCGCTCGGCTCGCGGAGGCCGCGGCCATCATCGGCCGCGAACCCGGTGCGATGCAGCTGCGCTACCTGCAGACGCTGTCCGAGATCGCGACCGAGAACAACAGCACGACCATCTTCCCGGTGCCGATCGAACTCCTGAGCGCGTTCCTGCCGATGGTGAAGAAGGCCTTGAAGGAATAGCGTTCGCCGGTCAGGGCGAGCGCGGTACGGTCGAACTTCAGGCCGGGCTCGTGGAGAGCGGTGACTGCGCGCTGCGGCTGAGCCGGGTCTTCGATCTGGGGCGCGGTCCGTCCTGCCGTCGTTCGCGGTCCTCAGCTCATGAGCAGCGCTGCCGCGGCCGCATCGAGCAGAAAGCGCGTGTGCGGCGCGGCTCGCAGCAGTCGCGCCGCCGGCAGCGTGCAGGAGTCGTCCTGAAGCACGGCACGCAGAGGCTCCGCTTTGCCCGTGCCGAATGCCGCGATCAAGAGCACGCGCGAGCTCGCGAGCAAAGGCAGCGACAGCGTCAGGCGTGTCTTCGGCGGTTTGGGCGAGTCGCGTTCGACCACGACGCGCGACTCGGCCACCTCGAGCGACGCACGGCCCGGGAACAGGCTCGCCACGTGGCCGTCCTCGCCGATGCCGAGCAGCGCCAGGTCGGCGATGGGTTCCGGGCCCAACGTGTCCTTGAGCAGCGTCGTGTAGCACGTCGCCTCGCGCTCCGGATCGTTCGCGGTCTCGACCATCGGGTGCACATGCGGCCCGCGCGTGCCGAGTGTGGCGAACAACAGCCGCATGCTCGCCGCCGCGCTCGAAGCGGGATCACTGCGCGGCACGAAGCGCTCGTCACTGTAGAAGATGTGCGTTCGCGTCCAGTCGATGCGCGCTGAAGCCAGCTCCGGCAGGAACTGTTCGGCGGCGGAACCACCCGGGATGACGAACGCGAACCGGCCACGCGCGGTGATGGCGGACTGTGCGGCACTTTCGACCGCCCGGGCGAATCGCTCCGCCAATGCGGCAACTTCCGCGACCGTGATCCGCGGATCATCCATGATTCCTCGCATGCCATTCCTCGCATGCCGTCCCCCGGCTCGGGTCCTGCGTGGACATCGTGATAGGGTGGTGCGGCACGGTGCCGCGGATCACGACGTCGCGAGCATATACGCGCGGGACACGATCCGCACAAGGGAAGCGCGGGAGGGGGATCGCCATGGAGTTGGGCATGATCGGGCTGGGCCGCATGGGAGCGAACATGGTGCGCCGGCTGATGCGCGCCGGGGTGCGTTGTGTCGCCCACGATCGTTCGCGCGACGCGGTTGCGACACTCGTGCAGGAAGGCGCCAGCGGAGCGCACTCGCTCCAGGAACTCGTGCAGTCGCTGGCCGCGCCGCGCCACATCTGGCTCATGGTGCCGGCCGGCATCGTCGATGCATCCATCGACGAACTCGCGCCGCTGTTGTCGAGCGGCGACACCATCATCGATGGTGGAAACTCGCTGTTTCAGGATGACCTCGCGCGCGCCGCTCGCCTCGCCAAGTCCGGCATCCGCTATGTCGACTGCGGCGTGTCCGGCGGCGTATTCGGGCTCGAGCGCGGCTACTGCCTCATGGTCGGCGGCGAGGCCGACGTGGTCGCGCGCATGCGTCCGGTCTTCGAAGCGCTGGCACCCGGTGAGAGTTCGGTGCCACCGACGCCCGGCCGCGATCCGGCGCGCTCCACCGCATCGCATGGCTGGCTGCACTGCGGCCCGCATGGCGCGGGACACTTCGTGAAGATGGTCCACAATGCCATCGAGTACGGCATGATGGCCGCGTACGCCGAGGGCTTCAACCTATTGCAGCACGCTGGCGCCGGCCGGCTCGGCCGGACGACCGATGCGGAGACCACGCCTCTGCGGAATCCGGAGCACTACCAGTACGACTTCCCGCTCGGTGACATCGCCGAACTGTGGCGGCGCGGCAGCGTCATCCCGTCATGGCTGCTGGACCTGACGGCACAGGCGCTCGTGTCGGACGAGAAACTCGAGGGCTTCTCCGGGAGGGTGTCGGATTCGGGCGAGGGGCGCTGGTCGCTGGCCGCCGCCAATGACCTTGGCGTGCCGGTGTATGTGCTCGCAGCATCGTTGTTCGAGCGTTTCGCCTCGCGCGGCGAGAACCTGTTCCAGGACCGGCTGCTCTCGGCGCTCCGCCTGCAGTTCGGTGGCCATGTCGAGAAGCCGAAAGGACACGCCTGATGGAACATGAGCGCTCCGACTCCCTGGTCTTCTTCGGCATCACGGGCGATCTCGCATACAAGAAGATCTTCCCGGCACTGCACGCCATGGCACGGCGCGGCATGCTCGACCTGCCAGTGGTAGGCGTGGCATCGAGCCCGCTCACGCAAGAGGCACTCGTGGCGCGTGCGCACGCCAGCATCATGGAGTACGGCGGCGGCGTCGACGAACCGGCTTTCGCCAAGCTGGCCTCGTCGCTGCGCTATGTGCAGGGCAACTACCGTGAGCCCGGCACCTACACCGCAATCCGTGAGGCCTTGAACGGCGCGCACTATCCGCTGCACTACCTGGCCATCCCGCCGTCGCTGTTCGCCACGGTGGTCGAAGGTCTGGCCGGCGCGGGTTGCACACAGGGCGGGCGTGTCGTGCTCGAGAAACCGTTCGGTCGCGATCTCGCATCCGCGCGCGCCCTGAACGCCACGCTGCACCAGCGCTTCGACGAAGGCTCGATCTTCCGCATCGACCACTACCTCGGCAAGGAAGCGGTGCAGAACCTGCTCTACTTCCGGTTCGCGAACGCGTTCCTGGAGCCGGTGTGGAACCGGCACTATGTCGACAGTGTGCAGATCACCATGGCCGAGAAGTTCGGTGTGTCGGGTCGCGGCAAGTTCTACGAAGAGACGGGCGTGATCCGCGACGTGATCCAGAACCACCTGCTGCAGGTGGTCGGCTTCCTCGCCATGGAGCCGCCTTCCGGGGCGTATGCCGAGGCCATCCGCGACGAGCAGGCCAAGGTGCTGCGCAGCATCCCGCCGATCCCGGCGGACAAGTTGGTGGTGGGGCAGTTCGACAGCTATCGCACCGAGGCCGGCGTCGCCACCGACTCGCGTGTCCCGACCTTCGCGGCACTCGAACTGCGCGTGGAATCGTGGCGCTGGGCGGGTGTGCCTTTCTACGTGCGCGCCGGCAAGCTGCTCACCACCAACGCGACCGAAGTGCGCGTCAAGCTCAAGGCCCCGCCGCAAGTCGTGTTCCAGGATGCCATGCCGGCCATGGGCAACCACGTGCGCTTCCGGCTCGGGCCCGATGTCGCCATCGCGCTCGGCGCTTCGGCCAAGCGCCCGGGTGAGGGCATGGTCGGACAGGCCACCGAACTGTCGGTGTCGCGCATGCACACGAGCGACGAGATGGATGCTTACGAACGCCTGCTGGGTGATGCGATGGATGGCGACGCCACGCTGTTCGCACGCCAGGACGCGGTCGAAGCCGCCTGGGGGATCGTCGATCCGCTGCTGCGCATGAACAACGAGCCGTTGCTCTATCCGGGCGGTTCCTGGGGACCGGCAGCCGCGGACGATCTGACGCGCGCGGTCGGCGGCTGGGCGAATCCGGTATGACGGCACGCCGCGTGAAGCCGAGTCCTGCGCGAACGCGTCCCGTTGCCGCGGGCCGTACCGCGAGTACCGCGCAGCGTGCACGCACGCTCGTCATCGACATCGGTGGCACGCACGTCAAGCTCCTGGCGAGCGGACGCCGCGTACCGGTGAAGATCGACTCGGGAAAGCATCTGACGCCCGCTGTCATGGTGACCGGAGTGCGCGAAGCGACTCGCGGCTGGCGCTACGACCGCATCACGATCGGCTACCCGGGCCCGGTCGTGAACGGCCGGCCGGCACGCGACCCGCGCAATCTCGCCGCCGGGTGGCTCCGGTTCGATTTCGCCAAGGCGTTCGCATTGCCGGTGCGCATCGTCAACGACGCCGCCATGCAGGCCCTCGGCAGCTACGACGGCGGGCGCATGTTGTTCCTGGGATTGGGCACCGGGCTCGGCACCGCACTCGTGGACGAGGGATTCCTGCTGCCACTGGAACTCGCGCACTTACCCTACCGGGAAGAGCGCACGTTCGAGGACTACCTGGGCGTGCGCGGGCTCGAGCGGCTGGGGCTCACCAAGTGGAAGAAACATGTCGGCCTGGTCGCGGAACTGCTGCGCGTCGCGCTGGTCGCCGACCACGTGGTGCTCGGAGGCGGCAACGTGAAGAAGATCGAGCGCCTGCCGGCCAACTGCCGGCGCGGGGACAACCAGAACGCCTTCCGTGGCGGGTTCCGGCTCTGGGATCGCTGAACTTCCGGCTCGCGCTTCCCGGCAGTGCCAGGGAAGCGTTCGTCTGGCACGAGCGCGAAGGCGCCTTCGAGCGGCTGTCGCCGCCGTGGCAGCCCGTTCGCGTCGTCGAACGCTCGGGCGGGATCCGGGACGGCGGGCGTGTCGTGCTCGATCTGGGACTCCCGGCCGGTCGTTGGGAGTTGACGCATCACGACTATCGCGCGGGCGTCGCGTTCCACGACCGGCAGGTGCGCGGGCCGTTCGCGCGCTACGAGCACGCGCATCGATTCAGCGACGAGGCAGGCCAGGGTGTGCTCGAGGACGCGCTCGAGTGGTCGCTGCCGTTGGCACCGCTGTCCGCGCCAGCGGAGTGGTTCGTGCGTCACGAGTTCGCGCGGTTGTTCGCATGGCGCCATCGCGTCACGCGGCTCGACCTCGAACGCCTCGCGCGCGTGCGCGGCACTTCGCTCTTGATCGGCGTGACCGGAGCGAGCGGCTTCCTGGGTCGCCAACTGTGCGCGTTCTTGTCGACTCAGGGGCACCGCGTCGTGCGCTTCGTGCGTGGCGCGACGGCTGCGTCGGGCGCGAGCATCGCGTGGGATCCCGCACGCGGCGTGCTCGATGCCTCTGCACTCGCGGGCCTCGATGCGGTCGTGCACCTGGCGGGTGCCGGCATCGCCGATGCGCCCTGGACGACGGCTCGCAAGACCGAACTGGTCGACAGCCGCGTTCGTTCCACCGACACGCTGGCCCGAGCGCTGGCCGCAGCGCTTCCGAACGGCGGCCCGCGCGTGCTCGTGTCGGCCTCGGCGATCGGCTTCTATGGAGACCGGGCCGACCAGAAGCTCACCGAGCAGAGCGCCGCGGGGCAGGGCTTCCTCGCCGAACTCGCGCAGCGTTGGGAAGGTGCGGCCGAGCCCGCGCGCGCGGCGGGCGTGCGCGTCGTGCATCCGCGCATCGGCATCGTGCTGTCGTCGCAGGCGGGTGCGCTCGCCAAGCTCGCGCAGCCGTTCTTCTTCGGCGCCGGCGGTCCGCTCGGAAACGGCCGTGCCTACTGGAGCTGGATCTCGCTGCACGATCTGCTCGAGATCCTGCTGCTTGCCATCGAGGATGGCCGGCTGCAGGGGCCCGTCAACGCGGTCGCTCCCGAACCTCTGCGTCAGCGCGACCTGGCGCGCGCGCTGGGCCGGGTGCTCCACCGCCCGGCACTCCTGCCGGCGCCGGCGTTCGCATTGCGCGCGCTGCTCGGCCGCGAACAGGCGGACGAGATGTTGCTCGCCAGCCAGCGTGTGTATCCGTGGCTGCTGCAGGCCGCGGGATTCCGCTACCGCGATCCCGAGCCCGAACCCGCGCTCGCGGCGATGTACGGCGTGCCGAGGCTTGGGGCATAGTCCCGCATCATGACCGCGTCGGCGCTGCGTTTCGCTCAGGTGACGAAGGAGTTCCCGCTCGGCGACGGGACCGTGCGTGCACTGGACGGGCTGACGCTCGACATCCCGCCCGGCG
>JANNWR010000024.1:0-18068 GCA_031408715.1 bacterium
GTGACGCGCAACCACGGCGCGGGCGAGACGCCGGCCAGCGCGCTGACCTGCTCCGCAAGTGCCGCCGCGAGCCCCGGTGCTTCATTCGCATAAGCCTGCCAGGTCTCGGTCTGTTCGACCACCGGCAGCCCGGCGAGCGGAGCAGGCGGTGTGGCGAGCGTCGCGCCCGGCAGTTCGACCGCCAGTCCATCGGCAGCGCGGAGCGATTCGCCAATCTGGAGAAGTGCGGCGTGACACAGTCGTCGTGCGGGTGCCCCGGAGTCGTTGGGGCGCGCGATCACACCGCAACGCATCGACAGCTCACCGTTCTGCGAGTCCCAGCGCAGCGCCGACATGCCGGGGTCCTTGGCGTTCCGCCATGCCAGCTTCGCGAACTCCGCCCCGCGCGCCGCCACACCCGTGAACAGCACGGTCTCCACCGCGACGACACAGCTGCCGTCCGCGCGCGCCGGCTCGGCCCAGACGCGCATCGCGTGCGCGTGCGGCCACCAGCGGAAGCCGCGTGCCTCGTCCTGCGTGCGGTCGGCCTCCGGTGCCAGAACCTGCCGGAGTGTCTCGATCGCCTGCAGGCCGGCGTCTGCTTCCGTGCTCATCTGGATGTTCTCCGTGGGGAACTCGCTGCCGGCGTCGACCAAGACAACGGCGCGGAGCCAGGGGGCCCCGCGCCGTCGCTGGCAGCATCGGCTGGCAGCATGGGCTCTGGGAGGCGCCTACTTCACGTCGAGCAGTTCGACGTCGAAGATCAGCGTCGCGTTCGGCGGGATCACTCCACTCGCACCCCGGGAACCGTAACCGAGCTCCGAGGGAATCGTGAGCTTGCGCTTGCCACCGATGCGCATCCCCTTCACGCCCTCGTCCCAACCCTGGATGACCTGACCGCCGCCCAACTGGAACTGGAACGGCTGGCCGCGATCGAGGCTGCTGTCGAACTTGGTCTTGGCGGCGTCGGTGAGCCAGCCCGTGTAGTGCACCGACACGTTCATGCCGGGCTCGGCCATCTTGCCGCTGCCCACGACCATGTCTTCGTACTGCAGTCCACTTGCGAGCTTGTGCATCTTGCCTCCGGCGGCATCGGTCGTGGCCGGCGTCACCGCCGGCGTGGTGGTCGTGGCGGTGCCCGACGTGGACGAGGCGCTTTCGGACTTCTGCGTGGTCTCGTTGCAGCCCGCGAGGAACAGGGCGGCGGCGAGCGCCAGGATGATGGCGTGCTTGGACATTGGAGTTCTCCGGGTCGCGGGATCGAACATCAGGTACGGCGGGCAAACTCGCACATTGATAGAGGACCGGCAAGGCGCCGAGCGCCGCGGCACCCCCGGGATCAGTCGGTGCGGCGTCGCACGCAGATCACCCGTGCCCCGCGACGGTCGGCGAACGGCGCGGCGACGCGCGTGCCGTGGCCTGCGTCCAACTGCAACCCCACCCCCGCGCGGGCCATCGACACGGTCCACAACAGACGTGCCGAGAGCTGGAACTCATCGGCGAGCGGACTGCGCGTCCGGGTCGACGCCCCGTGCTCATCCGCTGCAGCCGGGGCGTTCAGCGCCTCGAGCTCCTCGATCGCCGGCAGGCGCCAATCGGACCAACCCCCGGCTCGACACTGCGCGCACCACTGCCAGGCCTCGTGCCAGTCCAGGTCACGACCGTTGTCCGAGGCGGTCCACATGAACTCCTCGCCCACCACAACGGAACGATCCGCGCTCAGATGCACGATTGTTTGCGGCGACCCGGCGAGCGGGACCGGGCGGGTGGCCGTCACGCGACGTGAACTTCGCTCGTGACGTCGCCTCGTTGGCTCGGGCACGGAGTCCGCCACGAACAGCGTGTCGTGAACGGCCCGCGCAGCAGGCGTTTCCGCCGGCGGCGTGGCGGGCACGATACCCGCATGCTGCTTCAGCCGGGCCCACAACCGGTCCGCGGCGTCGGAGAGCCCGCGCTCGAGCTCGGGGAGATCGGGGCCGGCGACCGGCTCGCTGCCGAGGAACGCACCCGACCGGCAATGATGCAGCTTCAGCAGGAGGCGCAACGCACCACCGAAACGCAGGAGCTCACCGCTCACGACGTAATCGGCGCCCACGCGCCGGCCGATCTCGACCTCGCAAGCACCATCCGCGCACTCGGCCAGCGTCGTGCCGGCGGGCAGCAGCGGCTCGAGGCTCTCACGCGTCAGCACGCACGCGCGCTCACTCGGCAGCGCGCGGCTCGCCGAGCCACGCACGAGATCGGTGAGGTACGCCGTCCCGGCCGCACCAGCATTCGAGGAGTCGCGCAGTTCGAGCACCGCGAGCCTCAGTGTCGGCGCAGCGGAGGCGGTCGTGACCCATGGGATGGTCGCCACCAGCGGGATCAACAGCCTGCGCGCGAAGCGGATCATGGCACCGGTCCTAGTCCGGTCAATGCGCGCCGCTGGTCTCGCGGTCGAGCTCCTCGAACGCCTTGTTGGCGCGATCGACCACGGCCTTGCGCACCGCTTCGCTCAGCTCACCCATGCGTTGCACGGTGCCCTTGAAGCCTTCGACGTCGAGCCGGCACAGCACGTAGGTCGCACCCGTGTCACTGATCCAGGAGTCCGCGAGCTCGGTGCCCGACAACGTGAGGTCCGTGATCTGGCGCGACACATCGGCGATGTGCTGCTCGTCCGAAGCCTCGATCGCGAAACCCGGTCCGCCGGTGGTCGTGGCCTGATAGTCCTTGAGCATGGCCTTCACCTGCGTCTGCAAGGTGCGGGCAATCTCGGTGCGCGCACGTGCGAGCGCGGCTTCGCGCGCCAGCCCCACATTGCGCGTGCCGGTCACGGAGCCCACTCCATAGACATGCCGTCGCTTGGAGGAGTCCTTCTGCAGGCAAGTGCCGCCCTTGGCCACCCAGCAAGGGGCGCCGTCACGCTCGGCCGATGCGGCGGAGGACAGCTGTCGGGGTGGCTGGTGGGCACTGCAACCGGCGGCGAGCAGCACGGCGAGCGCCAGCGAAGCGAGACGGAACGGTTCGACTCTCACGACCCCTCCTTGGGAAACTGTCGGGAACTTGCTCGGGCCTCGCATGCGCACCGCGCCCGCCGGACCGGGATGCTGTTTGCAAGCCAAGTGCCAGTGCGCGCGGGTGCCGATCGGGCGAGCAGGCCGTGCAGTCACGCGACTGGCCGCACTTTGCATGTGCTTCGCATGTGCTTCATTCGCTGGACCTTGCGGCGGGCTCAGGCGCGAATGGGAGCGCGCTGTCCACACTTGGCGCATCTGGGACGCTACCCGATCCGGCCCGACGGGCAGGACGATCGAGCAAGAACGACCGGAACAATCAGGACGACCGGAAATCACTGCCGCTCGCCGGACGGGCCCTACAACGGCAGGTAGGGTGCGAGAATGCGTGCGAACTCGCTGCGCAGCCGTCCGCGTTGGAGTGCCGCCAGGAGCCGCGCCCGAGCGCGCGCGGGATCGCGCGTATCCGCGCCCGGCGCCGCGATGCCCACGAGCGCGAACTCGCCCAGCACTCCCTCGTCCGCGCAACGGGACAACGTCCCGGGCAGCACGAGCCGGCAAACCGGCCCGAGTGCCCCCGGCTCGCAGCGCACGTCGGGCGAAAGCACCAGCCGCAGCGAGCCCGGGATGCAGCGCTCGGACGTGCGCACACCCAATGCCCCGAGCGCCTCGACCGCGGGAGCAGCCCACATGGCGCGCACGTCCGGCTCGCCGGTCCACTCGAGCACGACGGGCGTCCCCTGCAGGCGCGCGCGACGCGTGGACTCGATGCGCTCGACCAGCACGCGGTCGCCGCGGAGCGGTGCGTGCTCGGCCTGCGTGATCGCGCCCACCGCGCGCGCCACCGCCTGCAACCCGGCGAACGCCGAGTCGGCACGCGCCTGCAATGCGACCCAGCCGGCGGCGGGCGAATCGGGCGCGAGCAACACGGCGGCGAGTGTGCGGAACGCAGTCGCACGCGACTCATAGTCCCGTTCGAGCGGCCCTGCCAGTTCGGCGCGATTGAGCCACGCCAGCACGAAGTAACGGCCTTTCTGCATCCGGCGCGAGTTCGCATCGAGCCGGATGAGCTCGGCGTGTGTGAAGGTCGTGCGCGTCGTGATGGCGGACTCGAGTTGCTCGCTCTCGATATGCACACGCCCCTGCGTGCTCGAGCGCGCCGTGCTGGTGAGCACGGCCGAGAGCTGCGAGCTCATCTGAGCGGCGACTGCCGCGCGTGCGCGGAACTCGGCTTCGGCGAAGCCCGACTCACTGACGCCCTCGGCGACCAGGTAGCGCGGCGCGGGGTACTGCCGGCGCGCGACGGCGAGCGCGTCTTCGCGCACCGGGTTCGTCGCGGCGCAGCCGATGGGCAGCCCGAGCAGCAGCGCGAGTGACCACGCGCGCGCACCCGCGATCGCGACGCGCTTTCCGTGCCCATGTCCTGACGTCACCCGGGGAATCCCCTTCCATCGCCGCGGCAGCATGCCGCGGGCGTCCCCGGGAGTATCGGTCGCGCCGCTCCCGGCCGGACCCCCCTCGCGCTCCCCCGGAAGCCCCGAAGTCCCGTTGGAAGCTCCCCGAAAGCACACGAGAAGCGACGCTCAAGACGGCGTCAGCGGAAGCCGACAACCCGAGTGCGGCCGCAATTCAATTCGGCTCGCCCACTTCTCCATCCCACAGGAGCCTGCCGTGGAGATCTCCAATCTCATCGTCGCACGCTACGCCGACGGTCGCGTGCTGAAAGGCGTGACGCGCGACTTCTCGCCCAATCGCGGCATCTTCCACATCGACCTGCAGAACGGCGCGCCCGCCGTGGAGTTGCGCTTCCGCCAGCTCAAGGCCGTGTTCTTCGTGAGTTCGCTCGAGGGCAATGCAGCCCGCGATGATGTGCGCGGCTTCGTCCTCGGCCCCGCCGAGACGCAGCATGGCAAGAAGATCGCGGTGCGCTTCCGTGACGGCGAGTTCGTGTGCGGCTACACGCTGTCGTGGTCGCCGGATCGCGAGGGCTTCTTCCTGTTCCCGGCCGATCCGACCGGCAACAACCAGCGCATCTTCGTGATCACCGCCGCCACGCTCGAGATCAAGGCCGGCCCCGCCGCCGAAGTGCTCGCGCAACGCGTGCTGGCAGCCACGGCTGGAACGGGTCCCGCGCCCGTGGATACACCCGCGGGTGGTGCGCCGCGCTCCAACGTGATACCGATGCCGATGCCGACGCCGGGCCCCGCTCTGGGCGGTCGCCGACCGAGCGGATTCATCCCGCGCCCGCCACGCGGTGGCGCGCCGGAGCGTCGCACGGGAACCGACTAGCGTCCGACCGGATACACGAACGCCCACCTCGCGGCGGGCGCACGGCGATCGGCTCGAAGCGCGGGAAGAAGCCTCGGCTAGCGGCGCTTCTTCTTGGCCGCGCTGGCCTTGGCGGCCTTCTTGCGCGACGCCTGCTTGCGGAGCTTGCGGCGAAGACGGTGCTTGTAGGCGGTCATGGGACTCCTGGATGCCGATGGTCGGTAGGCTCGGGACTACGCACGTCACCGTGACGCGGCTGCCTACTGTAGCCGGTGCGAGCGCGCCGCACAAACCCGCCCGTCCGGCCCCGCGCGTGGGGCTTCAGAAGCTCGTGACCGCCGCGGAATCAGGCCGTGCCGCCGGGCTTCGCAGCCACTGCACGTAGGCCCACAGCGCCTCGAGGTCGCCCTCGGCCAGATGACGCTCGTAGGCCGGCATGCGCAGCCGGGAGCGATCCAGGAAGAAGCGCGCCACGGGGTTGGCCTTGAAGCGGTCGGAGACCCCGTGTCGCACCCACTCGCCGAACTCGGTCTGGTTGCCCACCAGCTCGGGCAGGTCGTCCCCATCCCACGACGGCACGTAGCCCTTGAACGAACCCGGATTGGGCGGGGCCAGCCGGCCGCCGAGGCCATGGCAGGAGTTGCAGCCGAGTGCCTTGGCGCGTTCGCGACCGGCGAACGCCAGAGAATCAGCAGGCTCGGGGCTCTCGCTCACGGCCATCACGTACGCCACCAGCGCATCCACCTGACGCTCGCTCAGGCTGCCACGATAGGCGGGCATCTTGAGCGCGCCCGCGGCGCGTGCGTCCTGCCAGGACTTACTCTCTCGCTTCCTCGCCGTCGCGCCGTCGAGGATCCACTCGCGCACGTCGGCCGCGTCATCGGCATACATCATGAGGTCGCCGCGGAAGTCGGGCACCGTCTTGTCGGTGCGGCCGGGATTCTTAGCACCCTTGAAGCCGCCCGCGCCATGGCAGGTGAAGCAGCCGTGCGTCTCGGCAAGCCGGCGGCCCCGTTCGGCCGCGCTCAGGTGCGGCCGGGTGACGAACGCGAACGCCATGGCCGCAGCGATCGCGGCGAGCAAGACAACACGAAGGGGACGCATGAGGCGGAACACGGTGCGCGCGGAGCGACTCGCCCCGCGCGCACCACGTGTTCGTTACTTGGCCGCTACCGCTCCCGTGACTTCGATACCCTTCACGCCACCGCGCTCCGACAGATTGCCGGTGATGACGGCCATCGTGCCGGCCATCTCCTTCACCTTGTTGTACGCATCGGTGTTGTCGTGCGGCGGGGTGAGCAGGATGGCCTTGCCGTCCTTGGTGAGCAGCATCAACGGCATGCCGTTCGCCGCGCACTTGACCGCGCAGGACGTGTGCTTCTCGCCCATGGCACCGTGACCGAGGTAGCAGCCCGCGTCCAGGATCTCACCGGTCCACGACCCGGCTTTGGGAGTGGCGCTCGCGCTGCTGTGGCTGTGCCCGCTCTTGCTCTCGGCTTCCTTGGCGAAGGCGACCGCTGCGATGACCAACGAAGTCATGACGACCAATGCGATGAGACGCTTCATGTGGGCTTCCTCCTGGAGGGTGTTCGTCCCGACTCCGGGACGGCCGCTGTCGGCGGCGTTGGGACCGGGCTGCTTCCGCTGCATGTGGACGACATCACCTGGGGACCTTCGGCACTTCGAATCACTTCAGAACGCTCGGACTGCTTCACACCACAACGTGTCGACTACGTTCGCGGCTTCACCCGCGTGACCGGCTGCCCTGCACCCAGACCCGACGACCGTGCCGTCGGATGCTCCCGGCGCACGACAGGCGTGACAGCTTCAGGTCAACTCCAGGTACTTGAGGTCGAGCGGGCCGTAGAGTCCCCCGCCCTGACCGCCGAACCAGTCCTTGCCGCGCCGCAATGCGTCACTCGGCACATCGATGACCGGCGTGCCCAGGTCCTCGACCGCGGCGACGCGTGCCGTGGTCGGCAGTGCGTAACGTTCGCTGGCGAGGTAGTCCTCGAACTCGTCGAGCGTCCACGCGAACAGCGCGTCGACCTCCCACACCAACTGGACCTCACGGCCCTTCAGCAGGTCGGGCGGATCGTCGGGCGCGGCGGGCAACAGCGTTCCGACCGCACAGCAGTCGCAACCGAACCAGAAATCCAGCTCGCCCTGGACGATCAGGTTCTGCGAGACGCGCGCCTCGGTCGGCGCATCGCGCCAGACGTTGCCGAGCAGTTCGCTCATCGAGAACAGGTAGCGCAACAGTGCGCGCGGATCGTCGGAGGCCGCACCGCGCATGCCGGTCGACAGCACGCGCAGGTTGCGGATGGCCTCAAGACGCACCCACGGCGAACGGCGGTTGGTGAGCGCGGTCAGATTGTGCAGCGAGCCTTCGACGCGCTCGCGGACCACGGCGAGCAGTTCGTCGAACGTGCCGCCGCCCTTGTCCATGAACTCGATGGTCCGACGCATGGCCTGGTTGAGCGGCAGGTACGCCGCCCGGATCGTACTCCAGTCCTCGGTCAGTCGCTGTTTGGCGATGACATCCCAATCCGCCATGCGATGTCCTCCTCAGGGCTCACATCGACTGGTGTATGGACCACGACTCTCGGGCTCGAAAACTGCACCGGGTGGCCCGAGCCAGCCAGTACCGTCGGCCTCGCCGAGCGCACCACGATCCGCTCGGGCGACGTCCGACGCTCGGATCGGCGCACAGTATAGCCACCGCGTTCCACGAGGGTCCACCGCCAGCCGCGGCCGCGCACAAGGGTTTGCAGGAATGGCACAAAGCCCTGCCGGAAGTCCGTTCATCCGCCCGTTGGGACAGGGTCTGGAGCGCGTTCCACCGCCACGCGTGTTCCCGCCACGCTCGAGGCCCGGCAGGCGTCCAGCGCGCACTGCACCGGGACGGCGTCGGCCGCGAAGCTGGGTGTCAGCGGCTCGCCCGTGGTGATGGCGCGGTGCAGCCGGTCCACGAGCACGCCGAACGGTGCCACGAGCGCCGGTTCTCCCTCTCGCGGCTGCAGTGCGTGCTCGGCCGGGATCGCCAGTTCGACTGGCTCCTTCCCCGCCTCGAGCCGCCACAACGTGTAGCCGGTCTCGTCCCAGCGCAGCGAGGCCTCCTCGCCATGGATCTCGAAACGCTCCCAGCGATAGGGCACCGCAGCCGACAGATCGACGATGGCGGAGGCACCGCCGGCGAACTCGTAGTGAATCGTGCAGGCGTCGTCGGCCGTGGCGCGCTCGCTGCCACGCATGGGTTGGTCGGTGCGCACGCTGGCGAGCGCCGACGTGGGTTCACCGAAGAACGTGCGCAGGCAATCGGTGTGATGCGAGCCGAGCGCTCCCAGGATGCCGCCGCCGCGCGTCGCATCGGCGAGCCATGTCATCGGGCGCGAGTCGGCGCGCGACCAGATCGGATAGCGTCCGAGGATCTCGCCGCGGCGCGGCCGGCCGATGGCGCCAAGCTGCACGAGCTCGAGTGCGTGCGCACGTGCCGGGAAGAAGCGGAACTCGTGATTGATGCCGGCGACACGCCCGGCCGCGAGTGCGGCATCGCGCATCGCGATCGCCTGCCAGCGGTTCATGGCGGTGGGCTTCTCGCAGTGGACATGCGCTCCGGCGGCGATCGCGGCCAGCATCATGTCGTGGTGCAGGTCGACCGGCGTGACGATGCTGACGAGCTGTGGCTTTTCGCGTTCGAGCAGCTCGCGCCAGTCGCCATAGCCGCGCGGGATGCCCAGCTCCTGCGCGATCCGCTCGGTCTTGGCTGCATCACGACCGGCGATGGCGACCAGCTCGAAGCCGGGATGGCGCTGGAAGCCGGGCGCCTGGACAAGGCGGCCGAATGACGTACCGAAGATGGCGACGCGGAGACGCGACATGGGTTTCTCCTGGTCATGCTTCCGGAGGATGGGGTGGGCGGCACGGGTATGGTCGGCGTGGCAAGCGGGAACGTCAACAATACTCTGCCGCTGTGATAGCTTCGCGACATTCACGAGGCTTGGCTTCCGGCTGATCCCGGCCGGCCCACCCCCAGGCCCCACGGAGACCTCCGATGCGCGACCCACGTACCCGACAGCTCGCGAAGCTGATCGTGAATCACTCGTGCGAACTCAAGGCCGGCGAAGCCGTCCTGATCGAATCGTTCGATCTGGCGGACGGGCTGGTGCTGGACCTGATCGAAGAGACGCAGGCGGTCGGCGCCATCCCGGTGGTCTCGATCCGGGACAACGGCGTGATCCGCGCACAGCTGCGCGGCGCAACCGAAGCGCAACTCAAGATCCAGGCCGACCTCGAGCTCTACCAGATGAAGGCAGTGCAGGCGTACATCGGTATCCGTGCATCGACGAACGTCAGCGAGCTGTCCGACGTGCCGGCCGACCGCATGAACCTGTACCAGCAGATCGTCTCGAAGCCGGTGCATCTGGACTACCGCGTCAACCATACGCGCTGGGTGGTGTTGCGCTACCCGAACGCGGCCATGTCACAGCTCGCGAGCATGAGCACGGAGGCGTTCGAGGACTTCTACTTCAAGGTCTGCAACGTCGACTACGCCCGCATGCGCGATGCCATGCAGCCGCTGGTCGCGCGCATGAAGCGCACGGACCGCGTGCACATCAAGAGCCCGGGCACGGACCTGAAGTTCAGCATCAAGGATATCGGCGTGATCCCCTGCTTCGGCGAACGCAACATCCCGGACGGCGAGTGCTTCACCGCCCCGGTGCGCGACTCGGTCGAGGGAGTGATCGCTTACAACACGCCGTCGGTGTACCTGGGCACGACCTATGACCGGCTGACGTTCACGTTCGAGAAGGGCAAGATCGTCAAGGCCACCGGCAATCCTCAGGACAAGCTCGAGAAACTGCTCGACACCGACGAGGGCGCGCGCTACATCGGCGAGTTCTCACTGGGGTTCAACCCGCACGTCCTGCAGCCGATGAAGGACACGCTGTTCGATGAGAAGATCGCCGGCTCGCTGCACTTCACGCCGGGCCAGTGCTACGAGACGACCGAGAACGGCAATCGCTCGCGCATTCATTGGGACCTGGTGCTGATCCAGCGCCCCGACTACGGCGGCGGCGAGATCTGGTTCGACGGCGAACTCATCCGCAAGGACGGCCTGTTCGTCGTCGACGACCTGATGGGCTTGAACCCGGACCGACTCGGCAAGTCGTGAGTCGAGCGCCCGCACGCTTTCCGGACCCCGCGTTGCCGCGCGGGTCCGGTCGGCGCGCGCTGGTGACCGGCGCCAATCGCGGGCTCGGACGCGCCATCGCACTGGGACTGGGGCGGCTCGGACATCATGTGATCGTGGGCGCGCGCCAACGCGCCGCCGGTGAGAGCGCCGCCGCCGAGCTGCAGGCCGAGGGCCTGAGCGCCGAATGGCTGGCGCTCGACATCGCCAGCGCGGACAGCATCGCACAGGCAACAGTCGTGCTCGGCACCCTCGATGTGCTCGTGAACAATGCCGCCATCCTCGTCGACCAGGGCGTGCCGGCGCTGCAAGTGCCGCTCGAGGTCGTGCGCCGCACATTCGAGGTCAACACGCTGGGCGCGATCGCGTTGATGCAGGCGTGTGCGCCGGGCATGAGGACACGAGGATTCGGCCGCATCGTGAACGTCTCGAGTGACTGGGGTTCGCAGGCGATGATGGCCGCGCACCAACTGGCCTATCGCCTGTCGAAGGCGGCGTTGAACAGCGCGACACGCGTGTTCGCCGACGAACTGCGCGGCACCGGCGTCCTGGTGAACGCCATGCATCCCGGCTGGGTTCAGACCGAAATGGGCGGAGCCAACGCCGTGCGCACCCCTGAGGTCGCTGCCGACACCGTCCTGTGGCTGGCGACACTGCCGGGTGACGGTTCGACGAGCGGATTCTTCCATGACCGGCAGCCGCACGCCTGGTAGATCGGAGCGCAGCGCGGTCGCATGATCGTGCGATCACCGTGACCCGACGCTCCTCGACTGGACCGATTCGCCCGTCACTCCACCGCGAGCCGGGACGCGCGAGCCGGCGATCGGGACTTCTAGAACCCGAGCAGCACTCGCGTGCTGGACACATGCTCACCCGAGCGCACACGTGCGAAGTAGAGTCCGCGGCCCAATCGCACTCCGTTGGCGTCGCGACCATCCCAAGGCAGCACCTGCGCGCCCGCACTCATCCGCCGATCCGCCAGGTCGCGGACACGACGGCCCTGCAGGTCGAAGATCTCGGCCCGGACGTCCGCTGCTTCCGCGAGTTCGAAACTGATCGCCAGTCCCACCGGTGAGTTCGGCAGCGTGCGCGCTTCGAGAGGCGGCTTCGCCGCAAGGCGGGTGCCCCCGGGGCGGATCGCCGTGGACAGCGGCTCGGGCTCCGGCTCCCCGGGTTCGAACGCCAGGGTGTCCGGGATGAACGTGCGGCCATTGCCCGGCGAGATGTCGCTCCGCGGTTCGTAGGCGACCGTGAGCCAAGGTGTGCTCGCGGTGCCGTCGTCGAGCGCGATACGCACGCGCATGGGCTCGTCCGCGGGCAAGGTCGAAGGCCAGCGCCGCGCGAACCACTGCAGCCGTGTGGTGTCGCTGACCAGTGCCGGCCGGCGGGCCAGCCCGAGGCTGTCGAGCGGCGCGGGACGTTCGACGCCGAACTTGTCGAGCACGAACGCCTCGAGGTCCTGCTGGAACGAGAGCGGGTTCGATACGACCAGGTCCAAGCCGACGGGATCCCCGGCGCGCACGGACTTCCGCGTCCAGTCCATGCTCACGATGTGGAAGAACGACGGCTCGGTGAGCGTGAAGTTGTCACCCGTGCCCCAGACGATGCGGCGGATCTCGATGCGGTTGACGGAGGCGAACGCGAACAGGTCGTTCTCGCCGTCCGTCAGGTACTCCGACGCGAACCACAGGCTGGTGTCGAAACCGAGCATGTTCCGCAGCCGCCCGCGGTAGATCCACTCCGACGGATCCCCGGTCGGGTTCGCGGTGGTGAAGAACGACAAGGGCTGGCCGGCGTTGGTGGTGATGAACATGAACCAGCGGCCGTTGTGCTGGAAGAGATGGGGCGACTCGGTGCTGGTGTTGAACGAGAAGCTGCGGTGCGTGATGAGCAGCGGCTTCAGGTCCTCCCACTCGTCAAGCGAGCCATTGCGAGTGCGTGCCACGCCGATCTGGGTGACCAGCGTATCGGTGGCTGGCGTGGCCGTGTAGTACATGAGGTACTGTCCGGGCAGGGCCGGATCGGGCATGACGAAGGCATCGCGGCACGCCACACTGGCCCGCTGCGGATTCCACCACGCCCAAGGCGCGGTCGCGGTGTCCCAGACCGGGCGGTCGTAGAAGCGCGTCCACGTCATGAGATCGGATGACACCGCCAGACCGATGCGCTGGGTGTCGTTGAACGCGGAAGACTCCGTGATGCCGGTGTAGTACATCCAGTACAGGCCGTTCTTCTGGATGATGTGCGGGGCCCAGACATGGAAGTTGTCCCAGCCGAATGGGTTGACCGAAAGCACCGGCGGCAGCTGCTGCCAGTGGTAGAGATCGGTCGAGATGGCATGCCCGAAGTCATTCTCGGTGGCGAACGCCGGCAGGAAGTCGTTGTGACGAATGTAGAAAAGGTGATACACCCCGTCCTTCTTGATGAACGCGAAGTCCTTGGGGCGAATGTCGGTCGGCGCCAGCATGATGGCGGCCTCGGCGCGCGGCGCCAGCGACACGAACGCGGCCACGGCCGATAGCCAGAGAGAACAGGCATGAACGAGCCACAGCTGCGCCCTATGATCAGATCCTCGAGGCTGCGCTGCTCGAGGGTGCGATGCTGGAGCATGCGAGTGCGAGAGGTGCACGAGGAGAAAGCGTCGCCTTTCGGCCTGGGTGCCCGCGGTGCCGGGAACCCCGGCAGCCATGGACTCCGGCTGGCACGGGGGATGCAAGAGTATCCCGCCCCCGGCACGCACGCGTCAACGCCCATCCTGCGCAGCCGCTTGGGGTTGCACGAGTCGTTCCGGCCACTCGAGCAGCCAGCCGGCGCCGACCTGATCGGCGCTCCCACAGCCGAGTTCGAAGCGCCGCAGGCGGTTGGCGGCATGCAAGGGCGCCGGAACGCGTGCGGAGCCTGGAACGCCCTCGTCCTCCCCGCTCAGCCGCCGCACGACTTCTGCAAGCTCAGCAGCGGGAATCGGGGCCCGGCATGATCCAGATCCAGGGCCTGCAGTACAGCATCGGCGAGCGCATCCTGTTCAAGGATGTCGACTGGGTCATCGGGCCGGGCGACCGCTGCGCGCTGGTCGGTCCCAACGGTGCGGGTAAGACCACGCTCATCCGGCTCATCCTGGGCGAGTACAGCCCCGAACTCGGCCAGTGCGTCCGCCCGCGTGGCACGCGCATCGGCTACCTGCCGCAGGAAGCCGCCGAACGCTACGACGGTACGGTGCTGGACCGGGCGATGGAAGCGCACCGCGAGCTGCTCGACATGCGCGTCGAACTGGACGCGCTGCACGAGGAGCTCTCGACCATCAAGCCGGACGACTCGCACCTGGAAGCCCTGCTCGATCGTGCGGGCGAGTTGCAGCACCATCTGGAGCATCAGGACGAGCACACGCTGGAGCCGGTGGCGCGCCGCATCCTGTCGGGGCTCGGATTCTCGGTCACCGACCAGAACCGGCCGCTGGCGGAGTTCTCCGGCGGCTGGCGCATGCGCGCCGCACTCGCCGCCCTGCTGCTCGCCGACCCGACCGTGCTGATCATGGACGAGCCTACGAACCACTTGGACCTCCCGGCCATGGAGTGGCTCGAGGACTATCTGGAGGACTTCCGCGGCGGACTCGTGGTCGTCTCACACGATCGCGTCTTCCTGGACCGCGTCGCCACCGAAGTGCGCGAACTGGATCACTCCGCGCTGACCCCCTACTCGATGCGCTTCTCGTTGTACCTCGAAGAGAAGGAAGTCCGGCGCGAGGCTGCCGCGGCCTCGAACGCTCAGGTCGAAGCCAAGATCGCGCAACTCAAGAAATTCGTGGACCGCTTCGGCGCCAAGAACACCAAGGCCGCCGCCGCCCAGAGCAAGCGCAAGCAGATCGAACGGCTGAAGGAAGAACGCGTCGTCATCCCGCGCTCGCAGCGCAGCATCCGATTCACGTTCCCGCCCCCGCCGCACGCCGGCCGCTCGCTGCTGCGCCTGCGAGACGGCGCGTTCGGCTACCCGGACGGCGACGACATCTTCGCGCGCGCACGTGTCGAGATCGAGAACGGCGAGAAGATCGCCATCGTCGGCGCCAATGGCGCCGGCAAGACCACACTGCTGCGCGTGATCGCCGGGCAACTGGAGTTGCGCGAGGGCGTGCGCGAAGTGCCGCCCCTGACGCGCATGGGCTACTTCGCGCAGCACGCCGCCGAGACGCTGGACGGCAAGCAGAACGTGCTCGGTGCTCTGGAGGAGATCGCCAGCGACGAGTGGCGGCCGAGGCTTCGCAGCCTGCTCGGCATGTTCCAGTTCTCGGGCGATGACGTTTTCAAGCTCTGCAAAGTCCTCTCGGGTGGCGAGCGCCAGCGCGTCGCACTCGCACGGTTGCTGCTCACGCCGAGTAACCTGCTGTTGATGGACGAACCCACACACCATCTGGATCTGGCCGGTAAGGAAGTGCTCGAAGACGCGCTCACCGCCTACCCCGGCGCCCTGGTGGTGGTCACGCACGATCGCTCGTTGATGGCCAAGGTCGCCACGCGCGTCATCGAAGTGAACGACGGCAAGGTCGTGCTCTACCCCGGCGGCTACGACGACTACGAGACGACGCGCCTGGCGCGCGCGGCGGGCGAGCCCGACCCCGAACTGTCGCGGAAGCCGTCGCCCTCGGGCGGTGCGCCCGTGTTGAAGCTGGCGCCGGCTCCGAAGGCCGGGCGTGCGCCCGAGCCCGTGCACTCCAAGTCCGACAAGGCATCCGGGAACGCCGCCAAGAAGCGTGAGCGCGAGATCGTGCGGCTCGAAAACGAGATCTCGACGCGGGAGAAGCGCGTCAAGGAACTCGAGCTCGTGCTGGCCGACCCCGAGCTGTATCACGACGCCGCGCGCTCCAAGGGCATCGTGGCGGAGTACGAGAAGACGCGCGCCGAACTGGAGTCGCTGTGGGAGAAGCTGGCGGAGTTGGGGTGATGACATCTTGAGGGGATGAACTGCGAGTTTCAGGCTCCAGAGGTCGAACTGCCTGCACGGACTTGGTTGGCCCCGGGCGGGTTGGCGCATCGGGCCAAAGGGATCTCAAGTCGCATGCACCGGTGCATGCGCTCGCGTGCGAGTCGGCGGGGTGATTGCCGGGCGCGGAGGGGCGCGCAACTGTGTTTCGTGCCACGCGTTTTGACCCTCGCTGCCCCGACCCCGTATCGTGCGCACATGGCCGACGTCACTCTACGTACTTACGTTTTCCTGGACTCGCTCCAGGACCAGCTTGCCTCGTTCATCGGCACGACCGCGCGCGGCTTCCTGCCCGTGGCCGGCGACGCCTCGATGTTCATCGAGATGGCGCCCGGCATGGTCATCAACCGCATCACCGACGTGGCGCTGAAGGCCACGCAGGCCGCTCCCGCCATCATGGTGGTCGAGCGCGCGTTCGGCCTGCTGGAGATCCATCATCACGATCAGGGCCAGGTCCGCGACGCCGGCCAGGCCGTGCTCGACTATCTGGGGCTCAAGGAGCACGACCGTATGCAGCCGCGCGTGGTGAGCGACCAGGTCATCAGAGCCGTCGAGCCATACCACGCACAAGTGATCAACAAGTCGCGCTACGGCGACATGCTGATCGCCGGCGAATCGCTCTTCATCCTGGAGAGCGAACCCGCCGGCTACATCGCCTTCGCCGCCAACGAAGCCATGAAGGCCGCGCGCGTGAAGCTGATCGACGCCTCGCTGTTCGGCGCCTACGGCCGGCTGTACCTGAGTGGCCCCGAGGCCGACATCGACGCGGCCCGCGAAGCGGCGATCCGCGCGCTGAGCACGATCAAGGGCCGCGCGGAGTCGGGCGCGAAGGGCTAGCGGCTTCGGTCAGCACGCATGCACCGGTGCATGCGCTGCGGCACGCGGCGAACTCGGCCAGCGCTCGAAACGCGTGTTCGCATGCACCGGTGCATGCGCGGCGGCAAGTGGCGAACTCGGCCGACGTTCGCAAAGCATGTTCGCATGCACCGGTGCATGTGCTGCTTCACGCCGAGCACCGGGCGGCTCGTTCGCCGCGCTGCGCGACGGCCCTTGTGAGCTCGATGAGCGCCGATTTGAACACGGCTTCGTCAGAGGCGTCCGGCATCGTGTCGACCATCGCGGCGCCTTTGCGCGCTTCGGCGACTGTGAAGCCGAGGCCGCGCATGCCCGCGTAGACGTCGTCGTAGCGCTTCTGACGCACCGGATCGCGGGCCTCCGCTCGGGCCTTGCTGGCTTTGGCTGCCGTCCGGGTCCGCGCGCGTTCGCGCTGCGCGAGCTCTCGGGCACGAGCCACGCGCTCTTTGCCGAGCAGGCGCTCGGCTTCGCGCCTATTGTGCGTCGAGCACAGCACGCGAAGATTGTCGGGTGTGGTGAGTCCGCCCTCGGCGACTGGGATGATGTGGTCGATCTCCACGCGCATGGTCTCCGCGCAGCGATGACCGCCGGTGCCGACGAACGTGCAGCACCCGCCGTCGCGTTCCCAGACGAAGCGCCGCAACTGCTTGGGGATACCCCTGCCCCGCGGCACGCGCGCCGAGATAGCCGCGCCGGGCTTCACGCCGAAGCGCTGCTTCTTGAGGAGCGCCAGGTAGTGCTGCATTGCCTTCGCGTAGATCTCGGCGGGGTCGCCCGAGGGGACCGCGTGGCCAAGCAGGGCCGCCGCCTCACGCAGGAGCTCGTGCTCGGGCCCGGTAATGGACATGCGCACTTCATAGCCCCCCGTCGGCAGCGGCATCACGCGGCCGCGGCGGGCACCTGGCGCGCGCTGTGGGCCGGAGGCGTCGGCCGAAGGCTCGGCGGGCGGCGGACACAGGTCGCTGAGCGAGGCCTCCTGTTCGGGCGGGGTGACGCCGGGCTCGGCGCCGGGCTCGGCGCCGAAACCAGGCGCGACGAGGGGCGCGTCGGGGGGCGCGAGGGTCGCCACCCGGGCCCACGACCGGGCCGCGATCATCCGGGCGATCTCATGCCGGGACTTGAACGCCGCCGCCGCCAACTGCTCGCGCGCGAACTCCGGCCTGAGATGCGGGGCAAGGACTGATGCCGTGGTCACCGTGAGGCGGCCGTCTGCGAGGCATTCGAAGAGGTCCGGGAAGCAGAGCGCCGCACGCGCCACCTGGATGCGGCGCAGAGCCTTGTCCTCGGACATGTGCAGCCGGTCCATGCAATAGCTGCGCATACAGGAATAGCCGGCGTCGCTGAAGTCCCGGCGCTGATCGATCACCGCGATGAGGGCAATGCCCTCGGCGATACGCCCCTTCTCTTCGAGGTCGGCGGTCTCGAGGGCGCGCATGGCGACCTCGGGCGAGAGATGCATGCGCGAGTAACGAGTCATCGCGAGGACTCCGCTCGGGGGCGGATGTGTTCGGGGACGTGAATCGTCGCACACGTGTTCGCGGCGACCGAGGATGCACGCTGGCGGCTTCTCTTGTGCCCGCGCGAGAACTTTTCTGGAATCGCGCTGGGGACGCGTGAGCGGGCCGGCTGCGTGCGTATAAGTTCGCGACGGCGAGAAGGTGTCCCTCGCGCACTTGTGGCACCCATGAAAGCGTCAATAAGAAAATGCTCGCGGGCAATTTGTTTTGCGCGGACATGACGCTGCACGCTCGCGGCGCATGCACCGGTGCATGCGCGAGCGACGAACTGCCCAGCGCGTTTTCGTGTGG
>JANNWR010000025.1:0-2112 GCA_031408715.1 bacterium
GTCGCCTCCGCTCAGGCCGAAGCGCTGGCCGAAGAACTCCGCCACACGCCCGCCCGCATCGCCAACATCGAGCTCAAGCCCAAGAAGAAGGGCGCGGTGCCGCCGTTCATCACCAGCACGCTGCAGCAGGCCGCCAGCAACCGCTATGGGTTCACGAGCCAGCGCACCATGCAGGTCGCCCAGAAGCTGTACGAGGGCATCGAGCTCAAAGGGCAGGGGAGCGTCGGTCTCATCACCTATATGCGTACCGACGCGCCGAGACTCTCGAACGAGGCGCTGGCCGAGATCCGCACGTGGCTCGCCAAGGAGTACGGCGACGCGTTCGTGCCCGAGAAGCCGAACCTCTACAAGAGCAAGAAGGGCGCGCAGGAAGCGCATGAGGCCATCCGGCCGTCGTCCATCGAGCGAACGCCCGCCTCGCTGCGGCCGTTCCTGAGCGACGAGCAGTTCAAGCTCTACGACTTGATCTGGAAGCGCGCGGTCGCTTCGCAGGCCACGCCGGCCGAGTTCGACCAGACCACGGTCGATGTCGAGGCCGGGCGCCTGGGGCTGCGCGCCACGGGCAGCGTGCTGCGCTTCCCGGGTTGGTTGAAGGTCTACGGTCGCGACGAGGAGGACGGCGACGAAGACGGCCGCCTGCCCGAGTTGCAGCCGGGCTGGCCGCTCACCGTGGCGAGTGAAGCCATCTCGGCGGCCGATCATGCTGTTGACGAATCGGGGGTGGTGGCCGCTCCCGTGCGCCCCGACCAGCACTTCACGCAGCCGCCGCCGCGCTTCACCGACGCCTCGCTCGTCAAGGCGCTGGAGGAAGAGAACATCGGCCGGCCGAGCACGTACGCCACCATCGTCGCCACCATCACCAAGCGCGACTACGTCGAGCGCGAGGGCCGCTCGTTGAAGCCCACCGACCTCGGCATGCTGGTGACCAAGCTGCTGGTCGAGCATTTTCCCGACGTCTTCAATCTCGAGTTCACGGCCGGCATGGAGGCCGAGCTCGACGAGGTCGAAGAAGGCAAGCGCGAGTGGCAGCATGTCGTGCGCGACCTTTGGGACCCTTTGTCGCGTGATCTCGAAGCGGTGAAGAAGAAATCCGGCGAGATCAAGAAGAGCCTGCAAGAGAAGACCGACATCACCTGCCCGTCGTGCGGCCTGCACAATCTGGTCAAGAAGTTCGGGCGCAACGGCGCGTTCCTGGCCTGCCCCGGCTATCCCGACTGCAAGCACACGCAGCCGCTCGACGCGAGCGAACTGCCCGTGCCGGTCGAGGGCATCTGCGAGACCTGTGGCGCCGGACTCGTGGCCCGCCAGGGTCCGTTCGGGCGCTACATCCATTGCGTGCGGCGGCCCGAGTGCAAGTACACCAAGCCGTTCACGCTCGGCATCGCCTGCCCGCAGTGCGGGAAGGGCGAGCTGGCCGAGAAGAAGAGCCGCAAGGGCAAGATCTTCTTCTCGTGCACCAAGTGGCCCGAGTGCGACTTCGCGCTCTGGGACCGCCCGGTCGCGCAAGCCTGCCCGAACGGTGATTCTCCGATCATGGTGGAGAAGGTCAATAAGTCCGGGATGACGCTCATGTGTCCCAAGTGCCGCGAGAAGGTGGCGGCCGAGCCGACCGGTGCGTGACGCACTCGAGACCTTTCTCGGTGAACTCCAGTCGGCGCGCCGCTTCTCGCCCCACACGCTGAGCGCATACCGCGGCGACATCGGCCGCGTGCTGGACTTGTGCGCGGACGAAGGCAAACCGGTCGCCCCCAGCCAGTGGAACCGCGAGCTGCTCGAGCGTGCCATGCACGACTTGTTCCGCACCGGGCACGCCGCCACGAGTACGGCACGCGCGCTGGCGGCGTGGCGGAGTTTCGGGCGCTTCTGCGTGCGACGCGGCGTGCTGGCGACCGACCCGGCCAAGGCGCTGCCGTTCCCGCGCGTCCCCAAGCGCCTGCCGCGCACACTGCCGAAGCTGGACCTGAACGATGCGCTCGACCGTATGGCCATGGCGACGGATGCCGCCGCGCTGCGAGATCTGGCGCTGATCGAGATCGCCTACTCGTCCGGACTGCGGATCTCGGAGCTGGTCGGCCTGCATCGTGGCGATCTGGACCGTGGCGCGCGGTTGCT
>JANNWR010000026.1:0-36070 GCA_031408715.1 bacterium
TGCGGAAACGTCTCGCCGGGTAACTGGCGCGCCGTGATGCGATCGACCTTGAACGCGTCACTGTTGGCATTGGCCAGGTTGTTCGCGGTGACTTCTTGCGAACGCAACCAGTAGCCGAGCGAACGTGCCGTGTTCACGATACCGCGAATCGCCATGAGCCCTCCCGTGCACGAGCCTTCACCACTCCGGTGACGCCGTGCTCCGAAGGACTGCATTGCAATCGCCGTGCCCTTGGCGGCCGGCATAGAGCAAACGCGCTAAGTGGCGGTGACGGTGGGAGTCGCGCGCCGAGTGCCAGTGGATGTTCCCAACCGGGCCTCGCTCAGGAACCGGAAGAACCTGCCGGCTTCGGCAGGGCGTTCCGGTCGTGCGGGCCATGGGGCTGCTCCCGAACCACCGGCGGCGCCGACTCAGGCTGGCGGCTTGAAGCGCGGTCGCCCCCCACCGGAAGCAAACGGGGTCGAGGGCGCCAACGACTTTCGTCTCACGATCTGCGGCGCACTCCGGGCTCCCACGACAGCGGCTGCGGGCGTGCGAGAGGGCACTGCTCGGCACTCGCGGCAGGTCAGGCGCGGCGATGCAGCGGCTCGCGCTCGGCTTCGCGCAGCAGTGCGCGCACGGTGTCACGCGGTACTCGCGATTCGGCGGCGATGCGACTGTGGGCGACACCGCGATCGGCCAGTCGTGTGATGGCCCGGCGCAGACGCACGCCGCGGCCCACCGTGCGGCGCGTGCGGACGAGCAGACGGCCAGCGACCCATGCGGCCAGCACCACGGCCATGCACAGGCTCACCGCGGCCTGGGCGCGCAGGAGGAAACGCTCCCGCACGATCGGACCGGCTGCTTCATGCACGATCGAGTGCTTCAACAAGGCCGCCGGCGCACGCTCCGCCGCGGACCCGGGAGCGCGAAGTGCGGGGACCGGCCAGCTCGGGGAGAACTCCGCGACCCAGACGGAGGCGAGCGAACGCGACGGCGTGGCTTCCCGACGCCGCAACGCGGGGACCGGCCACGAAGGCGCGAACCGTGCACGCACGCTGTGCTGGGAAACCAAACCGGGTGCATCCGCCGGCAAGGTCGCTCCCCACGTTCGCTCGTCGGCACGCGGCAGCCATGCCGACGCCACCAGCGCCAGCACGCACACCGCCACCGGACCCCAGATCGACCAGCGCACCGTCCACCCGCCTGCCCCGCGCTTCATGATCAGACCTCGAGCGTCGAACGCAGCCGCTTGATCGCGCGGCCATGGATCTGCGAGATACGGGACTCGGAGACATGCAGCACTTCACCGATCTCGCGCAGGGTGAGCCCTTCATAGTAGTAGAGCGTCAACACCAGGCGGTCCTTCTGTGGGAGCGCCCCGATCGCCTCGCGAAGCTCTTGCAGCTGCTCTTCGTGCATGAGCTCGTCGCCCGGCGCCGCGGCGCGGTCGTCGGGGACGAGTTCGTGCAGCGCGTCGTCCTCGCCCCCCCGCGGGGCGTGATCGAGCGCGACCATGCTGCGCCCTTCGATCTCCCCGACCCATTTCCAGAACGTCGGCATGGGCACACCCATGCGCTCCGCCACCTGGCTTTCCGTGGGCGCGCCCCCGAGCTTCTGCTGCAGTTCGGCGCGCGCCTGCGCCAGCAACTTGCGGCGTACGCGCACACTGCGTGGGGCCCAGTCCTGAGCGTTGATCTCATCGAGGATCGCACCCCGGATACGAGGCATGGCGTAAGTGCTGAACGCCAGCCCACGCAACGCGTCGAAGCCCTCGAGCGCTTGCACCAGCCCCACCGTGCCCGCGCCGATCAGGTCTTCGAGTTCGGGCGCTCCGGGACGGTGACGGCGCATCTCGTGTGCCGTGTGGTGCACGAGTCCCAGATAGCTGTCGAGCAACTGCGCGCGCGCGCTGAGGTCCCCCAACTCGCGATAACGGTGCCACAGCACCTCGTTCAGGCGGCTCACGACGAACACCTCCCCAAGGCGGCCACAGGCTCCAGCACGTCCATCAGGCCTTCGGCCAGCGGTGCAACGCACGCATCCAGATCGGTGAGCGAGTGCGATCCGCGTACGGCGCGCACCAGTTGTTCGTCCTCGCTCACCGAACCCACCCACTTCAACGAGCGCCCCAGGAAGCGTCCGGCGGCGTCCTCGAGCCGGCGCCACGCGGCATGGCCTTCGGCTTCATCACGAACGCGGTTCACCAGCACGTCCACGGGCAACTCCGGAGCTTCGAGCGATAGGATCTTGATGAGCGCATAGGTGTCGGCGAGTGCGGCCGGCTCCGGCGTCGTGACGGCCAGCAAGCGTGAGGCCCGGGTCAGTGCCGAACGCAGCACACTGTCGATCCCGGTGCCCGCGTCCACGACCGTCAGGTCGTAGTCGTCCATGAGCGTCGCCAAGCGGACGTGCAGCCGGGCGCGGTCCATGGGAGTGAGAGCGTGCACGGCTTCGGCGCCCGACTCGGCCGGCAAAAGCCACAGCCCGTCCCTCACCGGGATGACGAGATCCCGCGGACTGGCTTCGCCCGCGAGCAATGCGCGCAGCGTCAGCACCGGCGGACGCGACAGCAGCACGTGCAGGTTGCCCTGGTTCAAGGCGGCGTCCATGAGCAGGACGCGACGACCACGTCGTGCCATCGCGGAGGCGATGAGCACGGACAGCACGGAGACCCCGGCGCCGCCCTTGCCGCCGCCGACGATGAGCGCGCGAGCCTCACCGTTCGTGGGAGCGAGCGGAGCACGCGCGGGCCGCTCTCGCAGTGCGCTGGCCTGGTCCTTCATGCGGCCTCCTGGGGCAGTGGCGCACCGGCCCACGTCAGGTCGGCGGGCACTTCCTGCCCGATGGTCATCCAGCGCATCGGCAGTCCGGTCTCGGCTGCCAGCGCATGGACGACGTGGTCCTGCGGGAACTCATCCAGCTTCGTCGCGAGCAGATGCGTCACTCCCAGCACCCGGTGTTGCGCGACCACGGCTCGCGCACGGCGCGGATCGAGTCCCGCGGGCAGCGTCAGGTGCACTTCGGCGGGGGACAGTTCATCGAGTAGCGCACGCATCTCACGCAAGTCGGCCGGACGGGACGGCGCACGGCCCGCGGTATCGACCAGGACGACGTCCCGGTCGCGCAGCCGGTGTCGTGCGCGCGCCAGTTCGCGAGGCTCGTAGACCACTTCGAGGGGGAGCCGGGACAACTCGGCGTAGGCACGCGCCTGCTCGACCGCGCCGACGCGATAGGTGTCGAGGCACAGCAGGCCGACCGAGTGCCGCCCGAATACTTCGGCGTGGTTCGCGAGCTTGGCGAGCGTGGTGGTCTTGCCACTGCCGGTCGGACCCACGAGCGCGAACACGAGCGGCTTGCGGCCTGCGACCGCACGCGACTGCCGCACCGCCTCGGGGCGCATGGGTTCGAAACGCGGCCCCGAGACGCCTTCCTCGGCCACCAACTCGAACCCACCCACGGGCGCGCGCCGGATCGACAGCATGCGCGCGTCCTCACCGAGCCGGGTACGGGCGCGCGCCAGCAGTGTCGGGATGTCGGTTCCGTACAGGATCTCAGGCGGCATCGGTCAGCTCCCAAGTGGCGAGGTTCTGAAGCGGGGTCTGTGACGGCAGTTCGGCGAGTGACACCACGGCCAGGCGGGGCAGCACGGGTTCGACCAGGCGGCGCACGCCGAGCCGCAGCCCGGCGGGTGTGACGAGCGGCGACTGGGTGCCGTCTCGCCGCAGGTTCTTCACCAGCGCGGACAGGCTCTCGAGCGCACGATGGAGTTCCTCGGGCTCGAGCATGCGGCTGTTGCTGTTGGCCCGGGGGCTGAACAGCTGCATGAGCGCGACTTCGAGGCGCGGGCCGATGGTGATGGCGCGCACCGTGCCCGTTTCGCCCGCCAGCATCTCGGCGATGACCGGAGCGAGCGCACGGCGCGCGTACTCGGCGAGCGCTTCGGGGTCCTTGACCTGATCGGCGGCGTCCGAAAGCGCCTCGAGGATGGTGACCAGATCGCGCACCGGCAGGCCTTCGCGCAGCAGCCGCTGCAGCACCCGGTGCACGAGCCCGAGGCTCAACCGGTTCGGCACCAAGTCATCGACCAGCGCGGGGTGGGTCTCTTTCAAGCCGTCGACCATCGCCCGCACGTGCTGACGCGACAGCAGGTCGGCGGCATGTTCGCGAATCGTCTCGAGCAGGTGCGTCGACAGCACGGCGAGTGGTTCGACCACGACCCAGCCCGCCGACTCGGCCGCCGCACGCTGGTCCGTCGCGACCCACACCGCCGGCAGCCCGAAGCTCGGGTCGGTGGTCTTGATACCGTCCAGATGCCCGCCCGTGCCGCGCGTGTCGACCGCGAGCAGGTGCCCGGGCGGCAACTCACCGCTGCCGATCTTGACGCCGCGCATCTTGACCACGTACTCGTGCGCAGCAAGCTGGATATTGTCGCGGATGCGCACCGGCGGGATGATCATGCCGAGCTCGAATGCCAGCTGCTTGCGCAGCACACCCACACGCGGCAGCAACGTCCCACCCTTGCGTTCGTCGACGAACGGCACGAGCCCGTAGCCCACCTCGAGCTCGAGCGGCTCGACCGCGAGGATGTCCTGGATGGGCGTCGCGTCGCTCGCGGCCTTCCCCTCGGACACGACCGCAGCAGGATCACCGGTGGTCTCCAGCGGCCGCTGGCTGATCCGGCGCGCGATGAAGCCGCACAACGCGGCGAGCGCCAGGAACGGCACCGGCGGCAGACCCGGCACGATCGCGAACGAGGCCAGCACACCGGCGGCGGTCCACAGCGCCCGCGGGCTGCGCGTGAACTGCTTCACCAGCGAGGGCGCCATGCCGCCGCTCGTCGAACCATGCGTGACCAGGATACCCGCGGCGGTGCTCACGATCAGTGCGGGGATCTGGGTGACCAGACCGTCACCGATCGTCAGCATGCTGTACGTGGTGAGCGCTTCGCCCGCGGACATGCCGCGCTGCGTCATGCCGATCACGAAGCCGCCGACCAGGTTGACGGCGGTGATGATGAGGGCGGCGATCGCGTCGCCGCGTACGAACTTCGCGGCGCCGTCCATCGAGCCGTAGAAGTCGGCGTAGCGGTTGATCTCCTCACGCCGCCGGCGCGCCTCGACTTCGTCGATGAGCCCGGCACCCAGGTCGGCGTCGATGCTCATCTGCCGGCCGGGCATGGCGTCGAGCGTGAAGCGCGCCGCGACTTCGGCGATGCGCCCGGCGCCCTTGGTGATGACGACGAAGTTGATGACCACGAGGATGACGAAGATGATCAGTCCGACGACCACGTTGCCGCCGATCACGAAGCTGCCGAACGCGGCGATGACCTGCCCGGCGTGCCCGCTGCCGAGGATCAGGCGCGTGCTCGTGACGTTCAGCCCGAGCCGGAACAGCGTCATGAGTAGCAACAGGCTCGGGAAGACATTGAACTCGATCGGGTCGTGCGTGCTCATGGTGATCATGAGCGTCACGATCGACAGCCCGAAGCTGATCGCCAACAGCGCATCGAGCAGGAATGGCGGCAGCGGCAGCACCAGCAGCGCCACGATCACGACCACGCCGACGGCGAGAACCGTCTCGGCGGTGGCCGACATCAGGCGCTTCGCACCCGCGGGCACGAGCGCGCTGCCGGAGCCTCCCGCTGGCAGCGCGTGCGCGGTTCCGGGCGTCGTGCTATTCGGTGCCGAGCGGACCGCCATGGGTGCGGCGCTGGGCAGGGTCACGGTGCTCATGCGCGCCCTCCGTCAGGGATGAGCCGGCCGCCGCCCGGCAGGCGGCCGCGCTGGCGGTAGACGAAGGCCAGGATCTCGGCGATGGCGGCATAGAGCGCGGGCGGGATCGGCTTGCCGACCTTGGCGGACGCCAGCAGCGCGCGCGCGATGGGCGGGTTCTCGATCACCGGCACGTTGTGCTTGCGCGCGAGCTCCTTGATGCGCTGCGCCAGCAGTCGTTCACCCATGGCGAGCACGACGGGAGCCGGTGCTTCGTCCAGGTCGTATTGCAGCGCGACCGCGACGTGCGTCGGATTCGTGATCACCACGTCGGCCTTGGGCACGTTCTGCAGCATGCGCTGGCGGGCGCGCGCACGGCCGATGCTGGTCTGGCGGGCCTTGACCATCGGATCGCCTTCGGACTCGCGGTTCTCCTGCACGACTTCCTGGCGCGTCATGCGCAATTTCTGCTCGAGCTGGTACCAGCGCCACAACCAGTCCGCGGTGGCGACCACGAAGAACGCGATGCCCGTCGTCCATGCCAGTTTGAGCGAGAAGTTCTTGAGCAAGGCGGCAACGCCCGCGGGGCCCGCACCCGCCAGCGACAGGATCTCCGGTCGCGCCGCCGCCAGCACGCCCCAGGCCAGCGCCCCGATCGCGGTGACCTTGACCAGTGCGCGCAACAGCGAGACGACCGCCTCGGTGCCCAGCATGCGCTTGAGGCCGTTGGCGGGATTCACGTTCGACCACTTGAACGCGATCGTCTTGAACGACACGGCGCCTTGCGTCTGCGCCAGGCCCGCGGCGATGCTCGCGATCGCGACCGCCGCGAACAGTGGTAGCAGCGCGCCCACCGTGCCGAGCATGACCGCACGCACGGACGCGAGCAGATCGCCGTCACCCGCGTGCTCCCCCATCGACAGAGCCCGCGTCGAGATCCGCAATTGATGCACGGTCAGCGTACCGATCGCGGCGGCTCCGCTCGCCCCGAGCAATGCCACTCCTGCCAGCGTCGCAGCCGCCGAGGTGAACTCGGGACTCTTCGCCAGTTCGCCTTCTTCACGGGCATGTGCACGGCGCCGGGCGGTGGGTTTCTCGGTCTTGTCCTGTCCGTTATCGGCCATCTCAGCGCCCCGTTCCGACAGCCGTGAGAGGCGTCCATGCGTCGAGCGCGTGCTCCACCATCTCGGGCAGATGGGCGAGCCCGCCCGCGTACGCCGCGGTCATGACGGGCAACGCGATGCCGAGCATGAGCAAGCCGGCGCCGATGGTGATCGGGAACGAAGTCATGAGCGCGTTCAGCTGGGGCACTGCGCGATTGAGCAGCGCCAGCGCGACGTGCGTGAGCAGCAACGTGGCGAGCACCGGACCTGCGACGCAGACGGCCGTGGCGAACAACGCACCGAACAAGCCGGCGGCCATCTCGCTGCCGCGCGTCAGGTCGAACGGCGCCCCCGGCGGAAGCGCCTGCAGGCTGTCGGCGATCCCCTGGACCAGCATGAGATGTCCATCGAGGCCCAGGTAGAGCACGGTCGCGAACAACCCGAACAGGTGACCGAACTCGGAACTCGGCAGGTCGGGGAGCACCAGCACGGCCGGTCCCATCGACAGCCCCATCTGCACGCTGATGATCTCACCCGCCAGTGCCGCGCCCTGAACCAACACCGCGGCCGTGAGTCCGGCGGCTACTCCGATGAGCACTTCGATGGCGAGCGGCAGCGGCAGGTCGAACGGCTGCTGCGGCACGTGCACTTCGGGGCACGACGGCAGCAACAGCACCGCGAGCACGACGGTGACCGCCGCGCGAATGCTGCGCGGCAGCGTGGCCATGGACCACATCGGCGCGGACAGCATCAGGCCCGAGACCCGGGCGGTCACGTAGATGAGCGCCGGCCAGCGGTCGGGCGTCAGGGCCTGATTCAGGGCGTCGAGGGTCATGCCGCCAACGTGGGCAGACTCTTGATGATGCTCGCCAGGTACTCGACGAGCTGCGACAGGATCCACGGCAGCAGTGCGACGAAGATGCCGGTCATCACCAGCAGCTTGGGAATGAACGTCAGCGTCTGTTCCTGAATGGACGTCACGGCCTGCAGCAAGCCGACGACGAGACCGACGAGCAGGGCCGCGATCAGCATCGGGGCCGCGATGACGAGCGCCGTCTGGATGGCGCTGCGCAGCAGGTCCAGCGCAAGGGCGTTGGACATGTCAGCGGAAACTCGCGATGAGGTTCTGGAACACGAGCGACCATCCGTCCGCAAGAACGAACAGCAGCAGCTTGAATGGCAGTGAGATCATGGCCGGCGGCAGCATGAACATGCCGAGGCTCATGAGCACCGAAGCAACCACGACGTCGACCACCACGAACGGCAGGAACAGCGCGAAGCCCATCTGGAACGCGGTGCGCAGCTCGCTGGTCACGAACGCGCTGATGATGGTCACGATGGGCAGCTTCTCCGCGCCGCCGTCCATGGACGACCCGCTGGCCTCCGCGAACATCTCGAGATCCTTGCTGCGTGTGTGCACGAGCATGAACTCACGAAACGGGACGATGCCGCGCGTGTAGGCCTCCGCCTGGGTGATCCGTCCATCGAAGAACGGCTGCAGCGCGTCGCGCTGGGTTCGTTGGATGACGGGATTCATGATGACCGAGGTGAGCAGGATCGCGATGGCCGCCAGCAGCTGCGAGGGCGGTGTGGTCTGGGTCCCGAGCGCCGAACGCAGGAAGTGCAGCACGATGAGGATGCGCGTGAAGCTGGTCATGAGCAGCACGATCGCGGGCAACAGCGTCAGGAAGCCGATGAACACGACCAGCCCGACCGTGCCCGTCATCTGCATGGCCCCCGCCCCGCTGCCGATCCGCACGTCGACCTTGGGCGCGAGCGGGGCGGTGACGCTCGGGCCGCCCATCGCACCTGCGGGCACGACCGAACCGGCCTTGGCGGCGTGAGTCGCAGCCGGCTTGGCCGCTCGAGCGCTGGCGGAGGACTGGGCATGGGCAATCGGCGCGCCGCACAGGAGCGCGGCAGCGAGCAGTACCGCTCCGAGCCCGGCGCTCTTGAGCGCGCGAGCCAGGCTGGTCTGGAAGTTCGCGGCGAAGTTCCCGAAACCGGCCGCCGGTGCGGCAGGATCCTCAGGCCGCGCGGTGCGAGTTGCCAGCACACGAGCGCGCTCGGCCTCGTCCAGTTCCGTGAGCAGATGCCCGCCGCCTTCCCCCAGCGCCACGACGAGCACGCGGTCGAGCACCTGGACGAAGGCGATGGACTGACGGGGGGCGGTCTCGATGCGCTGCAGGACACGCAGCGGCGCGGCGGTCGAACCGCCGTTCTTGAGCCGTCCCAGTGCACGCAGTGTCAGCAGAAGGGCGCCGAGCGTCACGGCGAGGGCCGCGACGAGCTGAAGTGCTGCGGTCACGCCGCCTCCGAAGTGTTGCCCACGAGCAGCTTGGTGATGCGCACCGCGAAGTGGTCGTCGACGACGACGACTTCCCCTTGCGCGAAGCGCCGGTCACTCACGTACAGATCCACGGGTTCGCCCACCACGCGGTCGAGCGTCACCACCGATCCGGGCGCCAGTTGCAGCACGTCATGGACGGTCAGGTGGGTGCGGCCGATCTCGATCACCACGGGCATCGTCACGTCGAGCAGTGCTTCAAAGCCCGCACAGGCGCGCAGATCGGAACCCGTCGGGCGCGGGTTGCCATCGGACAGTTCAAAAGACGTCACAGGGCTCTCCCTTCACGGTCACGTGCAGGCCGCGCCGGCGTCGGCGTGACCACGGTCTCGGTGATCCTCAATCCCAGCTTGCCGCGTACCTGGCCAACACTGCCGCGAAAGCGAATACAGCCGTTCACCAGCACCTCGGCGGGAGTCTCCGTGGAGTGCCCGCAGGGCAGCGTCTCGCCGACCGCGACTTCGGACAGGTCGCGGGCGGTCATCCGGAACAGCGGCAGGCGTGCCACGAGTGTGACGTGCGCCTGCTGGAGTTCCCGGGCACTCTCGGGCGAGACGGTGTGAGCCGGAGCCGACGACTCGTCCGGGACGGCGAACAGCGTCTCGAGCTCGGCGAGCGGCAGCGCGATCATCCACTGGCACTCGAGTCCGCTCGTCTTCACATCCAGCCGCAGCACGAGCAGGATCTCGTCGCGAGCCGGGAATGGCAGCGCCATGGGATCGGGTTCGCACGCGCCGGCTTGCGTGGCGATGGACGACACCCGGAAGGCATCGCGCACAAGCCCCGGCACCGTGCCGACCACGGCCGAGAGCGCGTTCTGTTCGAGTTGGGTGAGTGCGCGCTCGAGCACTTGGCTCTCGCCCGCCCCGCCGAACATGCGCTCGACGTGGTAGAGCGCGAATGGCAGTCCGACGTCGGCCACGCCATGCGAGTCGCCGACCACGAACGGATAAGCGGCGCACGGCACCGGCAGTGCGTTCACGAGTTCCCCGGCGCGCACGAGCTCGACCGCACCCGGCACCACCTCGACGGCCTTGCGCAGGCGCGACGACAGCAGCGAGGCCACCGACGGCGCCAGGCGTTCGAGCGCGCCGTCGAGCACCGCGCGGCGCTCGCGCGGCAGCCGGGGCGGCGCCGAGAAGTCGAACGCACGGATCTCGGGGACGGCGGGAGCCACCCCGAACAGCACGTCGACGTCCTTCTGCTGCAGCCACGGGCGCAGGCTCACGATCTTGCTCACTGGAGGACGAACTGGGGAAGGTAGATGTGGAACCACTCCGCGTCGGCCACGAGCGGCGCGACCACCCGCTGGATGGCGACCTTGACGCTGTCGCGGCCGCCCGGGCTGGTGATGGTCTCGATCGACTGCCCCTCGAGCGCGCCGATGATCAGGTCGCGCAGATGCGCGTCCTGATCGCGCAGCCCCTCCTCGGTCTTGGCGTCCGGCACCTCGATGGCGACCGACATCATGAGAAAACGCCTGCCCTGCGAACCCGACGGATTCACGATGATGTTCTCGATCTTGTGCACGACCGAACCCTTGTCCTCCTTCTCGCCCTTGCCATGGGCACCCTTCTTCGCCGGCTTGCCGTGACCGCCGCTCTTCTCGCCGCCACCCTCACCTTCGGTCACCGCCGACGGGGTCCGCGCCGCGACGATCTTCGGTGCCACGACGAAAATGCCCAGCACCGAGCCGAGCACGAGCGCGCCGACGGCGGCGCCGATGAGCGGCAGCGGAGATGCGGCCTTGGCCTTGGCCTGGGCCTTGTCCTTCCCCTTGTCGCCGTCTGGCTTGGCGGCGGGCTTATCTTCCTTGGCATCGCTCATCACGGGACTCCTCGGCTTCTTCGCCTCGATGCGCTCGCGGCTCCTCCGCGAACTCGCCTGTCGCCGCAGTTCGGATCCGCGCGGCACAGGGTGGACAGCAAGCTGAAGAGCAACGTGCGTACCACCGCTCGGACGTTCTGCGGGTTCGCCGACAGACTCCATCCAGGGCCGGATCGCTCGAGGCAAACTCCAGCGAACACATACGTTGCAGTCCGGCACTCGCACACTCCCGAAATGGCGACACCGGGCCGCGAGCGACTCGCGACCCGGTGTCGGGGACTGGGCTTCCGAAAACCGGCACTTCATGCCGGCAGGGACTTCCGGTTGGCTGTGACCTTGGCTCGGCCTAGCGGCGCAGGTTCACGAGGTCGTTGAGGATCTCGTCGGCCGTGGTGACCACCTTGGCATTCGCCTGGAAGCCGCGCTGCGTGATGATCATGTTGGTGAACTCGCTCGAGATGTCCACATTCGAGCCCTCCAGCGCGCCCGGCGTGATCGACGACCGACTGGTGCCCCCGGCGAATCCGGTGATCGCGAGGCCGGAGTTCGGCGTGCTCTGGTACATGCCGTCGTTCGAGCGCACGAGACCGCCCGGGTTGTTGAATGTCGCCAGAGCGATCTGCGCCAGCGAGCGAGTCACACCGTTGTCGAAGAAGCCGCTGATGACGCCGTTGGCATCGACCGAGATGTTGACGAGGCTGCCGGACGGGAAGCCGTTCTGGTCACGCACGACGGCGTTGGACGGATTCGCGAACCCGGCAAGTCCGCTGGTCGTGTTCACGGCACCCGGGTCCACCGTGATATCGAATGGCAGGCCACCCCCCGAGGGGGACAGCGTGATGGCAGTTCCGCCGCCGGGATTCGCGAAGCTCGTGAGCTGGCCAGTGGGGCCGAACGACACCGTGCCGCTGCCGGGCGGGGTCACCGTTGCGGTCGGCGGCGTACCGCCGACACTGGCAACCCAGTCCCACGTGGTCGGGCCGGTGTTCGTGAACGTCAGCGTCAGCACATGCGGTGCGCCGGCGCTGTCATAGGTGGTCGTGGTCATCGACTTCAGGTCACCGACCTTGGCCGTGGCGTCGAGGTTGCCGGTGAGCGCGATCTTCGTCGTGGCCTGAGCCGGCGCCTTGTCGGTGAGCCCGATATGCACGTTCGTGATCGCGGTGCCGCTGCTGAAGTTGCCGCGGTCGTCGGCGTTGATGCCCTGCACGCGATAGCCGGTGCCCGGATTGATCAGGTTTCCATTGGCATCGAGCTGCAGGTTCCCGGCGCGCGAATAGACGCTGGCCTGCCCGTTGTTGAGCACGAAGAAGGCATCGCCCTGGATGGCAAGATCGAGCGGCTGGCCGGTGCTCTCGAGGCTGCCTTGCGAGAACATCTGATCGACGCTGCCGATGTTGACGCCGGTGCCGATCTGGATCGGGTTCGTGCCGCCGAGCGTGGCACTCGGACGCGCGGCACCCGAGACCAACTGCACGAAGGCTTCCTTGAACGTCACGCGTGACGACTTGAACGCCACCGTGTTGACGTTGGCGATGTTGTTACCGATGACATCCATGCGGGTCAGGTGATTGCGCAGACCCGAGACGCCTGCGAACAGAGCTCTCATCATGGCGGTGTTCCTCCTGGTGAATCCGGGGTGGTGACGTGATGAATGGGGACAGGGCGTGCGAGCACGCCATCAGGGCTTGCCGATCTCACTCAGACTGTCGAGTCCGATCTCCATCGAGCCGACGCGCAACGTGATCGTGCCGTTCGAGAAGTGCACGCCATCGACCGTCCCGGTGACGAACGTGCGGACAGCGACCTTGGCGTCGTTGGCACCTTTGACATCGACTGCGTATGTGTACTTGCCCGGAGGCAGGTCCGCCGGCAGCGCGACCGTCTGCGGTCCGGCCGACAGATTGCCGAGCGGGACCGTGGCGACACTGCGCCCATTCGCATCCTTGAGCGTGAGCGTGCCGGCTCCCCCTCCCAGACCAACGTCGATGCGGATCGCACCCTGCCCGGTCTTGGGGATCTCGACCTGGTCGCCCTGTGCGACGATGGTCTTGCCCACGAGCGAGGCCGAGAACGAGGTCTCGCTCATGAGCGTGCTGAGCTGATTCTGGGCGGACAGCGCCGCGATTCCCGCATTCACCTGCGTGAGCTGCTCGACACTCGTGAACTGCGCGAGCTGCGCGGCGAACTCGTGCGGCTGCATCGGGTTCGTGGGGTCCTGGTTCCTGAGCTGCGTGACGAGCAGCTTGAGGAAGTCGTCCTTCCCCACGGAGTCCCGTGAGCCCGTGGCAGTGGACGAAGACGAGCGGCCGTTCGCGCCGGCGAGCACGGATTCCACGGACGCCGCCGAGGACGCCTGCGCGGCGGCGGCGGACAGAGGCACGATCATCACAGACCTACCTTTCTTGACGAGACGTGCCCCGCTCCCGGCGCGCGGAGTTGCGTTCGCCGGAGTGGGAGCGTTCATCGCGCTGATTCTTGGGTTCGCGTCGCTGTGTGTCGTCGTGGCCACGTTCGCTGTTCGAGGTGGAACGGGGCGCGTCGATGGTGAGCCGCGCATCCTCGAAGCCGTGGCCGCGAAGTGCCCGGGACAACTCGCCAAGATCCTGTTCCAGTCGTTGGGCCGCGGCGGCATCCGGCATCTGGATGGTGGCGCGCAGCGTCTCGCCGCGCAGCGAGACGCGGAGGCGTCCCTCCTGTCCATCGCCACTGTCGAACGACACCGTGGCGTGCGAAGGATTCGCAAGACTCTGCGGCTCCGGCGGCAGTTCGACCGGTGCGGCGGGAGCGGCCCCCGCGGAGACGGGCAGGTCCGGCAGTTTGCTGTGAGGCGCGGTGACGCCCGCCAGATGCGCGTTTGGCGACAGTGCGCCGGGCGTGGGCGGAGCAGCGGTGTCGGTGGCCCCCGGGAATGCAGAGGTCATCGCATCCGTGCTCGCGTCGGAAGACGGCTTGTCGCCTTGGGCGGCCGCACCCGAACCACTCTTGCCGCGCCCGCGCCCCGTCAGACCTGCGGCCGCGGCATCGAGCGGCGACGATCGCATGGCACCGCGCCGCGCGCCGCGCCCACCATCGAATGCGGCATCGGCCAGCAGAGGTTCGCCGGATGCGGTGGCGTCCCCACCCTTCACGCGACCCCCATCTGGCACGTCGGTCGGAGGCGCCTTCGAGCCGGGCGATCCCGCCGAGGCCGGCAATGCCGCGGCGAGTGCAGCAGCCAGCATCGGGACCTGGTCCATCGGCCCTGGGACCGGCAACCCCGCGGGCAACGGCACCGCAGCCGAGCGCGCAGGGGTGGCGTTGATCGGTGGCCCCGAGGAGATCGCAGGCTCAGGGCTTCTGAGCGACTCCAAGAGGTCACGCCGAACCGGGGTGAGGTCCTCGAGGGCGGGCGTGAGCCCGGACCGCTCGAGGTGCGGGCGTCCCGTGGTCGCAAGACCCGGGAACGCCTGCAATCCGCTCGGATCCCTGCCGGGCCATCCTCCCGACAAGGTCGACGAACCCTCACCCTCGGCACTCGGCGTGCACTCGGGCAAAGACTCCAATACTGCTTCCATGCCTTCCGGCGCGTGGGTTGGCATCACCACGGGGGTCGGCTGCAACGGTGGCGGTGCCGCAGTGGTCGCGGCGAACATCATGGCGAACAGCCCCGCCAGGTCGCTCGGCACCTGGCTGGTTTCCTGGGTCGCATGGGCGCGACCCGCGGCGGATGCAGCGGAGACCGGGTTCATCGCTTCTTGTCCTCCACGGGTGAGGCGACCAACAGTCGTTTCGAAAGCTGCGCGGCACGCTCCGGCGTCATCGATGCGAGCATGGTCGCGGCCTGACGCGGCGCGAGCGAGCGCACCACGCCTTCGACCTGCGCATCACTCAGGTGCGACAGGATCGCGGCGGCCTCGGCCGGCTTCATGTTCACGAGGATCTTGCCGACACGCGCGAAGTCGGCAGGTTCCTCGAGCTTTTCGGGGGCCCTGTGGTCGTGCGCGACGACCTCGCCCGTGTATGGAACGGTCTCCGCCAGTTGCATCGGATTCGACTCGGCGGTTCCATCCAGACTGGCAGCCTCTGTTGCTGCGGTGCCGTGGGCATCCGCGCCAGCATGCTCAGCAGCGGCGCGCAGGGTCGAGTCCGCCATGGCGGTGCTGTCCGCCACGGCCACGGGCTTGGGAGCAGTCATGACGACCACGCCCGTGCTGCCGGCGAGCGCGAGCACGAAGCACGCGACACCGATGATGATGATCTTGATCACGACTCCTCCCTGTTCGTGTGCCGACGAGACTCGGTGAGCCCGTCGGACTCACGCTGCTCGGCCCGTGCGCCGTCCTCGCTCCAGCCCGCCCGGCGCCGGTCGCGCAACTTCTCCAGCACCCGGCGGTCCTTGCGGGCTTCGCCGAAGCGCTCCTGTTCCTGTTCCACGGATGCGACCGTGTCGAGATGTGCCATCGCAGCAGCATCGACGGCCAGCGCGGCGGCCTGCAGTGTCAGTCCGAGATTGCGTACCGCTCCCGCGGGGCGGGCATCCTGTGGCGCGCCGCCCATCTGCTCACCCGCGCGTGCGAGATCCCCCCGGGCGCGTTCGAGCGCCGTGCGCTGGTCACGTTCGGCATGCAGCGCATGCCCCAACTGCTTGGCCTGGTCGCGCTCGCGCAGCTCACGCAGCCGCAGCAGGCGCTCCAGTGCGAAACGGAACGGCTTCATGCGGCACCTCCCTTGAGACGGGCCCGCACCAGGGTCGCGAACGCGCTCAGGCGCTGGCGGGAAGCCTGCAGTGACATGTGGTCATTCGACTGCTGACGCAGGAACTCGAGTGCTTGTGGCCGCAAAGCGATGGCCGCGTCCGTCCACGGGTCGGCGCCGGGCTTGTACGCACCCACGTTGATGAGGTCCTCGTTGGAGCGATAGGCCGCCTCGACTCGCAGGAACAGGTCGGCCTCGTCACGTTCCTCCTGAGGCACGACCTCGTCGCGCACGCGGCTCACGGACTCGAGCACGTCGATGGCCGGGAAGTGTTTGCTGTTCGCCAGCCGCCGCGTCAGCACGATGTGGCCGTCAAGGATCGAGCGCGCGGAATCGGCGACCGGATCGTTGAAATCGTCGCCCTCGACGAGCACGGTGTACAGACCCGTGATGCTGCCGCGTTCCGCGGTACCGGCGCGCTCGAGCAGCCGCGGCAGCAACGCGAACACCGACGGCGGATAACCCTTGGTCGCGGGTGGCTCGCCGACCGCGAGGCCGATCTCGCGCCATGCCATGGCGACACGCGTGACCGAGTCCATCATGAGCATGACGTGGCGGCCGCTGTCGCGGAAGTATTCGGCGATGCTGGTGGCGACCTGCGCGCCCGTGGCGCGCACGACCGCGGCCTGCTCACCGGTCGCGGCCACGACCACGCTGCGCTTCAAGCCCTCGGGCCCGAGATCACGCTCGATGAACTCGCGCACCTCGCGGCCACGTTCGCCCAAGAGCGCGATGACGTTGATGTCGGCGGTGCAGTGCCGCGCGATCATTCCCATGAGCACGCTCTTGCCGACGCCGGAGCCCGCCATGATGCCGATGCGCTGTCCACGTCCGAGCGTGATGAGCCCGTCGATGGCGCGCACACCCGTGCCGAGTGGCGTATCGATGCGCGCACGGCCGAGCGGGCCGGGTGCGTCGGCACCGAGTGAACGGCGGCGGGTCGCGCCGATCGGACCGAGCCCATCGATCGGACGCCCCAGACCGTCGAGCACGCGTCCGATCAGTCCTTCGCCCACGTCCGCGGCGAATGCATGCCGCAGCGGGATGACCTCGGCTCCCGGATGAATGCCCTCGACGCGCGACAGCGGCATGAGCAGCACGCCGCGCTCGTGGAATCCCACGACCTGCGCCAGCAACGCCTCCTGGCCATCGGGCACGATACGGCACACCTCGCCCACGGCCACCGGCAACGACGACACCTCGACGACCTGTCCGATGACCCGATTGACGCGCCCGCACACGGAGAAGCGCGGGGCATCGTCCAGTCGCGACAACGCGTCGCCCAGCCAGGTTCCGCTCATGCGGGCCTCACTCTTCTTCGAAGCGCTCATAGAGCGTCCTCAGGGCGACATCGAGGCGGCCGTCGACCAGGCGCTGCGGGCTCTGAACGACGAAGCCGGCGCGTTCGATCTCGGCGTCCACGATCCAGTGCAGCGCGACGCCTGCATCCGGGGGCACCACTTGCTCACGCAATGCGCCCAATGCTTCGAGGTCGTAAGGGTTCAAGCGCACGTCCACTTGCAGGTCGTGCGGCAACAGTTCGATGGCACGCGCGATCCAACCCGAGAGCAGCGCCGGGTCGGCCTGGACTTCGCGCTGCACCAGACGGCGGGCGACGGCCAGCGCGAGCGCCTGCAAGTCCCGCTGGCGGTCGCCGAGGATCTCGGCACGCCGGGAGTCGAGCGCGCGGACCACACCGTTGAGCGCCAGCACCGCGGGACGCAGGTGATCGTGCGACTGCTCGACGCCGTCGCGCAGGCCTTCGGCGTAGCCTGCTTCAAAGGAAGCATCGACCGGCTCACTTGCTTGAAGTGGACCACCGAGGTCGGCGAGCAACCAACTGCCGGTCGCAGCCGGCGCGGGTGCGAACGGCGAATGCTCGTGCGACAGCATCGGTGGCAGCCACGCTCGCGGGCTCGGGGACGTGCTAGGTGAGGACATCGTCCGACCCTCCCCGCCCGCTGATCATGATCTCGCCCGATTCCTCGAGCGCGCGCACTGCTTCGATGATCCGGGCCTGAGCGGCCTGGACATCCTTGACGCGCACCGGCCCGAGCATCTCCATCTCTTCCTCGAGCGCACCGCCGGCACGCTCCGACATGTTGCCGCGAATGTGCGCCTTGAGCTCGTCACTGGCTGCCTTGAGCGACAGCGCCAGTTCCTTGGACTCGACCTCGCGCAGCAACCGCTGCATGCCCTTGCCATCCACGAGCAACAAGTCCTCGAACACGAACATCAGTGCCTTGACGTTGGCAGCCACATCCGGGTCGCGTTCCCCGAGACTCTCGAGCAGCTGCTTCTCCAGCTCTCCGCCAGTCTGATTGAGCACGCGCGCCACGGCCGCGGCCCCGCCACTCGTCGCGGGGCGCGAGGTGAGTGTCAGGTCGGCCTTCCCGGCCAGTGCTTGCTCGACCAGTTGCAGCGCTTCGGGACTCACTGCGTCGAGCCGGGCGACCCGGTAGAGCACTTCCGACGCCAGTTTAGGGTCGAGCGCCTTGACGATGGCGCAGACCTGCTCCATCTCGAGGTGCGCCAGGACCAGCGCGATGGTCTGGGGATGTTCGTCACGCAGCACACCCGCGAGCAACTCGGGGGCAGCCTTCTTGAGCCGCTTCATCTGCGATTCGGGGCGTGACTCCTCGATCTTCTCGAGCACCGGCCGGGCCTTCGCCGCCCCCACCGCCTGCTCGAGCATCTGCTTGGCGGTGTTGTCACCGCCGCGAACGCCGGACGGTCCGCCCTGTGCGGCCTTCCGGAACTCGTCGAGGACCGCCTGCACGGTGTCCTGCTCCACCGGCGGCAGCGACCCGATCTCTCGCGTCACGGCCTCCTGCTCTTCGGGAGACAAGGACTGCAGCAGGCGCGCGCCCTGATCGGCGCCCAGCGCCAGGCACAGGATGGCGCTCTTCTGCGGACCGGTCAGGGACTCGAGGCGCACGGTGCGAGTCGTGGGGCTCATTTGCTGTCCGCCAGCCAGGCCCGGAGGACCTGCGTCGTGGCGTCAGGTCCGGGCTCCGCGAGCAGGCGCTGGCGCAACAGGGTCAGCTCGTTCGGATCCGTGCCCGGCAGCACCGCGGTCGAACCTGGGCTGGCGCCATCCGCCGCACCCGCCACCTTGACCGGTGCCTGCAGCACGCGCAGCGCCAACACCAGCAGTGCGACGATCGCCGAGACTGCCAGGAGCGGACGGCCGACCTTCTCGAGCATCCCGAGGATGTCGGGCGCGGGCTTCGCCGCACTGGACGGCGTCCCCTCGGGCACCACCACCGGCTCGAATGCCACCGCGTTGACCGTGAGCCGGTCGCCACGCGTGCTGTCGACGCCTGCGGCGTCGCGCGCCATCTCACGCAACTGGTCCACGGTGACGTTCTTGGGGCCACCGATGATCGACTTGTCGATCAATACGGCGACGGTGAGCTTGGTGACTGCACCGGTGGCGCTCACACTGCGCTCGACGCGATGCGAGTTCTGGTAGGAGTTGTTGACCACCGTCTGGGAGCCGCCGCCGTCGGTCTCACCCGCCTCGCTGCGCTGCTCGTTCTGCAGCACCTGACCGTCCGGATCGAACGATTCGTTGGTGCGCTCGACCTGGTCGAACGTCATCGTGGCCGCGACCTCGGCGCGCACCCGTCCCGCGCCGACGACGGTGGCGAGCAGGTCCTCGATCCGCGAGGCCAGCTGTTGTTCGAGCGTGCGCTGCAGCTCGAGGTTGCGGCTGCCACCGCCCCCGGCGCCCGGACCCGCCGGCACCGACAGCACGCGGCCCGAGGCGTCCATGATCGCGACGTTCTCGGCCGGCAGTTGTTCGACGCTGTTGGAGACGATGTAGACGATGCCCTGCACGGTCTCGCCCGAGAGCGAGCCGCCATTCCTGAGCTTGACCACGACGGAGGCACTCGCCGCGCGTTCCATCCGCCGCAGGTTGCTGCTCGCGGGCAGCACCAGATGCACCTGGGCGCCCTCGATGCCCTGCAGGCCGCCGATCGTGCGGGCCAGCTCGCCTTCGAGCGCGCGCTGGTAGGTGACCCGCTGCGTGAAGTCGGTCATCCCCCACGAGGCTCTGTCGAACAGCTCCAAGCCGGGCCGGCCACTCGAGGGCAGGCCTTCCTTCGCCAGCGCGACGCGCGCGGCGGCGATCTGGTCGACCTTGACCTGTACCTCGGTGCCGCCGCCGACCAGCCGGTGCTCGATGTTGGCCTTGGTCAGCTGGTTCTCGATCTGGCCGGACTCCTTGAGCTCGAGATCGCGAAACAACGTGACGAAGGTCGGCGTGGTGATCTGATGGGCGAACACCCACACGGCCACGATGGCTGCTGCCGCCATGCCGAAGAGCAGCAGCTTGCGGCCGGTCGGGCCCTGGACATCACGCAGGATCGAGCTCACATCGTTCATCTAGCCGAGCCTCACTGGACGTTCATCACAGAGCGATAGGCATCCGTGAGCTTGTTGCGAAGTTCGACGAGCAGCTCGAGCGAGATCGAGGCTTCCTCGCTCGCCGCCATGACCTGATGGAGTTCCACCGGCTCACCCCGCAGGAATGACTGGATGAGGTCCTTCGAGCTCGTCTCCATGTCGCTCGTGTCGGTGAGCACCTTCTTGAACATGTCACCGAATGACGAGCCGCCCACAGGTGAGGCTTCCGACATCGGCGTGGCAGTGGGCATCGACAACCGCAACGGTCCATCCATCCGGATCGGGTCCATGCGATCAGCCCCTCACGTCGATGCGGCCGCCGAGCGGCGCGCGTCCAGCCGGCTTGGCCGGCTGTCCCGAGCCCGACGGGCCATAGGTGAGTGCGCCCAGTTCGCTCTGGCGTGCGAAGAACTCCTGCTCTTCCGGCGTCAGCAGGTTCCACAGGCTGGCGCCCGCGGCGGTCGACGGTTTGGCGCCCGAAGCCGGCAGCGCGGCCGGCGCCGGTGCAGCCGGGCGCGTCGGAGCCGGCGCGGGGGTGATGCCGTAGGGGTTCGTGCGGGAGATGTGCATGGCGTTCCTCGGAGAGCGTCTCGGGTGGCAGCGTCAGTTCAGATATCGAGCGAGCGGCGCAGCATCGCTTTGGCCGCCTGGAACACACTGGCGTTGGCCTCGAACACGCGCCGCGCCACCATCATGTCCACCAACTCGGTGTTCACATCGACGTTCGGGTAGGCCACGAAGCCATCGGCGTCGGCGTCCGGATGCCCAGGGTCGTAAGCCATGCGGCCGGCACGCGGATCGGTCACCTGCTGCGTCGACGGCGTGGCGTCCCCCGCGACCCCGTTCACCGTCACGACCTGGCGCTTGTAAGGGCCGCCATCGGGCGTGCGCGTGGTCTCGACGTTGGCGAGGTTCTGGGAGATCACGTCCAGGAACTTCTGCTGCACCGACATGCCGGCAGCCGGGGTACGGAGCCCGCTCATGAGCTGGCGTGACAGCCGCGGGAAGACGGGGAACCGGATCGGCTCAGCCACGGCTGTCTCGGATCGCGGTGCGCAAGCGCGCATAGACCTGCTGCAGGAGCTTCGCATCGGCTTCGAATCGCAGCTGCGTGTCGGCCAACTCGGTCATGTCGCGCTGCAGGTCCGCCTCGGTGACCTTCGTCTTGCCATTCGCCGAGGTCATCTGTCCGGCAAAATCCGTACTGCTGCTGGCATCCATCGCCCCGGCAACGCGCGCGGCGATCGCCTTGTGCGTGGTCGTGGCCTCTTGCAGGCCCGAGCGCAGCGCGTAGGGCAACGTGGTGTTCCCGAACAGTCCCTTGATCATTCCGTGCCTCCATGCGGCCTGCCATGAACGAGGAGTTCCGCAGGAGAATGAGCAAGGCCGGTGCCATCGGCATGCGCGCGCGCCGCTACTCGCGTAACTCGCGATGAACACACGACAACGCACACGAACGAACCCGTGCGCCGTGGCGGCCGATGGACGCGTGCAACCCGCGCTTCCGGAACTCCCTTCCGGTGCGATGGCCATCTGTTCCGGAACTCGCCTCCGAAAAAGACAATCGCGCCCGGGGGTCTCCCCCCGGGCGCGTGAGCCAGTGCCGCACCGCCGGGCCATCCTCCCAGCGGGCGTCCCCGGCGTCAGACCAACTTGAGCTTGTTGCGCAGCGTTCGGTCGCTGATGCCGAGCATGCGGGCCGCCTTGGTGCGATGTCCGCCCGTCGCCTGCAATGCGCGCTGGATCGCCAGCCTCTCGAGCACGTCGAGATTGAACGATGCCTCGTCCGGACTCGGCCCCAGGGCCACGGCGGCGCCGGCGCTGCCACTCCCGAACGGGTGACCGTGCATCTGCTGGTGTTGCTGCAGCGCGGGCGATGTCATCGAGACGGCCGGATGAGCTTCGCTCTCGGGGGACGCCAGTGCATCGGCCGTCAGCCGGCCGTCGCGGCACAGGATGAGCGCACGCTCGATGGCATTGCCGAACTCGCGGATGTTCCCGGTCCAGCTGCGGCGGCGCAGCACATCGAGCGCGTCGGGTGTGATCATCGGCGGGCGCACACCCAGTTGCGAAGCGATCTTGCTGACAAAGTGCTCCGCCAGTTCCGGGATGTCCTCCAGACGCTCGCGCAGCGCCGGGGTGTGGATGGGCACGACGTGCAGCCGGAAGTACAGGTCGCGGCGGAAACGGCCCGCCTCGACTTCGGCGCGCAGGTCGCGGTTCGTGGTGGCGACGATCCGCACGTCGACCTTGATGGGTTGATTGCCACCGACTCGCTCGAACTCCTGCTCCTGGATCGCACGCAGCAGTTTGGCCTGCAGGTCGAGCCGCATCTCCGAGACTTCGTCCAGCAGCAGCGTGCCGCGGTGCGCGCGCTCGAAGGCACCCTGGGCGCGGGCGGTCGCACCCGTGAACGCGCCGCGCTCGTGACCGAACAACGTGCTCTCGACCAACCCCTCGGGAAGTGCGGCACAGTTGACCGTCACGAACGACTGGTGGGCGCGCGGCGACAGCTCGTGCACGGCACGCGCGAACAACTCCTTGCCCGTGCCGGACTCGCCCTCCAGCAGGACCGTGGCCCGGGTCGGAGCGACGTTGCGGATGACATCCATGACCGAACGCAGCGCCGGACTGGTGCCGACGATGGCGCGCGAGCCGCGCAGGCTCGAGATCTCACGCTGGAAATCGTCATTCACGCGCCGCATGCGATCGAGTTCGATGGCGTTCGTGACCGCGATCCGCACGGCTTCGGCACGCAGCGGCTTGGTCAGGTAATCGACCGCGCCGTGGCGGATGCTGGTGACCGCCTGCTCCACACTGTGGTAGGACGACGTCATGATGACCGGAATGTCCTGGCCATTGCGCTTGAGCGCACCGAGCAGGTCGATGCCCGAACCATCGGGCATCTGATGGTCCGAGATGATGAGATCGAACGTCTCGCGCCCGACTGCACGGATGCCTTCGTCGATACTGGCGGCGATGACTGGGCGGTGCCCCATCCCACGCAGCGCGTTCTCGAGTGTCGCGCTCACGGTCGGTTCGTCATCGATACAGAGGATCGTGGACATCGGCCATCCCTTGGTTGGTCCTGCTCCACGCGGCTCATCCACCGCGGCTCGTCATGAGCGATTCGATCCACTTCCGGAACCATCCCTGGCACCGTGATGCTCTTGACCGGCATGTTCCGCAAATCGCGTGCCATTCCTTCCGGTACCGCCGACAGATCGGATGGTGCTGCAAACTCGCTACCGGAAGGCTCTGCTGCGTCGCTGCAGTTCTTGCCGGCAGATGATGTGTGTTGTCGCGCGGAAATGTATTCCCGCGCACGGGAAAGAAAGGCCGGAACATCGTTCCGCTCGCCATCCATGCGGCAGTACATGCCCCGTGCATTCGCGTGGGGACCTCTGCCTGCACAACTTGTTCGGAGTCCGAAGTCGACCACGGCCGCTTCGGTGAATCCCAACCGGGCGCGATCGCCGCGCGGCTCGCTCCTTTCCGACATGAATGAGTGGTCACACAGAACCGAGCGCCATCCAGTCGCGCCGGATATGAAGTCCAGACTTCAGACAGGACAACTTCTCCTGCCACTGCTCACGAGACCGGAGCCGGACTTCAGGTCGTTCGACGAAAGACCACTGTCGCTTCGGCATTCCATTCCGCCGGATCCGTTCTGAAGTTCGGACAAGCGGACGAAGATGCTGTCTCTGGAGCGGAAGACGGTGTCGGTCTCGAAGCAACGTGAGACGGACATCGGCACGAGCCCTACGCCGCGTCGGCCTCTGAGGCACCGGTCTGCCCGAGTGCGGCGCGGTAGAGTCCTGCCAGTCGATCGCGCGTGCGATCGATCGAGAACTCGTTGGCGCGTTCGAGCCCGGCGAGCGACAACCGGTCCAGTTCCGCCGGCGATCGCGAGGCCCGCACGATCGCATCCGACCACTCCTTCACACCGGCGGGCAGCAACCAGCCCGCACTCCCGCCATCGAGCACTTCGGGAATGCCACCCACGTCCGCTCCCGCGACCGGCACACCCGCGGCGAGTGCTTCGACCAGCGCGATCCCCAGGCCCTCGCTTCGCGACGGCGCGGCGAACAGGTCGAGCGCGGCAAGATACGGCCGCACGTCACTCTGCGCGCCGACGAAACGCGCGCGCGCGGACAAGCCGAGTTCGCGGGAATGAGCGGCCAGACGCTGCCGGTCCGCCCCGTCGCCGACGATGAGTACTTCCAGACCTGGGACGCGGGGAAGCGCCTCAGAAGCCGCCGAGAGCAGCACGTCGAGCCCCTTGCGTGGGTCGAGCCGCGCGACCGCACCGACCACGAACGAACCGGGCGGATACCCCAGCACCTCGCGCGCGGCGGCGCGCATGCCGCGCACACTCGCGAATGCCGACAGGTCGGCGCCATTGCGCAGCACCTGCGTGCGATCGCCGAGCACCGTGTCATGTGCGGCGATCGCTCGGCGCACCGCTTCGCTCACCGCCAGGATGGTGTCACAACGATGCAGCGCGGCGCGCGCCAGCAGTCGCACCGGGTGATGCCGTCGTTCCTGCCAGTCCGATAGGTTGTGACAAGTCGCCACCAGCGCGGGATTCCCCGCCAGCGGCGACGCCAGACTGCACGCGATCGTGGCTCGTGCCAGGTGCGCATGGATCAGGTCGGGCTGGAACTCGCGTAGCCAGCCGGTGAGTCCGCCGAGCCCGGGGCGTCGGACCGGGATCCGCCGCGGCAATCGGTGTTCTGCGCCCTGCGGCGGTTTCAGCTCCAGGCTCGCGACCTCGACCTGCCACACGGCCGGGTCGAGGCAGCCCGCCTGCTCGATCGCCGCGCGCTGGGCTCCACCCGGGCCGAGGTCATTGAGCACGACCGCGACACGCGTGCGAGCCGGCGAAGCCGACCGGCGAGTCGCGCGCTCAGGCATCATGCGCCGTCACCCGGCGGGAGAGACTCCCGGCCGGAGTCTGCGCGCAGGCGGAAGCCGCCGAACGCCATGCGAGCGGCAGCAGCAGACTTGCCAGTTTCACTGACTCGCCGCGCGTGAGCCGGTGGAGCATCGCGGTGGAGCCTCCGCGCTGAAATGCCCATATCAGTCTCGATTCGTTGGGGAAGTTCAGCAGGTCGTGGAGAGCCAGCCCGTAACGAGTATCCGTGAGCGAATCCAGACCTGAAGCCCGGAACACGTTGCCGAGCGATCCAGGACCGACTTCTCAGGAGTGGTGTCGGCCGGTTCGGAACCCACCTCTCATCCCGAGTGGCGCTGCCGGAATACGAGCGGGCAGCCCCGCTGGCGGGCGTTCGCCTGAAACCGAACAGTTGCCGGATGCGTTCGATCTGGCTGCGCGCGACCGCCACGATACAGACCCCGACTGCGGCTCCGCGGGACGTTGCAACGTGCAATACCAAAGTCCACCCCTGCTGTCCGAACGTCACATTTGACTGATCTCGGTGTGCCGCGCCAGCCTAGAATCATGTTGGCAGCTAGTTCGGGCGCACCTTCCGGAACCCGCCTCTCCCCTCGACCAGGACCCTCATGCACGGCCACCCTCGCTCCCCACGGACCGCACACGACACCGTGGTGCGCTTCACGATCCTGCTGGCCCTGCTGTGCGCGCCCTCGCGTGCGTATGCAGTCGCGCCATGGACGTTGGAGACCGTGGACGGCGGGCCATCGGACTACGTCGGGGAGTACTCGTCGATGAAGCTCGATGCCGCGGGCCATCCGCACATCGCTTACTACGACGGGCTGAACGAGGACCTCAAGTACGCGTTCCACGACGGTACGCAATGGCACGTCGAGACGGCGGACGGCTCCGCGGCGATCGTCGGCCAGTTCGCCTCGCTGGCGCTCGACAAGTTCGGCCGTCCGCACATCGCCTACTACGACGAGACACTCGGCAAGCTGCGTTACACCACGAAGGTGGGCACCAACTGGCTGCACGAGATCGCGGACACTTCCAGCTTCGACTGTGGTTGGTATCCGTCGATCGCGATCGACTCCCTGCAACGCCCGTGGATCGCATCCTACGACCGCGGCCGCGGCGACCCACGACTCTCGATCCGTTTCGGCGCTGGAGCCTGGTTCGGCCAGTCGATCGACACCACGTTCGACATGTCGGGCTTCTATTCTGCCCTGGTGCTGGACAAGAAGAATCGCCCGCACGTGGCGTTCTACAACCTGACGCGGCACATGCTGCAGTACGCCCGGCAGATCGAAGGCCTGTGGAAGCTGCAGACCGTGGACTCGTCCGCGGCGGACGTCGGATTGAACTGTGCGATGGTCATGGATTCCTTCAACCGCCTGCACATCGCGTACATGGACGTCTCGAATGGCGATCTCAAGCATGCGCTCTTCGACCCCTCTCACAACACCTGGTCGAAGGAGATCGTCGATGGCCAGACCTCGTTCGTGGGCTATGACTGCGCCATCGCACTCGACCCGGTCGGATACCCCCACATCTCGTACCACGACGGCACGGTCGAGCAACTCCGGGTCGCCTATCAGGACGTGTCCGGGTGGCACCAGCCGTTGGTCGACGATTCACCCGGCATCACGGGGCTCTACACCTCGATCGCGAGCGACGCGGCCGGCAACATGAGTGTCAGCTACTGGGACGGCACGAACTTCACGCTGCGGTTCGCGCGCGCCACCGGGAACTTCCTTGATGCCGGCCCCCCTGTCGTGACCAGCGCCCCCGGCTTGCAGCTCTGGCCGAACCCGGCGCGGGTCGCGAGTCGCGTGAACTTCAGCAGTAGCGGCCGGCCGGTGCGCTCCTATGAGGTGTTCGACCTCGCCGGTCGTCGCACGGCGCAGATCGCGGCCGACCCGCGCGGCGGTGCGGAGTGGGACACGCGCTCCGAAGCAGGTGAGTTCGCCAGCACCGGACTGTACTTCGCTCGCGCCCGCTACCCGGACGGCACGGTCGGGGAGCGACAGCGCCTCGTCCTGGTGCGCTGAGCGCCCGGCGTTCCGAAAGTCCCGACAGCGCCTCACTCGCGGGCACCCAGCAAGCGCGTTAGTGTGCGTCCTCCACCCGTCATGGGCAGCCGGCCTTCGCAGGCCGCCGGCTCAGGAATAGTCCGGGCCCGAGGAGGACACATGCGTACTCGCCTGCTGGTCTCGGTCATCGCGTTCGCCGCCGCACTCTTCGTGTTCAGTGCCCCGTCGCTGCGTGCGGCTCGTTCCAACCCCGCCGGGCTGCCAGCCGGCGAGAGCGCCGCGGCGAGCGTCCTCGAGCGATCCCCGCGTCACGGCGAGTTCGTGGACATCCCGTACGAGGGCCACACGCCGCTCCGCACATGGGTGGTCTATCCCGAGCGCAAGGACAAGGCCGGGGTCGTGCTCGTGATTCACGAGATCTTCGGATTGAGCGACTGGATCCGTGCGGTCGCCGACCAGTTCGCGGCGGAGGGATTCATCGCCGTGGCCCCTGACCTCGTCTCGGGTCTCGCCCCCGGTGGTGGCGGAACGGACTCAGCCGCGACTCGCGACGATGTCGTGAAGCTCGTCCGGCTACTGACGCCCGAGGAAGCCGCGGCCCGCCTCGCCGCGGTGCGCGCCTGGGCGGCTCGGATCCCGGCCGCGAATGGCAAGCTCGGGACGGCGGGATTCTGTTGGGGTGGCGGTCGCAGCTTCGCATATGCGACGACGAACCCGCCGCCGCAGGCCTGCGTGGTGTTCTACGGCGCGGCACCGGACAGCGCGAACCTGCTGAACGTCCGCGCACCGGTCCAGGGGCACTATGGCGGTGACGACGCACGCATCACCGCGACACTCGATGCGACCCGGACGACGCTGGCGAGTCTGCATCGCGAGTTCGAGCCACACGTGTACGCAGGTGCGGGCCACGGATTCCTGAGGCAGCAGGATGGACGCGACGGGGCGAACCAGAAGGCGACGCAGGCGGCTTGGCCCCTGACGATCGGGTTCCTGCGCAAACACCTTCGTTAGCGGCATCGCGAACAGCGGAAGGACGCCGCCTCGCACGCGGCCGAGACGACTCGGACCAGCCGATGCGTTGGGCTCCACCCCGACACCGGCCCACCGAGCGTCCGGTGTACGCAGCATCGGCTCACTTCAGGTACACGATCCGCCGCGTGAAAGTCTGGCCGTCAGCGATCAGGTGCGCCCAGTAGACACCCGGTGACTGGGCGCGCCCGCCGTCGTCCTCGCCCTTCCAGACCAGTCGGTAAGCACCCGCATCGCGTGCACCGTGCACAAGCGTGCGGACCCGGCGGCCATCGACGGAGAAGATGGCGAGGTCGGCCGGCCCCGCCTTGGCAAGGGCGAACGCCAGATGAGTCTGGCCGTGCGCCGGATTGGGCGCGGGCGACAACAGCAAGGTGTGCGGGGGCAGTGCGGCGACCAGCGTGCTCGCCAGACCGGCCGGATCGAGCGCATGATTCGCTGCATCGCGCGCCTTCACGGTCTTGAGATGCAGCGCGGTCTCGCCCTCGCGCTTCACACGGAAACGAAAACGCGCCACATCCCCTGCCCCGGCGAATCCCGAGGCCCCGACCCCCAGCAACACCGCGTCCGCCACACCCGCACGCGGCGACAACATCAAACCGCCCTGCGACTCGGCGAAGCCGCCGCTCACGGTGCCGAGCGGCTCGAGCACCGAGGTGTCCCAGCCAAGTTCGGCCGAGAAGCCCTGCATCGAGCCCGCAGCGGTCAGGCGCAGAACGGCCTCGATCTCGTCGCCCGCCTGGACCAGTGCCGGGGCCGCGAGTTCGAACGTCTCGCCCTTTCCAGGGGATGCCGATGGCGGCGAGCTTGGGGTCACGCTCGCCTGCGGGCCGGAGACCGTCTGGAAGTGAAGCGAGAACAGGATCAGGTCCTCGAAGTCGATGAGGTCGTCGGTCGCGGGCCGCGAAGTGGGTTGGCCATCGATCGTCGGGCCCACGTCCAGGTAGGCCACGCTGTCGCTGACCAGCGTCGAGCCCGAGATGCCGTAGTGCGCACCGAGCAGCGACACGTCCTCGACCCCGACGCGATTGTTGCCGGCGCCGCGCACGATGCTGTTGGAGACATCCCCCAGATGGTAGTCGAGCGAGCCGCGCGTCATGTTCGAGACCGCGGAGCGATTGCCGCAGGAGTCCGTGACGAACGCGACGTAGTGCCACGAGCCGCGCACCGGCGGCACGTCGACCAGTCCGGACGCGGCCGCCGCACTCACCAGCACCCAGGGTGCCGCAGGTGCAAGAACGGAGTCGGGCGCAGCACCACCCAGGTCATCGTATTCGGGGTAGCTCCCGAACGGCGCACGATAGAGCGCGATCGAGCCGGGCTGGGGGTTCGTCCACGTCAGCGTGATCCCGGTGCGTCCGTTGGTGCCATTGCCGCTGAGCACCTGTGCTGCGACCAGGTCCACGATCGCGCTCGGCGGCGTGTGACTGACGACCAACTGAGCGGGCGGGCCGGGCTGTGCAGGCAAAGGCAGGTTGCTGCAGTCCTTCACGCGGCACTCGGTCACCGTGATGTCACCCGCACCATCCCCGGCGACCGTGACCAGGTCCACCGTGAAGAGCACGCCGCCGGTGGTGGGGCCGCACGGTGCGCCGAGCAGGGCCTGATCGACGGTGTACGAGCCACCGCCGTTGTCCACCACCTGGAATGTGCGGTTGACGAAACTCGCGAGCCAACCGCCGATATGGATGCTCGAGGAAGGCGAGCCCGGCGTGAGCAGCGTGAAACGCGGATCGAGCTGGAACGTGACGTGCGCACCGATGGCCGCGGCGTTCTCGCCGCGCTGGTAGACGAAGGGCACGCTCACGGACGTGCGGTTCGCCGACAGGCACAACCCCGCTGTGAACGGCAGGATGCGGGAGATCGCGGGGTCGGTGAACACGGGCAGCGTGTAGACCTCACTCCCCGTGCAATCGAACGCGTCGACCGCGGTGACCGTGAACACGGCGACGCCCGGGCCTGTGGGCGTGCCCGTGATGTCACCGGTAGGCGACAACGTCAGGCCAGGTGGCAACGAGTTCGCGGTGACCGCGAGGTTGTAAGGTGCGTTGCCACCCGAGGGCGTGATCGTGTGCGTGTACGGCACACCGACCTGGGCATCGGGCAGCGTCGGGGGGGACAGCGTGATGACCGGGCATGTCACGGTGAGGGTGTAGGCGCGCGTGCCGCGCACATCGCCCGCATCGGCCACCTGCACCGTGAACGCGAAGTTCCCGACGGTGCTCGCCGTACCCGTGAGCGACCCGGCCGCGCTCAGGCTCAGTCCGGGCGGCAGCCCACCCGAGAGAACGGTGAACGTGAACGGCGCCAACCCCGAACCCGCCGTGATGGCCTGCAGGTAGGGGAACCCGACCGTGGCGTTCGGCAGGTTCACAGGCGACAGGACGATCGGGGTGTTCTGGATGCGCAGCGCGGCGGCCGCGCCAGGCGCGACGGCCACCGGCACGTTGTCGCAGTCGCGCGCCTTGACGCGAGTGACCGTGATCGCCCCCGCACCATCCGGACCCGCCGACGCCAGGTCGAGCGTGAACAACTCGCCGCCCGCCGTGATGCCGCAAGGCGCCCCGACCAGCGACACATCGACCGTATACGCCCCACCGCCGTCAGCGGTGACCTGCAGTTGCGTATTGGCGAAGCCCGTGAACCACGAGCCCAGCTGAACCGCGGTCGCGGGAGCGGAGCACAGTGCCAAGCGCGCAGCATCGAGTTGGAATGACACCGACAGGCTGCGCACCGCTGCCGCCTCACCGCGCGTGTAGACGAATGGCACACTCACGCACGGATGCCCGGTGGAGATGGCCAGTCCCGCGGTGTTGGCCGCGACGAATGAGACCGGTGCTGCGCTGAAGATGTCGACCGCATACGATCGTGATCCGGAGCAGCCCGCGGCATCCGTCACGAGCACGGTGAACACCCCGGTCTCGACGACGGTGGGAGTGCCGCTCAAGACACCTCCCGCCGAGAGCGTCATTCCGGTGGGCAACGCGCCCGCGCTGACGGTGAACGTGAAAGGTGCCGTGCCGGCACTGGTGGCCAGGGCCGCCCCATAGGGCGATCCGACCGCGCCATCGGGCAGGAACGCGGGCAGGATCGCGATGGCCGGACAGGTGACCGAGATCGAATAGGCCCGCTCCCCTGCGCAACCGCCCGCTTCGGACGCGCGCACGGTGAATGCGAACGAGCCGCTCAGAGTGGGCGTGCCGGTGAGCAGTCCCGAGCTCGCCAGAGCCAGTCCCGGCGGTAACGAGCCGGCCGAGACCGAGAACGTGTACGGGCCCACACCGCCGCTGGCCGTGAGCGACTGGCTGTAGGCCGTGCTGGTGGTGGCTGCGGGGAGCGATGCCGGCGAGAGCGTGATGGTGACGCTCGAGATGTTGACCGACCCCGGGCTGCCCGCATTCACCGCGACCGCCGCATTCGCGCAATCGCGTGCGGTCACGGACGTGACCGTGACCGCACCAGTCCCGACCGGACCTTGCGCGGCCAGCGCGACCGTGAACAACGAACCCGGAGCCGTGACGCCGCATGGCGAACCGAGCAGGACCACATCCACGGTGTAGCGTCCGCTGCCAAGGTCCGTGACCTGCATCGAACGGTTCCCGAACGACTGCGCCCAGGTGCCCGGCTGGAAACTCAATGCCGCGGCGCCGGGATTCGCCAGACGCAGCTTCGTGGTGTCGAGCTGGAACGTGACACTCGCGCCGCGCAGGCCGGTTGCATCTCCGCGCGTAAGCTGGAACGGCACCTGCACGGCTGTGGTGAGCGGATTCAGGCACAGCCCAGTCGTGAGCGGCGTGACACTGTTGACGGCGGCAGCCGGAGTGACCGTGAGCGCGTAGCTCGCGGTACCCGCACAACCGCGGACGTCGGTCGCAGTGACTGCGAACACGCTCACCCCCGCACCGGACGGCGTTCCCGCGAGTTGTCCGGTGCCGCGGTCGAGGGACAGTCCCGCGGGCAGCGTGCCGGCGGACAGTGCATAGCAATACGGCCCGGTGCCGCCACTCGCCGCGAGTGAAACTCCGTACGCCACGCCGGTCACGCCGGCTGCCAGCGGCGGGACGGGCAGCGAGATCGCCGGGCAGCTCCCGCTCAGGTCAGGACTCACCGAGGCGAGATTGCCCGAAGGCGTGCCGCTCACGGTCGAGAACACGCCGCCCAGGAAGACGTTGTTGGCATCGTGGACAAGCGAGCGCACGGTGCCGTTCGTGTTCGGGTTCCACGGAGTGACGGCTCCCGTCACCGGGTTGACCGCGGCGGCGCGATTTCGTGCCGTGACGCCGACCGAACTGAGCACACCCACGAGATAAACCACACCGGGTGCCGGCACGACGGCGAAGACCGGACCGTTCGCCGACGGATCCCATGCCAGCGCCTGCCCGGTCGTCAAGTTGGTCGTGGCCGCGCGATTGCGCGCCTGCCCCCCGATACTCGTGAAGAATCCGCCGACATAGACGCGGTCACAAGTGACGACGAGCGACCGCACCGTGCCGTTCGCCTCCGGCGCCCACGCCGTGACGTTGCCCGTGGCCGGATCGAGCGCGACCACGAAGTTACGCGTCACGCTGTTCACCGTGGTGAAGTTGCCGCCCGCGTAGACCGCCGAGGGGCTGGTGGCGAGCGCGAACACCTGATTGTCGGTATCGGCGACCCACGACTCCACCGCGGCCGTCGACGCAAGGACGGCGGCGAGATTGACACGCGGCTGCCCACCCACCGTACTGAACAGGCCGCCGAGATAGACGCGGTTGCCGGACAACGCGAGCGCCGAGACCTGACCGTCCGGGTTCGGGTCCCACGCCGTGGCGGCGCCGTTCGTAAGATCGAGCGCGGCGGCATTATTGCGCACCACGGGGCCGACCTGCGTGAAGTTGCCGCCGGCGTAAATCACGTCCGTGCCGAGAGCGAGCGCCTGGACCTGGTTGTTGGCGTTCGGGTCCCACGCGGTCACGGCGCCGGTCGTGACGTCGAAGGACGCGAGGTTGTTGCGCGCCACACCACCGATCCCGTTGAACGAGCCGCCGACGAACACGTCCGTACCGTCGACGTAGACGATCGAGACGGAGCTGAAAGCAGCGGGGTTCCACGCTGTCGCCAAGCCTGTCGAAGGACTCAGTTCGGCGATACGGCTGCGATTCTGGCCTCCGATGGTGAGAAAGTCACCGCCCGCGTACACCGACGTGCCCGACGCCGCAAGCGTCTGCACGATGTTGCCGGCGTTCGGGTTCCAACTGCTGGCGAGGCCGGTGCTCTTGGACAATGCCGCGATGCGGTTGCGACTCTGGCCGCCGATGCTGGTGAACTGGCCGCCGGCGTACACGGCCGTGCCGTCGCCGGCCAGTGCGAGCACCTGGTTGTTCGCGTTGGGGTTCCACGTGCTGGCCGCACCGGTGGTCGCATCGACTGCGGCGATGCGGTTGCGCGCCTGCCCATCGATCGAGGTGAACTGCCCGCCGGCGTACAGCAGGTTGCTCGTCGGGTCCTGCCAGAGCGCGAGCACGGTGCTGTTGGCGTTCGGGTTCCATGTCGGGTCGGCCAACCCGGTCGTGTAGTCGAGCAGGGCGATGCGATTGCGCGCCTGGCCACCGATGGTCGTGAACTGCCCGCCGACATAGAGCCCGGCGACCCCCGGCGCGAACGCTCGAACCGGACTGTTGGCGTTCGGATTCCAACTGGCGACGCTGCCCGAAGTCGCGTCGACCGCACCGACTCGGTTGCGGCCGATGCCACCCAGGGTCTGGAAGTCACCGCCCGCATAGACGACGCCCGAACGCAGCAACAGCGCACGCACCGTCCCGTTCGTCCCCGGGTTCCAACTCGCGACCGAGTGGTCTGCGAGCACGTGAGCGAGATTCGCACGCGTCGAGTTGCCGACCGCGGTGAACAGGCCGCCGATGAACCAACCGCCCCCGCCATCGGGGATGGCCGTCATGACGGTGCCATTGACAGGAGGGAATCCTGGTTCGGCGGTCGCGGTCGACGCATCGACAGGAACACCTGCACCCGTCACGGCGCCGACAAAGGAGAAACTCCCACCCACGTAGAGCGTATTGCCACGCAGCACTTGCGCCGAGACCTGACCGTTCGTGATGAACACGTCACTGCGTACGGTCTGGGCAGGTGCCGGACCAGCGGCGAGCACGGCGAGTCCGAGGAGCAGCGCCGCCCGCACGCACGCATGGCGAGCACCGCGGCAGAAGGCCGCGGGCATCGCGTCGGGCGACCGCGCCATCCAGTCACCGCGCAGGGTCATGGGGAGCACGCTCACTGAAGGAGGATGAATCTCGAGGTCCGCACATCACTCCCGCGACGAAGTTTCACCAGATAGAGCCCGGCGGGTGCGCGAGCACCGCGCTCATCGAGGCCGTTCCAGCTGAATGACGCTCGCGGCCCGATCGCGATGGCCCCAAGGCGCAGCACGACGCGACCCTGCAGGTCGACGATCTCGGCTTCGGCGATGCCCGGGCGAGGCTCTTCAGACACGAACTGCACCTGGCCGCGGGCTGGGTTGGGCTCCGCGCGCAACACACGCGACGGTGCGGCCGCACCGTCGCCCACACCGAGCGACACGCCGATCCCGACCTGTGCGCCTGACGACGCGACCGGCGTCACCGACAGGCCGGCATTGAAGAACTGCACACGACGAATGGTGATCGACGTGGTCTGTGGCGTATTCGAGGCGTGAAAGCGCAGCTTGTACAGGTTGCCGGGCCCGGTGAGCGAGAACCCGTTGCACAGCAGCACGTCATTGATGACCAGCGAATCGCCCGCTGACGTGAAGCGGTGGAACGTGTTGTTCGGACAAGCCCCGCTGCACGCGCCGGTCATGAGACAGCCCTGCTGCGAGGACACCGGCACGAGCGGCACCGGCGTGAGCGCGGCGGGGTTGTACTGCAACACGAGATCGAATCCATTGAACGGAGAGCCGGCCGCGGTCACATCGACGAACACATCGAAGTCGGTCCCCGGCGTCACGGTCTGGGTCGACGGGGTCAATGCCACCGTGATGAGGGCATGAGCCGGTTGCGGCGCGAGCGCGAACAGCGCCGCTCCGATCAGGCAACCGCTCAATCTGGGCAAGAGTTGACGCATGGAACCCCCGTAGGCCGCAGACCGGCCTACTTCAGATGCACCACTGTGCGGACGAACTGTTCACCGCCGACGGCGAGCCGGGCGAAGTAGAGCCCGGGCGGGACGGCATGCTCCTGCTGATCGGACCCATTCCACATGAAGCGATGCGTCCCGGCCGCCAGCGCCCCGTGCGCGAGCACACGCACACGGCGTCCGTCGACCGAGTAGATCGCGAGTTCGGCCTCCCCAGCTTGCGCCAAGGCGAAGGTCACGACGGCATCGCCGCGCGAAGGGTTGGGGGCGGGCGCGAACAACAACGTGTGCGCGGGCGCGGCGGCGGCGCGGCCGAAGGCCCACTCGGACTCCGCCAACGGGCGGTTCGCGGCATCGCGTGCCTTGGCAAGCACGAGACTGAGCGCAGGATCCCCCGCGCGCCGGGCGCGGAACGTCGCCCGCACCAGATCGCCGGCACCACTCAGGCCGTGTGCACGCGCGCCGAGCAGCGCCACATCGAATGTGCCCGCCCGCGTGGAGAGGACGACGCCCTGCTGCGACTCGATCCAACCGGCACTCTCGACCGAGAGCAGCTCGGCGACCGCAGAATCGAAGCGGATCTCGGCTGACAGTCCCTGCAGGCGGCCCTGTGCTTCGATGCTCACGACCGAAGTGAACGTCTGCCCCGCTTCGACCCATGCGGGGACCTCGGCCAAGAATCGCTCGGGCTCCCGCGCAGCCTTCCGCGCGGCGTTCGCGTGAGCGACGCGCAGTGCGGGGGCCGACACCTCTCCGTAGTTCGTCGCGAACACGATGAGATCTTCGAAGTCGATACGCCCGTCCGTGAACGGACGCGAGGTCAGCGCGAGGTCCGTGGTCGGGCCGACATCGAGATAGGAGACATTGTTCGTGGTCAGCGCGCT
>JANNWR010000027.1:0-13338 GCA_031408715.1 bacterium
TCCGCGAGGCCGGCGTCCCCGGCCGGTTGTTCCACGACCTCCGCCGGACGGCCGTCCGGGATCTGGAGCGGGCCCGAGTGCCGCGCTCGGTCGCCATGAAGTTGTCGGGACACCTCACGGAATCGGTCTTCCGGAGGTACGCCATCGTCGACGAGGCCGACCTGGCGGAGGGCGTTGCTAAGCTCGCCGCGAGCCACATCGGCACAACTTCGGCACAATCTCGCGTCCGGGGTGCTAGCAGCGACTCCGAGTAGAACACCGCAACCCCTTGAACGACAGAGGCCACGCCGACAACGCGTGGCCTCTTTCATTTGGTGCCAGAGGCGAGATTTGAACTCGCACGGGTTTCCCCATACGCACCTCAAGCGTACGTGTCTGCCAATTCCACCACCCGGGCACCGATTCTCACTTCAGAAGCTCAGCGATTCGTCCCTGTCGCGGGAGCCGGAGTGGCCGGCGCACCGGTCGCGGGTGCCGTGCCAGCCGGCAGGCCCGTTGCCGGCGCCCCACCTCGTGGCGCACCCGGCGTTGCGGGCGCCGTCGCGGCGGCGCGCTTGGCAGCCTCCGAGACGACACTGCGCTTGGCTCCAGTGCCCTTGCTCGTCATGAGCGCCATCGACAGCGATGTCGCGAAGAACAACACCCCCAGCACGACCGTCGCCCGGGTCACGAAGTCCGTGCCACCGCGGCCACCGAACACGGTCTGCGTGGCATTGCCGAAGGCCCCGCCCGCGAGCCCGCCGCCCTTGCCCGACTGGACCAGGATCACGGCGACGAGGCACAGGCAGACAAGCAGATGGATGCCCAACAGCAACGCGTACATACGACTCCTCGAGTTTCGGGATGCTGCATGAAACGGATTCGAGCGGGCTCGAACGGGCGCGAGTGCGATCCGACCGGGAACCGGAACGGGCGAAGAATCTATCAGCCGCTCCCCCTATGCGTCAAAACCCGGGCGGGATGGCCCGGCCAACGGGTGGTGGCTGCCCGCTCGGCGTCCGGCAGCTCAGCTGGCGCTCCCAGCGGCTCCGATGATCTTCCAGAAAGACGCCGCCTCGAGTGACGCCCCGCCCACCAGCGAGCCATCGATGTCGTTCTCGGCGAAAAGTGCTGCGGCGTTCCCGGCATTGACGCTGCCGCCATACAGGATCGCGAGCTCGGATCCGGTGCCCGCACCGCAGACCTTGTCGAGCGTGACGCGGATGACCCGGTGCGCGTCGCGCGCCTGTTCGGTCGTCGCCACCTTGCCGGTGCCGATCGCCCACACCGGTTCGTACGCGACCACGGTGGCTCGTGCCGCCTCGGCCGACAGTCCGTGATAGGCCGCCGTGACCTGGCGCACGAGCACTTCCTCGGTGCGCTGGCCTTCGCGCTCCGCGAGCGTCTCGCCCACGCACACGATGGGCGTGAGCCCGTCGCGGTGCGCGGCGCGCAACTTGGCCGCGACCATCGCGTCCATCTCGCCCATGAGCTGCCGGCGCTCGGAGTGCCCGACCAGGACCCAGTGGCAGCCGACCGCGGCGAGCATGCCGCCCGAGACCGCACCGGTGAACGCGCCGTGTGTCTCGGCGTGCAGGTCCTGCGCCCCCAACTGCATGCCGGTGCCTGACAGCGCGCGCGCCACGGACTCGAGCGCGGGGTATGGCGGGCACAACACGACCACGGGTGCACGCGTGGCAGCCGGATCGGCGGCGTGCAGTGACGCCAACTCGCGCGCCAGTGCGGCCCCCTCGGCAGCCGTGCGATGCATCTTCCAGTTGCCGGCGACGATGCGCGGACGCCGGACGATCGTCCGGGGAGCGCTCATGGGGCGTTCTCGAGCGCGGCGACACCGGGCAGCACCTTGCCCTCCAGGAACTCCAGCGATGCGCCCCCACCCGTCGACAGGTGCGAGAAGTGCTCGGCCAGCCCACTCTGCTGCACGGCGGCCACCGAGTCGCCACCACCCACGACCGTGACCGCGCCGGCGGCTTTCAGTTCGGATATGGCCTTTGCCACCCCCATCGTCCCGGCGGCGAACGCCGGCACCTCGAAGATGCCCATGGGGCCGTTCCATATCACCGTCTTCGCGTCGCGCAGCTTGCCCGCGAACAGCGCCAACGACATAGGCCCGATGTCGACCCCCATCTCGTCGGGGCCCAGTTTCTCGACTGGCTGAGCGGTGCCCGGCGCCGAACCGTCCGGCGCCGTGGAGGCGATGCAGTCGACGGGCAACACCAGATCGACGTTGCGGCGAGCCGCATCCGCGAGCACCTGGCGAGCCAGCTCGACCTTGTCGTCCTCGACGAGTGAGCGCCCGGTGGGCTTGCCCTGTGCCTTCAGGAACGTGAACATCATCGCACCGCCGATCAGCAGACGATCGACCTTGCCGAGCAGTGCGGTGATGACGTCGATCTTGCCGCTGATCTTGGACCCACCCAGCACCGCGACGAATGGGCGCTTGGGCTGGTCGAGCGCGGTGCCCAGGTAGTCGAGCTCCTTCTGCATCAGGAACCCGGCCACCGCGGGCTGCAAGAACTTCGTCACGCCCTCGGTGCTGGCGTGCGCGCGATGGGCGGTGCCGAACGCGTCGTTCACGTAGCAGTCGCCCAATCGGGCGAGTGCGGCCGCGAACGTGGGGTCGTTCTTCTCCTCCTCGGCGTGGAAGCGAAGATTCTCGAGCAGCAGCACCTGCCCCGGCGCGAGTGCGTTCGCCGCGGCCTCGGCTGCAGGCCCGACACAATCGTCCGCCCACGCCACGTCCAGGCGCAGCAGGCGCGCCAAGCGCTCACGCACCGGCTTCAGCGAGTTCTTCGTGTCGGGTCCGCCTTTGGGCCGGCCGAGATGCGAAACCAGCACGACGCGGGCGTTCTTGTGCAGCAGGTAGCGGATCGTGGGCAGCGCGCCCTCGATGCGCGTGTCGTCGGTCACGACGCCGTCGGCCACGGGCACGTTGAAGTCGACACGCACGAGCACGCGCTTGCCCGCGCACTCGAGGTGCTGAACCGTCTTCTTCGCGAAGCTCATGGGCACGGTCCTCAGGCGAACTTGAGGAGCGCGTCGACGACGCGGTTCGAGAAGCCCCACTCGTTGTCGTACCACGACAGCACCTTGACCATGTCGCCCTGCATGACGTTGGTCGACAGCGAATCGAACACGCTGCTTGCGGGATTTCCGATGACGTCGTTCGAGACGATGGGATCTTCGCAATACTCCAGGTAGCCCTTGAGCGGACCCATGGCCGCGGCCTTCATCGCGGCGTTGATCTCTTCCTTCGTCACCGTCCGCTTGACCTTGCACACCAGGTCGACGAGCGAGCCGTCCATGACCGGGACACGCACGGCGAGACCGTCGAGCCGGCCCTTCATCGAGGGCAGCACTTCGCCGATGGCCTTGGCCGCACCGGTCGAGGTCGGGATCATGCTCATGGCGGCCGCACGTGCGCGGCGCAGGTCCTTATGCGGCAGGTCGAGCACGTTCTGGTCGTTCGTGTAAGCGTGGATCGTGGTCATGAAGCCGTGGTCGAGCCCGAAGCTGTCGTCGAGCACCTTGACGACCGGTGCCAGGCAGTTGGTGGTGCACGAGCCGATGCTGAACACCTTGTGCTTCGCCTTGTCGAACAAATGATCGTTGACGCCCATCACGAACGTCAGATCCGCGCCCTTCGCGGGCGCCGACACCAGCACGGCCTTGGCCCCCGCGGTCAGGTGCAGCGCGGCCTTGTCGCGCTCGGTGAAGTGGCCCGTGGCCTCGATCACCACGTCGACGCCGAGGGCCGCCCACGGCAGCTTGGACGGGTCGCGTTCCGCGGTGACCGCGATGCTGTCCCCGGCGATCATCAGCTTGCCGTCGACCGGCTTGCTGGCGGCCTCGTGCCAGACGCGATGCACGGTGTCGTACTTGAGCAGGTGCGCCAGCGTGGCGGCGTCGGTGAGGTCGTTGACGCCGACGAAGTCGATGGGAGCCTTGCGCATCTTCGCGGCACGAACCACGAGGCGGCCGATGCGGCCGAAACCATTGATCGCGACCTTGACGGTCATGGCGGGAACTCCCTGGGAAGCGAGACCCGCGAGTGCGATCCGGGCCTCTATACGAGGACGAGTGGACCACCACCAGTGCACAGGGTCCGGCGGGACCGGGCCGAAGCGCGCAACTGTGGCGGCCTCAACGGTTTATACGAGCAGAGCCGAGCGACCATCCCACAGTGACGGCGCGCCGGTCAAGGGCACGGAGGGCGCATGACGCCGGCCCGGGGGGGGCGAGCTCCTACTCCGTCGAATAGCGCAGCGTGTAGGTCCCCAGGCCCTGTTCGTCAACGAACAGGAACAGCAGCCGGCGCTTGCCCAATCGGTCCGCTGCCGCGCCCGGATCGACGTCGAATGGCAGCGGGATCTCGCCTTCGTAGATCCAGACCTCGTAGGGGCGCTGGTCGCCTCCGGGCCCCTTCTGGTTCACCTCGCCCATGGCGCGCTGCTCGCTCGCGATGATGTCTTCGAGCACCTTGCTGAGCGTCTCCTGACCGGCGGGCATGACCTGCTTCAGGGTCTCGGTGGGCGGCCCGTAGCGGATGTAGGTACGGCCCATGTCCGTGTACATGCCCTTCTCGATCCCGAACCGGGAGTACTGATCGTTGGCAAAGTCGACCCGCTGCCGGAACGACTCCTCGTACTCGTTCGCCGCGGTCTCGGGCGTCGGATCGCGCTTCCTCCAGAACTCCCGCAGCATCCGCTCCTGCTCGCCCGGCTGCAGAACCGTGAACTCCTCCTCGTCCCGGGCATCGAGCAGGAAGTGCACGTCATCGGCGACATCGGCGGCGTTGCGATTCCAGGTGTCCGGCTCCCAACCGACGCTGAACTTCGCACGGCGCTGCAGCGCGCCCGGATCCCCTTCCTGCCACATCTTCACATCGAGATAGTAGCCGCCGGCCGGCTGGTCCCTGAGGTCGAAATGCACGCCGCCCTCGGCGAACTGGCTGGCGACCGCAGTGCTCTCCTCTTGCGCCACCACACGCCCCTGCATGTCGAGCACGCGCGCAACCCAGTGCCACGGCCGGATGTCCCCTGGCTTCCCGCGGGCTGTGAAAGCGGCATCGAGTGATTGTGCATAGAGTCCGTAGAGCCGGTCGGGGTTGGGGATGCGGGCCTGCCCCCCCCGAACGAACGCGATACCCGGGGCCTGTCCGTTCTGCGGCCAGATGAACTCGGGATCCGACAAGTCACGACCCGCCTGCGGGCGTGGCACCTCGATCTGGCCGCGCATCTCCGTGTTCTGCCGCTGGTTGTTGCCCGAGTAGACGAGCCCGCGCTTGCGCGAGGCCAGGTCGTCGAGTCGGACGGTGATCCGGCAAGGTCCTGGAGCAACCGGGAAGCGCATGAGCAGCACGCGACCCTGTCCCGCCGCGGCTTCGCTGCCGGAAAGCACGAAGTCCTGGGTCGTGGACAACTCGCCCGCGCCACGCCCAGCGACCTTCACCGAGGCCTGGAGGTGAGAGTCCCCCTGCTCATCGCGCGTCAGCTGACGGAGCGTGGCCGGTGGCACGCGCAGGTAGACTTCCAGGTGATAGCCGGAGGAGTCTGGGAAGACCGCCGTGTCACAGGTGAACCCCACCCGCCCGCCGAGCCTCCAAGGGGGTGGCCCCTCCACTCGCTGGGTCGCGCCAACCGATGAGGGCGCGGACGAGCAGATCAGCGACACGGCAAGCAGGCAAACGAAACGGCGCGCTCCCGCAAGGAAGCGCGCCGTGGTCGGATTCGTGCGACGAGTGGCCATGGATTCTGTCACCCGAAAGACAGGCTTAGAACTGGAAGCTCATCGAGAAGCGGTGAGAAGCACCCAAGTCGAGCATGTCGGTGTACGAGTAGTCCAGGTCCGCGGTACCTGCGACGGACGCCGGGAAGTGGAAGCCGACACCGCCCGCGAGCCCCTCGGTGTCGTAGTTGAACGCGTACCCGCCACGCAGGAACAGGTACTTGTGGAACGAGTACTCCGCACCGACGTTGACGCGCTCCGAGTTGTCCGGCGGGTGCGAGAACTCGAACGAGCCCACGAGCTTCTGGTCCGCGCCCGAGATGAGTGTCGCGGTGGTACCGACGCGGAAGATCGACGGGATGCGCGCTTCACGCTCGATGAACTTCTCCGTCGAGCCGATGTTCTGGATCGACATGCCGATCTTCATGCCAGCCGCACCGACGTCGTAGAGCGTGCCCAGATCGATGGCGAACGTCTGCTGGGACAGGTCCGCCAGACCCGTGTGGATCATGTTCATGGTCAGACCCGCGCTGAACTTGTCCGTGAACGAGCGCGCATACGTCAGGCCAGCCGCCAGCATGCCGGCGTCGAACGTCTCACCCGTACCGAACGGCTGGAACGCCGTGGTCACTTCCATGGGCTGCATAGTGAGCGCCCGGGCATGCACCGCGAACGCGCCCGGGATCTTCTTCATGTGGAACACATACCCGACCTGGTCGTACGACAGTTCCGCCGGCCAGTTGGCGTGGTTCATCGACAACTGCGACTTGTCGGCGTCGATTCGTGCGATTCCTGCCGCATTCCAGAACACGGACGAGGCATCGTCGGCCATGGCCACGAATGCGCCGCCCATGCCAGCGCCACGCGCTCCGACGCCGATCTTCAGGAACTGGCCTCCGAACGTTCCGACCTTCTCGAAGATCTCGGCCTGAGCCATTCCGGGAATCAGCAGCGCGACGAGTCCCGCCAGCGCGATCAATCTCTTCACAGGTGTTCCTCCTTGCCCGAAGCGGTCAGCGAATGACGACGAACTTGCCGCGCTGAGTGCCCTTGCTCGATTGGACAGTGAACAAGTAGATGCCACTCACGACGTCCTGACCGTTGCGCGAGATCAGGTTCCAGCTTGCCTGTCCATCCGCAGCGGTGTCCTGCTGACGGGTGACGTTCACGTGCGACTGCCCCCGGCTATCGATGACCGTCGCGTTGCGATTCGCCGCATTGACCGCGCCATCCGAGGTCAGCGTCTCGACGAGGTCCCCCGAGAGCGTGAAGATCTTGATCGACCACTTGCCCTGCGGGAGCCCGAAGAAGTCGATGTGCGTTCCGGTCGGATCGCTGCCATTCGGGTTGAGATCCCAAGCCGACGGACGCTCCCCGATCACCTTGAGGCCGCGGTAGGGGTTCGGCACCACCCACACGCCGCGGTCCGTGTTCGTGCCGACCTGCGGGCGGATGCCCTCGGACTCGACCGCCGCGCGGCGCCCGTTCAACTGGACGTTCCCGCTGGTCGAGTCGTATGCCGAGACCGAGTAGAAGTACAGGAAGCCGTTCTTCACCTGCCGGTCGACGTAACGGTAGCGTCCGATCCCGTACTTGATCTGGCCGACCTTCGGAGCGGGTGCGGCGGTCCCGAGCGCGAACGCCGAATCCGCCTGGCAGTTCGGATAGCCGAAGCAGTGGACGGTCGTGTCCGGGTGGATGACGTCGCCGCTCTGGATGTCGTAGAGGTCACCCCGTTCAAGGCACAGCGGCCGGGTCTCGCCCGTCTGCGGGATATACGTGTCCGGACATACCGCCGTCGAGCCGACCAGGACCCTGTTGTTGTTGGCATGGTTGAAGATGCGGTAGTCCGCCAGCAAGGTCCAGTCGTCTTCGGCAGGGCCACCGGAACCGACCGGGCGCTGCCAGTTCGAGACCTTCCAGATCTTGTACCCGCGGAAGTCGAACTGGCCGGACTTGGGATCCGGCGACGTTTCGGACAGGTTGTCCCACGCGATCGTCACCGAACCATCCCCCGCCGGCGGGTAGCGGCGATCGGGATTGTCCGAGTAGTTGTAGATCACACTCAGGTTCGTGTTCGGACTCGGCGGCGGCGATTCGGCCAGCCACGTGCGATGGAACAGACCCTTGTTGAGGATCTTCGAGTAGGCACCCGTGCAGTAGTCGCAGTCGAAGTCGAAGTAGCTGTAAGCCTTGTCGTTCACGAACCGCGGCGAGGCATCGCGCGCATCGCAACCCTGGGCCTGGAGAACCTGCCCCGTGGGGGCCTTGATCGCGGTCTCACGGCCCGGGAAGTCCGGAAGCGTCGGCCAGTTGCGCTCCTCATAGGTGCCTTCGAACGCGACCTGCGCAGCGATCGCGTTGTCGAGCGACGGGTACTTGGCGATCAGGTCGGTGCCGCTCATCACCGCCCAGACTTCCTCGCCCGTCAGCGGGTCGACCCGGAAGAACGTCGCCGCCTTCTGGTAGTCCGCCGCATAACCCTGCGCCAGCTTCAAGTCGCCGGGGCGCACACCAACTCCCACTGTGCACTCGATCTCCGAGCCGGCCGTCCATCCGAACCACGGACCGAGGGAGGACCACTGGGAGTAGTCGCCCTTCTGGTCCCCCGTCGGGGCATTGATGAAGCCGCGCATCGCCGGCGAGCTCGGGTCGTTGCTGATGTTCTCGGTGCTCGTCATGAACTCGAAGCGCTGCTGGTCGATCGTCGGATTGCCGCCCTGGACGTAAGGCGTACCCCCGGGGAACGAACGGAACGCCCGGAAGCCGACCGAACGCGGCCCCTTGAGTCCGAGCGGATCGATCGTATGGTCGATCAGGAAGAAACTCGGCACACCGGGCGTCTTGTTCTCGTCACCGTCGTCGTCCGCGACCGAGAAGCCTTGCACCGAAACCAGATAGCGCGGGCACAGTGCCGAGTCCGCGAGTGAGGCTTCGGGGACGTCCGGATGGTCTTCTTTCGGTTGCTTCCGGCGGTCCGTGTCCTTGGTCTGGATCACGAACCGGCCGAACGGATACGCCGGCGCGTCGAAGTCGTCGCTGAAGTAGTTCGACTTGTCCGCCGGCCCGCAGTCCATGTCGACGCGCAGGCCGATGACCACGGAGTCGAGTTCATTGCCCGAGCGATTGATGAACTTCCAGTTGATGACGTTGAAGTCCGTGAACCCGGGAATCGAGTAGGCCCACGCGGTCTGACGGCACTCCACACCCAGCGGCACATGGCGCTCGGCCGAGGCGGCCTGGATGGCCTGCGGCGTGTCGTCCCGCATGACGCAGGAGTACATCTGCTGGCCGATCGCGGCGAAGTCCTCGTCGATCCGGCCGTCGCCATCGTTGTCGCGGCCGTCGAGGAAGTCCTCGTCGAACAGCGCGTCGTTGTTGGCACTCGTCTTGTCGATGTCCGAGTCATCGTTCACGAACCGGTTGCCGTTCACGATACCGTCATAGGCCCGGTACATGCGATCTTCCGGATCGAGCGACGGGGGACGCCACTCGGCAGGCAGCAGGCCGTAGCTGACCCGACGCACGCCGGTCGGGTCGGTGGCGCGCGGATTCACCGCACCCAGGGCGATCCCGATGAAATTCACGTACTCGATCGCGGACGCCCCCGGCCACTGCCCGGACGGATCGCTCGAGAACTGGGTGAACGGATTTCCCACCCAGCCGTTGTTCGTGATCTTCATGACCATGTTGCCGACGTTCAGCACCGAACCCTGTCCGAAGATGTCCGGAATGGCGTTCGGCGACGCCCCACGGCGCACGCCGTTGACGGTCGAATGCCCGCGCGTGTTCAGGACCTGAGCCTCGTATTCCGCCAGTGCAGCGGGATCCACATCACCCGACTGGAACCGTGCGGCCGCTGGTTCAACGAGCGAGCAGGTCAGTACGGCCACCCACAGCGCCCGGGTTCCCGACTTCATCACTCCGTTCATGCCACACTCCTTCGTCGCCCCGGTCATCAGAAAGTGACGCTCACGCCCATACGCACGTTGCGGCCTTCTTCGAAGACACGCGGATCACGCGTCGGGACCCAATCGAGGATATTGTCGCCGTTGATGTCTTGGAGATAAGCGCCACCGCTTCGGCCGGTCTCGGTGAAGTAGATGGTGTAGTCGTCGCCAGCGGAGTTCACGAACGGGCTGCGCCGTCCAGGGGTCAAGTTCTGGATATTGCTCGCGTCGAGCACATTGCGGGCGTCCACGAACAGCTTCATGTTCTGGCCCCAGATCTTGTAGAACTTGTCGCCGTCGAGCGTGAGGCGGGCCTGCGAAGGCATGCGGCGCGAGTTCGTCAGCGACGGATCCGGCCGGCGGTCGTTGCGGAATGCCGGCGAGAACGGGAAGCCCGAGCCGTAGGTCCACAGCATGCGCAGCCCCCAGCGGGCGTCACGGATCGTGCTCGAGATGCTGACCGTGTGGCGCTGATCCCAGTTGAGCGGCTGCTCGCTGATCGGCAGGTAGAGCCGGCCACCGTTGAAGAACAGCAGCGCGGTATTCGGGTCGGAAGCCACACCGGTCGCGATGGAATAGGTGTAGTTGACGTCCGCCGAGAACTTGTGGCTGAAACTCTTGATGAGACTGGCTTCGAAACCACGCGCCGAGGCGTAGTCCCCGTTGAAGAAGATGTTCACCGGCGTGCCGAACGCATCGGTCTCCTGTCGCACCGTGATCAAGCCGTAGATGTCCTTGAAGAACACGCCGAACTGCCCGGAGATGTCCTTCGTGAACAAGTGCTGCACGCTCGCCTGATAGGAGATGTTCGTCTCGGGCTCGAGATCCGGATTGCCCTTCACGCCAACGGTCGAGCTCGTGCCGCGGTTCTCGAACACGAAGGAGCGCGCCGGCGTCTGGTACGTCCACCCGTAGTGAAAGCTCAGCACGTCGCGATCCGAGATCGGGTAGGCGATCCCGAGACGCGGGCTGATCTGCTGCTTGTAGCGGTTGCCGCTGCGCAGTTCGAGATCCGCGATCTGGTCTCCCGGGGTGAAGAAGTCATACCGGAGCCCGGCGTTCAGGACGAGGCCCTCGAACTCCCAGCGGTCTTGCAGATAGGCCGCGCCTTCGGGGTTGAAGTTCACGTAGTCGGAGCGCGTCCCTCCCGGCAGGCCGTTGCTCTCGGCGTTCGGGAACCCGAGCGACAGGTTCTGCACGCGGTTGTACTTGGCCTCGAAGCCGGTCTTCCACTTGTGCTGCTTCCACCGGCCGGTCTGGTAGTCGGACTTGAGCAGGTAGACGCGAGTCTGGCGCTTGAGGTACGCCGGGACGTCACCGTGCGTGGCGAAGAACGGATTGTTCTCCGTGCCCACGCCGATGTTGCCGTTCCAGTAGAACGGGCTCTGGATCCAGTACTCCCACGGGTCCTGCCCGCCGACCGAGTTGCGCGTATTGAAGTTCAACGAGGCCATGCGCGTCGTCCACGAGCTCTTCTCGGACAACTGGTTCGTCCACACGGCGGTGAACTGCTGGAAGCGATCGTCGAGCGTCGGGACATGGTCTGCCAGGTTCACGAACTGCGAGGTGCTGTCCACCGGCACCTGGGACCAACTGCCATAACGGGGGTTCAGTGTGAACGTGCCGTCGGTGGCCTTCGTGGTGTCGTAGGTGACCGAGACGTAGCCCTTGCGCGACCATTCGTGGTCGTAAGGCGTCGACAGCGTGTGGTTGTTGATGGTCTCGAACGTGACCTTGTTGCGAGGATTGAGCTTGTAGGCGAGCTTGAAGTTGGTGTTGATCTGGTTGTTCTGGCGGTTCCCCAGCTGGATGAAGTCCAGCAGGGTGCGTCGCGGACGGGTCATCCCGGACTTGAGGTAGGTGTCCTGGAACGAGCCCTCGTACGTCGCGAAGTAGGTCAGGTTGCGGACCGGCGTCGGGCCGCCGAAGCCGAACGTGAAGCGGTCGTAGTTGTCGAACGTCTTGGTGGGATCGCCGTAGCGGTCCGTGTCCCAGCGCACTTCACCCGCGAGCCGGTCGCCACCTTCCTTCGTCGAGACGCTCACGACACCGGACAGGGCGTTGCCGAACTCGGCGTCGAAACCGCCCGAGAGCACGTCCGCACCTGCGATCGCGAGGCCGGCGATATTCGCCTGGCCGCCGAATGCGGGATCCGTGGACTCGACACCGTCGAACTGGAACTTCACCTCGCCAGCGCGGCCGCCACGGAAGTGCAGCTCACCGCCCTGCGCGACGATGCCCGCCTTGGTGGCGATCGCCTGGCTCAGGTTGTCGACCGGGATCTCCCGCAGCTTCTCGGCCGAGATCGACTGCTTGGTGCTCGAGGACTTGGTGTCGATGCGCTTCTCGGCGCGGACTTCGATGGTCTCGAGATCCTTGACCACGCGAGTCGCACCGACGCTGAAGTTCACGACCGCCGTCTGGCCGGCGTTGACCTGCACGGTCTGGATGACCGGGTCGTAGCCGATGGCCTGCAGCTTGACCTGATAGGTTCCCACGGGAACGTTTCCGATGATGAACGCACCGTTCTCATCGGTCTGCGTGCCCTGCTTGGTACCCAGCACCACGACATTGGCATAGGAGACGGGATCCTTCCCCTTCTCGAGTGCCTTGCCCGCGATGCGGCCCGTGGTCGCGCCGCCGGCAGCAGGCGCTGGGGTGGCCGGTCGTGTCTGCGCGTACGCCGGCACCGAGACTCCCAGCAACGAGAGCGCAGCGAACAGCGACAGCAGAGAGCGTCTGGCGGAACCGAACATGGGTGGGAGCCCTCCCGAATAAACCACCGAATCGTGAGATCGAAACACGGTTGTGACTGGGTTGTTCCGGATTATCCGGGACAAGTTGCCAACATCCAGCGTCGGTGTCAACGCGATTCCATGGCCCCAACTCGTTCCTGAGACAGGAGTTCCGGAGGCACTGACACCGTTGCACGACAAACCCGGAGGGAGACGGAGCATCGAGCCACTGAGGGAGTGGGCTCGCTGGGCAACGCACGCGAATGTACGCGGAAAGGGACCTGATCACCGCTGCGGTGACCGAGGTCGAGTACGCCCGTCGAAAGGGACTATCGGCGAATGTGCTCCCGAGGTCAAGCCCCAATCGGACGAACGCGGAGTCCCCTCTGGCAGGCCGCCACGCTCGGCACGTAGCCGGAATGAAGCACCCGGCCCAATGGAACTCGGGCCGGGCCTGTCCGGGGTGAGACGATGGTCTAGAACGCCCAGTGAACCTGCATGGCGAGGTGATGACGGTTCTGGCGTTCGTCCGCCGGATCGTCCTGCTCCCGCGAGCGGGATTCCACTTGATAGCCTGACTCGAGCGACCACTTCGAACCCGAGGGCGCGTAGCCCAGACCGATCGAGACGTCATGAGCGATGTACTCGTCGAGAGTCGAGTAGTCGTCCTCGTCCACCCAGCGATACGCATAGCCGAGGCGGATCTTCATCAGTGTTCCCAACGGCCGCTCGAGACCCGTGCGCACATCCCACGCGATGCGGCGTGGGCCGGCGCCGATGAGCAACGACTGGTAGCCATCCCGGCTCCAGTGGTACTCGGCACCGACGAGCGTCCGTCCGAACGGATAGCTCACACCACCGCCCGCGGCGAAGGCCCAGCGGCGCGACTCGTCGTGCACGATGCTGTCGGGGAACACCAGGCTGTC
>JANNWR010000028.1:0-9007 GCA_031408715.1 bacterium
GTGGCAGGCGACGCACTTGGTCTTGTAGATGGCCTGACCGGCCGCGGCGTTGCCCTTGGCGGGAACAGCCGAAGCGGTGACCGAGAACGCGGCGACCATGAAGGCCGACACGCCGAGCGCCACGAACAGGGCGCGGAAGGACTGGCGAAGCGACATCGGGTACTCCTTTTCGGGGTGGTCATGTTGCCGACCCCATGGAAGGATGGTCGGCTGGAGCCGAGCAAAGTTAGATTCGGTTCGTCGCGCGGTCAAACGAGCGCGAGTGCATTTGTCGACGGATCGGTTCACCGCTTGACGAGCCCTGTACAAGCGCTGCTGCTGTTGCCCGTCACTTCTCTCCGAGGACGACACGATGCACCGAGCGTGCCGTGCACGGATGGGTGAGGCGAGGCCGCGGATCGGGGCGGAATACGCCGCGTTGCCGCGCCTTCGCGCGCCCAGACGGTACGCGACGGGGGGCGCCATCTGCGCATGGCTGCAGCGTCTGCGGCTCTGTCGCCACAGTCCGCCCCAGGTACCACGCCTGAGGTCTTGACCCAGCCAAAAAAACAGCGCTAGACTCAGGTATTGCTTCAAGTTACGCCGGGCCGCTTTCCTCTGCCGCAAGACCCGACGCTGGCACCACATACCGACCCCTCGGGAGGTGCAGTGTGAAGGAGTTCGCAACCGGCAACATCCGCAACGTCGCCTTGGTGGCTCACCATGGCGTCGGGAAAACCTCGCTCGCGGAGTCCATGTTGTACCAGGCCAAGGCGACCAACCGGATCGGTCGCATCGCCGATGGTTCGACGATGCTCGATCACAGCCCCGAGGAGATCTCGCGGCAGATCACGATCGATCTCGGTCTCGCCCAGTTCGAATACCTCGGGCACAAGATCAACCTGCTGGACACGCCCGGGTACCCGGACTTCGTCGGTGACGTCTACAGCGCGCTGCGTGTCGCCGACTCCGCGATCCTCATGCTGCGCGCCGCGACCGGCGTGGAGGTCGGCACCGAGGTGATCTGGGAGGTGCTGAAGCAGGAGAAGACACCGCTCCTCATCGTGGTCAACATGATGGACAAGGAACACGCGAACTTCATGGCTGCGGTGCAGAGTTGCCATGACCGTCTCGGCTTGAACGCCGTGCCCGTGCAGATCCCGATCGGCCAGGCCGACGGCTTCCACGGCGTCGTCGACCTGATCGAGAACAAGGCCTACACGTTCACCGGCAAGGGCGCCGACGAGAAGAGCCAGGAAGTCCCCATCCCGGGCGTACTGAAAGAAGAAGTCGCGAAGGCCCGAGCCACACTGCTCGAAGAAGCGGCCACCGGCGACGAACAGCTCATGGAGAAGTTCCTGTCCACGGGCGAGCTGACCGTCACGGAGATCCGCAAGGGGCTGTGCGAGCGTGTCGTCATGTGCGACCTGGCACCGGTGTTCTGCTGTGCCGCCTCGCTCAACCTGGGCGTGAAGGAAGTGCTCGACGAGGTCATCGACGTGCTGCCGAGCCCGCTCGACGTGCACCCGCAGCAGGGTGAAGCCATGAACGGGACGGCCGCGTTGGAGATCGGCCCCGATGCGGCCGCGCCGTTCGCGGCGACCGTGTTCAAGACCCTCGCCGAGGCTCACCTCGGCGAGTTGTCGTTAATACGGCTGTGGGCCGGGCACGCCGAGCCGGGCAAGGAGTTGGTGAACACCACGCGCGCTCGCAGCGAGAAGCTGGGGACGCTCTACCACCTGTGCGGCAAGGATCGTTCCGACTGCAAGGGTGCCGCCGCTGGCGACATCGTCGCCGCGGTGAAGCTGCGCGAGACGCACACCGGCGACACGCTCGCCGACAAGGCACGCCAGGTGAAACTGAGCCCGCCGGACTTCCCGCTGCCCGTCGCCGCCGAGTGCATCCGTGCCAAGAACAAAGGCGACGAAGAGAAGATGGCGGTCGGCATCACGCGCCTGCATGAAGAAGACCCGACGCTGTCGCGCCATTACGAAGCCAGCACCAAGGAGTCGCTCATCTACGGCATGGGCGACCTGCATCTGGAAGTGCTGGTCGAGCGCATGAAGAAGCGCTTCGGTGTCGAGGTGGTGTTGTCGAAGCCACACGTCGCCTATCGCGAGACCATCAAGGGCCGCGCCGAAGGCGACTATCGCCACAAGAAGCAGAGCGGTGGGCGCGGGCAGTTCGGCGAGGTCCACCTGCGCGTCGCACCCCTGCCGCATGGCGCACAGTTCGAGTTCGTCAACGAAGTGAAGGGAGGCTCGATCCCGGGGCAGTACATCCCGGCGGTCGAGAAGGGCGTGGTGGCCGGCATGGAACGCGGCCCGCTCGCCGGTTACCCGGTGGTCGACGTGCAGGCCACGGTGCACTTCGGCAAGTACCATGACGTCGATAGCTCGGAAATGGCGTTCAAGATCGCCGCCGAGACGTGCTTCCACGAATGCATCCTGAAGGCCAATCCGATCCTGCTCGAGCCGTTCGCGGATCTCGATGTGCGCGTGCCGGAGGAGTTCCTGGGCGACGTCATGGGCGACCTGTCGAGCCGGCGGGGAAAGATCCTCGGAACCGAGGCCGACGGGCACTACCAGGTGATCAAGGCCCGCGTGCCGATGGCGGAGATCTACAAGTACGCCACGCACCTGCGCGCGATCACGCAGGGACGCGGCATGTTCGGCTCCAAGCTGGCGTCGTACGAGGAAGTCCCGCGCGAACTGGCCGACAAGGTCATCGCGGTGGCCAAGGCGGAGAAGGAGGCTGCGGCGGCGCATCACTCCTGATCGCGTGATGCCGGGGCGGTGTGTTCCCGGAAATCTCATGCAAGTGCTGCGGGCCTCGCGTAGACTGCGGGGCCCGCGGTGTTTCGAGGTACTGGTGCCGGCCGAGTGCGCGGTGTTCGGGGGGCCCCAAAGCCCTCGTGGGAAAGGAGCACGCCATGTCCGACGCGATCAATCGCGAGGTCTACGACCGGCTGACGGTCGACGAGAAGATCCAACTGGTGCACGACATCTGGGACGACATCGCCCGGCGTCCCGGATCCGTACGGATCACGCCGGCGCAACACGCCGAGGCCGAGCGCCGGCTGAAAGAGTTCCATGACGATCCAGCGATCGCGGAGGATTGGGACGAAGTCCGCCGCCGCATCGAGCGTGGTGAGTGAGGCGCGTGAGGGTCCACCCGTTCGCGATCCGCGAGATTCGTGCGGCATACCGTTGGTACGAATGCGAACGCTCAGGGCTCGGAGCCGAGTTCCTGAGGGCTGTGCAGGCCGTCCTGGAAGCGGCACGCGTCCACCCCGCCGCGAGCACCCCGCTGGGGCTGCGCACCCGTCGCGCACTTCTGAGTCGCTTTCCCTATCTAATGTTGTTCACGATCGAGTCCGAGCAGGTGGTGGTGACTGCGATTCAGCACACGCACCGTGATCCTCGAGTCTGGGCGGACCGGGTTCATGATCGGGCCGTGAAACGAGCATTCGCCGGAGCCTGAGAGCGGTCAGCGGGCATTTGTTGGTATTCGGCTCGGCCGATGCAACTGTCCCGGGCCTCGCGTAGAATGCGGGACCCGCGGTGTCTGGCGGGAATCGCACCGGAACGAGCCCCCCGGCTCGTGCCTGCTGGCAGTGTCCCGGGAGCTGGAGGCTCCCGTAAGGCCCATGGAGAGGCGCATGCGCGTGTTGGGATTGGACCCCGGCAGCCGGAAGACCGGGTGGGGAGTGGTCGAGCTCGAGAAGCGCGCGCTGCGTTTCGTCGCGGCCGGCCACGTCGCACCCGGGGCCAAGCTGCCGTTGCCGGAACGCCTGCACGCCATCGCGCGTGAGATCGGCGAGGTCATGGAGCGCTGGAGCCCGGACTGTGTCGTCATCGAGGAGGCGTTCCACCACTCGTACGTGCGTTCGACGCTCGTGCTCGGGCACGTGCGGGGTGCACTCATGGTAGCGGCGCTCGAACGCGGGCTCACGGTCGCCGAGTACGCGCCGCGTGCGATCAAGTTGGCGGTGACCGGGCACGGCGGTGCGGCCAAAGAACAGGTGTGCGCGATGGTGAAAGCCCAGCTCGGCATCACGAGCGCGTTGCAAGCCGACGCCGCCGACGCGCTCGCCGGTGCGCTATGCCACCTGCGCCGCGCACGCTTCGACGCCCCGCGCCGCCGCACGCCCGCTGGCGACCGTCTGGCGGCGATGCTGGCGACGGCGCGAGGTGGGCGATGAACGTGCGGGCCATCTGCCAGAGACGCACTGCGCGAACTCCAGTCCGAGCGTCAGCGAGGACGTTTCAAACGTCGCTCAAGCCCGAGCGTTTCGCGGACTCCGACGTCCTACACGAACTCAAGCCCGAGCGTCAGCGAGGGCACTTCAAACGTCAGCGAGGACGTCTCCTATGATCGCGCACATCCGGGGCGTGCTGCTCGAACGCGGCGATGGTTTCTGCGTCGTCGAAGCCGGCGGCGTGGGCTACATGGTGCAGGTCAGCACCTCGACGCTGGCGGCACTGCCAGCACTGGGTTCCGAAGCGAAGCTGCACACGCGCCACATCGTGCGCGAGGACGCGCAGTTGCTGTTCGGCTTCGCCGAGCGTGACGAGTTGCGGCTGTTCGATCTGCTGATCGGCGTCAACGGCGTGGGCCCGCGCATCGCGCTGGCCGTGCTGTCGGGGCTGGCACCGGCGAACTTCGCGCGTGCCGTGCGCGACGAGAACCTGGCGGCGATCACCGCGGTGAACGGCGTCGGGCGGAAGACCGCCGAGCGTCTGGTGGTGGAACTGCGCGACAAGCTGGGGTTCCTGCCGATGACCGCGGCCGCGCCCGTCGACGCCACGGCGCCGCGCGGCCGGCAGCCGCGTGTGCTCGAGAAGAGCGAGCGCTTCGACGACGCGGTGGCGGCACTGGTCACGCTGGGCTACGCCCCCGCGCAGGCGTCCGAAGCCGTGCGCCGCGTGTCTGAAGACGCCAGCGAGGCCACCGCCGAGACGATCGTGAAGCGCGCCCTCGCGGTACTGGCGCGACCGACGATGGTGACGCGGTGAGCGTGCGCCGTGCGTTCGATGGCCACGGCGTGCCATCGCTGGCCGGCAGGCGCCCCGTGCGCCTCGGCCGGCTTGCCAGCAGCGGCGGCAGCAGGAACACTTGCAGCATGACCCCGAAGACGAGAGCCGCCCGATGACTGCTTCCGACAACGACAGCGCGTTCGGGGCCGCCAGACGCGGCCGCAGCGGCAAGAGCGGGGGCGGCGTGCCGCCCGAGCACCCGTCGCGGCTGGCCGACCCCACGCCGCTGCCGGATGACCTTCCCGACGAGCGCCGGCTGCGTCCGGAGTCGCTCGGCGAGTTCGTGGGCCAGTCCCAGGTGCGCGAGCAACTCGCGATCTTCCTCGCTGCGGCGCGCCAACGCGGTGAGGCCATGGATCACGTGCTGTTCCACGGCCCTCCGGGCTTGGGCAAGACCACGCTCGCCAGCATCGTCGCACACGAGCTGGGTGTGGAGATCACGCACACCAGTGGCCCGGTGATCGAGCGCCCGGGTGATCTGGCCGGTCTGCTCACGAACCTTGGGCCCCGCGGCATCCTGTTCATCGATGAGATCCACCGATTGTCGCCCGTGGTCGAGGAGTACCTGTACTCGGCACTGGAGGACTTCACGCTCGACATCATGCTCGACCGGGGCCCCAGTGCTCGCAGCATGAAGCTGACGCTCGATCCGTTCACCCTGATCGGCGCGACGACTCGTTCGGGCCTGCTGTCGGCACCGATGCGCGCACGCTTCGGCGTCACGCTGCGCATGGACTTCTACCGTGTCGACGACCTCACGCATATCGTGAAGCGCTCCGCCGGCATCATGGAAACCGTGATCGAAGACGACGCCGCGCACGAGATCGCGCGCCGTTCGCGCGGCACGCCGCGCGTGGCGAACCGCCTGTTGCGCCGCGTGCGCGATGTCGCGCTCATCAAGGCCGACGGCACCATCACCCTGAGCGTGACGCGCGACGCGCTGCGACTGCTCGAAGTCGACGAGCGCGGGCTCGACGAGATGGACCGTCGCATGCTGGACGGGCTGATCCAGCGCTACGATGGCGGGCCCGTCGGGCTCCAGTCGCTGGCGGTCGTACTCGGGGAGGACGCGGGCACGTTGGAGGACGTGTACGAGCCGTTCCTCGTCCAGGAGGGCTTCATCCGCCGCACGGCACGCGGACGCGAGGCCACGAAGCTGGCGTACACGCACTTGGGATTGCCGGTGCCCGCGCGGCTGAGCGCCGGTCAGGACGAGCCCGAGCAGCCCGAACTGCCGCTGGCTTGAGCACGAGCGAGTCCCAGTGAGCGCGATTCGCGTCAAGCACGACTCGCTTGGAGCGACGATGGCCGTGCCTGCGGGCGCGTTCGCGCTGCAGTCATCGACCGTGCACGCCCGATGACGCCCGACGGGACGATGAGCGAGGCGGCCCGGCTCATGCGCCTGCTCGATTACGAGCTGCCCGAGGAGTTGATTGCCCAGCATCCCGCGGCTCGGCGAGAAGATGCGCGGCTGCTGGTGGTGGATCGCACGATCGGCACGCTCACGGACTCGCGCTTCGCGTCCATTGGAGACTCGCTGCGCCCCGGCGACACGCTGGTCGTGAACGAGACACGCGTGCGTCCCGCGCGGCTCATGCTGCAGCGCCCGACCGGCGGGCGGATCGAGATGTTGTTCGTGCGTCCCGCCGGTGGCGCGAGCGGGGAGGGCGCATGGCAGGTGCTCACGAAGCCCGCCCGGCACGCCCCCGTGGGTGCGCGACTCTCGACAGCGGACGGCGCGCTGGTGGTCGAGGTCCTGGCGCTGGGCGAGCAGGGCGAGCGTACTGTTCGAGTCATGGAAGGTTCGTTGGACGCCGTGCTGCGCACGCAGGGCGAGATCCCGCTGCCGCCCTACATCCACCGCGTGCCGGACGCCGATGACGCCGAGCGCTACCAGACGGTGTACGCACGCGTCGAAGGTGCGGTGGCCGCGCCCACGGCCGGCCTGCATTTCTCGGAAGCGCTACTGGCGTCGTTGGCGACCGCCGGCGTGACACGCGTGCCCGTGACGCTGCACGTGGGCCCCGGCACGTTCCGGCCCATCCTGTCGGACGATCCCCGTGAGCACGTCATGGAAGAGGAGTGGTTCGACGTGAGCGAGGACACCGCCGCCCAACTGCGCGCCACCCGCGCGCGCGGCGGGCGCATCTTCGCGGTGGGCACCACCAGCGTGCGCGCGCTGGAGTCCATGGCCGACGCCACCGGTGGCACGCTCGCCGCCGCGAGCGGCTGGACGCGCAAGTACATCGTGCCGCCGTACACTTTCCGCGCCGTCGATGCGCTGATCACGAACTTCCACCTGCCGCGCACGACGTTGCTGCTCCTGGTCGCGGCACTCGCGGGCGAGAACGTGCTTCGCGCGGCGTATGCGCACGCGGTGGCGGGGAAGTACCGGTTCTACTCGTACGGCGATGCGATGGTCGTCGTCTAAGCGATTCGCAGGTGCTCGCGTCGACCCTCACGGCCCCGGTCGCGGCGACGGATGGACCTTCCCACCGGCGTTGTAGGGCGTGCTCTGCTTTGAAGCGGCGACCTACTGCCACGGACAGGGATGTGTCCAGAGCCGGTCCAGCCCGGGCACCGTCGGGTCAGCACGGCGCGGAGCCGGTCCGCAAACTCCGTCCTGCACGCGAGTTGCCTTTTCGTGCACTCGGATCACCGAGCGCACGTCACGTGGCGAGCTGCTTGCAGTACACCATGTTGGAAGCTCCCGGCGATCATGCCTCGCTCCAACTCTAAGCCCGCCTCGGCACGGCTTCGTGACCTCGCAGCGCTCAGCGCTCGCCCAGGCCATGCCCGCCCGACGCGCGGCACCCTTTTCGGAGGTTCGAACATGTTCAAGCAGATGACCCATGCCGTGCTCGCATTCACGCTGATGTCGGGTGCGGTCGCGTCGGCCGGAACCGCTGAAGATGCCGCCAAGCAGGGCAAGAAGCTCACCGACGCGACTGCGGTCTACAACGAGCTGCTGACTTCACCGGATCGTGGCGTGCCGCAGGAGCTGCTGTCGAACTGCAAGTGCGTCGCGGTCATGCCGGGCGTGCTCAAGGCCGCGATCGGCTACGGCGCGCGTCACGGCAGCGGTGTGATGATCTGTCGCAATGCGAGCGGGTGGTCGTCGCCGGCGTTCGTGAACATCACGGGTGGCAGTGTCGGCTTCCAGCTGGGCGCGGAGTCCACCGACCTGGTGCTGTTCTTCATGACCGACCGCAGTGCGAAATCGCTCGTGAATGGCAGCCGCATCACGCTGGGTGGCAAGGCCAGTGTCGCCGCCGGCCCGATCGGGCGTAGCGGAGAAGCTGCCACGAACCTCGAGCTCAAGTCCGAGATCTACTCGTACGCTCGCTCGAAGGGGCTGTTCGCGGGCCTCTCGGTCGAAGGCGCACGGTTGGCCCCCAACGCCACGGACATCGTCAACTACTACGGCCGCGGCGTGACCTACAACCAGTTGCTGTTCGGCCGCGGTTCCCGGAACAAGCCGGCCGAGTCCGAGACCTTCCGCAAGACGCTGCCCATCTGAGTTCCCCCGCCGCTCACGCTGTGCAGAGCACTCGCCGGCGTGAGCGGTTATTCGTGTCCCGGGCGAGGTCTCGCACCGGCTCCGCGTGAGCAGGTCGCGGACGGCGTGAGGACTCCGCCGGCCCTCCGTGCGGGCGGGAGTGCAACTCCGCCGCGGGTGGCGGCGTAGCGGGCCTGATCGTTTCGCGCCGCGGCGATGGCCGCCTCGCCCGAGCCAGTTGACGCCCGGCCGCCGCAGATGCGAGCGTTCGCCCGGCACGCCGAACCGGAGTTGAGGCGAGCGATCCGCCCCGAGGTCCACGCCATGTCCCAGCCCGCCCTCGAGGTCCGCGACATCGCCAAGCGTTACGGCGACCTGCAGGCGGTCCACCCGTTGTCTTTCGAGGTGCGGCCGGGTGAGATCTTCGGCTTCCTGGGCCCCAACGGCGCCGGGAAGACCACGACGCTGCGCATGCTCATGGGCATCACCG
>JANNWR010000029.1:0-8871 GCA_031408715.1 bacterium
GTGATCTGGGACAAGGTCGGAGGACGGGACTGGTTCGAGCTGTTCCACCGCCCCGAAGTGCCCAGCGTACCTACCGGCCTCGCGGCCATGCAGCTGTTGGCCGCCAAAGTCTGGGGCAATCTCCCGAAGCTGTTGCTCCCCATGCTGGAGGGCCCGCGCGGGCTGTGGCTGGGGTCGCTGGTGCTGTGGCTGTTCACGCGCCCGCGCCGCACGCTGGCGTCGGGCGCCTTACTGCTGCTGCTCGGAGTCGTACTCAACACGCTCGCCGCATGCGTGAGCATTCCATGGCTGCGTTATGTGTTCCCGACGCGGGTACTGGCCGAGGGCGCGGGACTGCTGGCGCTATGGGCGATGTTGCAGCGCATGCCGGGCGCCAGCGCACGATTGCGCGGAGCATCGTGCGTCGTGGCAGCCGTGGTGGCGCTGGCATGGGGCACCTGGCAGACGCGCGCCGTGCATGAGGAGTCCCGCGTCGCGGCCACGGCGCGAGGCGTGCCCTCCACGGTCACGCTCACGACTTTGTCGATAGCACTCAACGAAGTGCTGTCGCCGGGCGAGACCGTGATGAGCAACCTCGGTCCGGCACTGGCGTGGCAGACGAACCATCCCGTGATCCATCTGGCCTACTCGCCCGAGGACGTGCCGGCCTGCCGGCATCGCCACAACTTCCGTCATATCGTGCTGGCGTTCCGCAGTGCGGAGCGTGCCTGGGAACACTGGCAGCAGATCGTGGCGCGCGAGGGCATGGCCGCCACGACCGAGGGGCTGTCGGTGACGCGCGAGCGTCGGTACCTGAGCAGCGACGGCTTCACCGTGGTGTGGCTGGAGCTCGCACCGCTGGGCCCGCAGTTGGCGAGGCGCGGGGACTGAACTCGGAAGGCCTCGATCAAAGCGTCGAACTCCGGTCACACCCCTTGGCCGAGCGCGACGAACCCGGTGTCAGCGATGTCCGACCGGTTCGCCGGTCATCACCGGAAGCCCCGAAGGAGGTCCGCCATGTTCCGCCGACTCGCCGTTCTCGCCCTCGCGCTCTGCGCCCTCGCTGCTCTCGAAGGTTGTGGTGGCACCAGCCGCCTGATGGGTCCCGAAGCCACTGAGAAGGCCCCCGTGCTCGGTCGCAACATCCCCGCCGGTGGCGGCGCCCGGACGTTCGGTGGCGTGCGCGACGGTGACCCGGGTGGCGATCCCGGCGCCGACCCGCAGGGCGGGGTGTTCGTGGACCAGGGCGACACGCTCAGCTACAGCCCCGATACCGAGTGGTGAGGGGGGCGAGATCATGATCCCCGATGCTCGAGACATCCGCACACGACGATACAGGTGACGGGGCTGACCGGCAGGAGCTGGTCAGCCCCGACTCATTCGGGGTGGGCTGGCGCCGTGTGCAGAACGCAACTGCCTGTACGAGTTGATCTTAGCTAGCCGTGACTGGGGAAGCTCGTCCACGCATCTGAGCGCCCCGACGGACTGATTCCCAAATCCGGTCACACCCCATGGCCGAGCGCGACGAACCCGGTGTCAGCGATGTCCGACCGGTTCGCCGGTCATCACCGGAAGCCCCGAAGGAGGTCCGCCATGTTCCGCCGACTCGCCGTTCTCGCCCTCGCGCTCTGCGCCCTCGCCGCTCTCGAAGGTTGCGGTGGCACCAGCCGCCTGATGGGTCCCGAAGCCACGCAGAACGCCCCCGCCGGTGGCGGCTCCCGTCCGATCGGCGGCGATCAGGCGTTCGGCGGGTCGCGTGACGGCGATCCGGGCGGCGATCCCGGCGCCGGCTCGCAGGGCGGCGTGTCCGTCGACCAGGCCGACACGCTCGTGACCAGCATCGACGTCCAGCTCTAGGCGGAGGCTGTCATGCCACGTCAGGGTGCGGTTCGAGTGGATCGTCGGGCAGTGCAGCTCGGGACGCTGCCGGCGGGCGAGGCTCCGCCGGAGCCTCACGCCGGAGCGGGCGTTCACGCCACCGCTTCACGTCGGGAGCGCCGGGTTGCTATTGTCGAACAATCCCCTGAGACCTGTGGACTGTTCGTCTGCGCCACCCTGTCTCGCCCGGAGCACCGCCTTGGAACCGACCGAAGTGCCGAATCTGTCCGCCCGGACGGTGGACTGGAAACACGTGCGACAACTGGTCCTGCAGCGGATCCGTGGGCGGCTGCGATTCTCCTCCGCCGAGAGCATCGAGGACCTGGCGCAGGAAGTACTGGTGCGTATGTTCCGCCTCTCGCAGCGCGAACCGCTCGAGAATCCGGAAGCGGTCGCGACCACGATGGTGCATCGCATCTGCGTGGATCACGTGCGCCGCATGCGGGGACCGACCGGTCGCTTGGATCCGCTGCCGGATGCCGATGGGCCGATGGAACTGCCGGCGCCCGATCCGGGGCACGAGGTGTCCGTCGACATGCTGGAGATGTTCCGTTTCGTGGTGATCGAGCACTTCAAGACGAACGACGTGCCGTGTCACGAACTGGCCGTGGACTTCTTCGCCGAGCTGAACTGGTCGGCTGTCTCGGAACGGCTCGGGCTCAAGCACAACACCGTCATCAAGCGCTGGTCGCGCTGCATGGAGCAGATGCGCCAGCTCGCCTCGTCCCAGAGCGGCCCGCTCTGGGACTGGGCTCGGACCGCGGGCATGGTGTGAGGACGCGATGAACACCCCTCCGGATCATCAGTGGGCGCTCACCCGGCTCACGCGCTACGCGACCGGGACGCTGCCGGAACAAGAGACGCTCGAACTTCATGCGCACCTCGATCACTGCACGGATTGCCAGGCCCGCTTAGCACCGGTTCGGGACCTGGGGCTAGCGGACGCCGCCCACCTGCCCGCCTCGCTGGTGGCCACCTGGGATCGTTCGGCGAAGCGGCTGTCGTCTGTCGAGCGCGAGTTGGTCGGCAAGCACCTGAGTACGTGCTCAGCGTGCCGCGAAACCCTCGAGTTCGCGGGCCACGAAGCGGTTCTGCCCGTCCTCGTGGCCGAGCCCGAGCGCCGGGCGCGGATCACGAAGCTGAGCTGGGTCCGCAGTTGGGCCTACGGCGTGTCGGCCGTCGCGGCCGCGGCCGCGGCATGGTTGCTCGTGGTCCAGCCGGCGCTCACGCCGCGCGATTCCCGCACGGCTGCCACCATCGGTGGCGCGGCCCGGTCAGAGATCACGGTCACGTTCGAACTGCTGGCGGCTTCGCCGGATGGCCTGGCTGGGGCGTTACCGCTACCGAGCCCGGACCTCGCGCGCACGACGCCCGTCGAAGTGGGCGCGCGTGCACTGGCCGACGGCGTCTTGCTGGCGCTACCCGTGAGCCTGCTCTCCGCTGGCGATGCGGACAGTTCCCGCAAGGCCGTTCTCGCGCTGCTCGACCATGGCCGCACACTGGGAACGCTCGAGACGCCAGCCAGCCGACTCGGAACCGCGCTGCGGTTGCGCTCGCTCGGCTTGCTGACCCCGGGAGAGTACGAGCTACGGATCTCGGTCGACGGCGCCGACGCCGCCAGCGCACCCATGGTCGCGTCGTACTCGCTCCGGATCCGCTGAGGTCGTTGAACGGAAGCGCTCAGGCGGCGCCCATGCTTGATCGGTGCGCTTCCGGGAGGTGACGCTAGCGCCGCACGGACATCGCCGGGCCCGCGTCTTCCGAGCAGGGCCGCACGGTGTCGCCCATGCGGGCTTCGCCCTCGGCCAGCCGGGCGCGCGCGCGACCATGGCCCTCGAGCGCGACGATCACCAGTGCTCCCACCCGCGCGTCGTCGCCCACGTGCAGGAGGTTCTCGTCGTAGACCTCGACGCCGGAACGCCAGACATCGAGGCGTTCGCCCGGGAACAATCCGCGGGCGGCACCCGCGTCGAGCACGTAGATGCCCGGGCCCTCGAGGATGACGCGCGCCCGCCAGCGCGCATCGAGCCGCTGGCCGATGGTGCGTGACAGGTCGCCCAGCACTTCGGACAGGACTTGTTCGAGAAGTTCATCGGACACTGTGCCGTTTGCAATCGGTTGGGCGCGTGAAGCGGAGGCGGTTCCCCGAGTGGTCTTCTCGCGCGAGGCGGTGGTCTCGATGATCACCGAGCCGTCGGCGACGTCGAGCACGCGGAGCGTGACGCTCACCTGCACGCGCGAGCGCGCGTCGAGAGCCCCCACACCCCAGCGTCCGAAGCGGCCCGCTTCGCGGTGATCGTCGTGCGTGAATACCGATACCGTGCCGGTGACGGCGATCTCGGCCTTGGCGGTGAGTGCTGCGCGCAGCGCAGCTGCGTCGTCGATGGGACGCGACAGGAATGCCTGGGGTGCCATTCCGGTTGCCGTGGATACGCGGCACACCGCTCGGCCCAGTCCGTTCTCCAGGGAATCGGCGAAGCACTGGGCCACCCGAAGCGCCGGGTTCTCGCCGGTCCACGCCTGCCACGTACGGTCGGTACGATCCGCGAGCGGAAGCATCGCCACCAGCGTCCGAGGCGGCGCGCACGTGCCCGGATCGGGCACACGCGCGTACGCCGGCGCCGGGCCGAGCGAGAACAGCGCGATGAGAGCCACGCGCCGGAATGCGGACGGGAAGCTGCGGGTCACAGGGAACTCCGTGGGACCCGGGAGAGAGTCCCGGGCGGAATCAGCTGCATGAACCGGCATGGGCCGGCCCAGCGAAGTGCCATCCCTTCAGTTGCTAGTGCACGGAGCGAGCCAGAGCACGGGGCGATGGCCCCTGCTAATTCATTGGAATTTCACGAGTTCCCACTCGTTCCGGCACAGTGGCGGAGCGTCTGGACGGGCGGGCGGGCCCGCACGCTGGGGCATCTCACCCACTTGCTGTCTGGGTCGCCAGGAAAGGCACGCTTCAAGGCGAGATGCCATTCGCATCGTCCCTGCAGCTTGCAGTCTGCACTTGGCGCGGACGTCCTCACCCGCGAGAGCAGACCGGGTGGACGTGTTACCGGCGTCATCCTAACCACCTGTACTGATATCGGGTTGTGGCGCCTGGAACGCCGCCGGGTGGACCGGTCATCGCGAACCATGTGGGCTTGGCACGATTCGAGATACGCGGGAGCGGGACCCTCGCCTGGAGTCATCCACCATCATGCACCACTCCGATCGCCACGGATTCACCCTGCTCGAGTTGATCATCATCGTCGGCATCCTCGGCGTCATCATGCTGGTCGCCGTGCCGCCGATGTCGCGATTCATCATCTCCAACAGGCTCGCCGGCTCCACCAACACGGTGGCCGGGGACCTCCGTTATGCCCGCTCTCTCGCTTCCGCCCAGCGGCGCAGCTACGAGTTCCGCAGCACGGCGACCGGCTACTCCATCGTGTCGGTGACGCCTGCCAGCACGGTGCTGACGCGGTCGCTCGAACCAGGGGTTCGCTTCAGCGCCGCGAGCGACACCGCGCGCTTCTACTCCTTCGGTCTCACCCAGTCGAAGGTCTTCACGCTACAGAAGGACGGCCACTCTCGGGTCGTGCGCATGAATGCCACCGGGCAGGTGACCGGTGACTGAGCGCGCGCAGCGCCGGCTACACCAGCGCAGCCACGGACTCCGGGACGAACGGTCCATGCTTCACCGCAACCGCGTCCGAATCAGCGCGGCATGACCAGTGTCCCGCCCGGCTCCTCACCCTCGAGTTGAACGGGGTACTCGGCCGGCAGCTCGCGCAGGCTCTCGATGAACAACGGCACTTCGTCACTCAGGTGCTCGAGCGCTTCGGGACCGTCGGCGACCTTGAGGATGTCGTACAACGTCGTGCGCTGCGCCGGCGTGAAGCCCGACTCGCGGATGAGCGTCTCGATCTCGGCGACCGTGGTCTTGTTCACATGCCCGGTGGCCAGATGCACGTTCTCCTCGAACAGCGTGCCACCGAAGTCGTCCGCGCCATAGTGCAGTGAGATCTGTCCGGTCTTCTTGCCCTCACTGAACCACGACGCCTGGATGTGCTCGAAGTTGTCGAGATACAGCCGGCTCACCGCGAGCATGCGGAAATACATGCTGGCGCCAGCGATGAATGGCACCTTGGACTCCATGGGCGTGTTGCCGCGCTTGTAGCTCCACGGCACGAACGCGGTGAAACCGTGCGTGTCGTCCTGTAGCGCGCGCACGTAGTCCAGATGCTCGATGACCTCGGCCGGAGTCTCGACGTGGCCGTACATCATGGTCGCGGTCGAGCGCATGCCGACCTTGTGCGCCATGCGGTGCACGTCCAGCCAGGTCTCGGGGCCGCCCTTCTTGACCGAGATGCGCTTACGCACGCGTGTCGCCAGTATCTCGGCACCGCCGCCCGGCAGCGTGCGCTGGCCGGCGGCGTAGAGCGCCTGCAGCACGCCCTCCATGCTCAGTCCGCTCACATCCATCATCTGATGGATCTCGGGTGCCGAGAAGAAGTGCGGCGTGATCTCGGGATAGCGCTGCCGCGACTCGCGGATGATCGACGTATAGAACGACCATGGGATCTCGGGATTGAGCCCGCCCTGAAGCAACACGGTGGTCGCCCCGACCTTCCGAGCAGCCTCCATCATGGCCATCACGCCTTCGACGTCGTGCGTGTAGCCGTCGGCGGCTGGCTTGCCGGGTTTGCGGTAGAACGCGCAGAAGTGGCAGTCGACCGTACACCAATTGGTGTAGTTGGGATTGGTGTCGATCACGTACGTGACGATGCGCGGATCGGTCTTGCGCATGCGCATCTCGTTCGCGAGCGAGCCCAGTTCCACGAGCGGAGCGTCCGTGAGCAGGTAGACGCCTTCGTCACTGCTCAGGCGCTCGCCGCGCAACACCTTGTCTTCAATGCGATTCCACACGATCTTGAGGCTCCTCGGAGCGGGTGACGGCCGCGGCGCTCGTACGGCGCACGGCGAGGCGCCCGAGGATACAACGACGCCCCCGAACGGGAAACCCGTCCGGGGGCGCGGAATGCAGGGTGCTGGCGAGCGCTGGGCTAAATCTCGCGCCAGCTCAGCGTCACGAACTGGCCGCCGTACCGGGCCAGCTTCTGCGAAATGGCCTCGCTGGAGTACAGGATCGTCATGCCACCGTTGGCGCGGATGAGCGTCTGGCCCTTCACGATGACGCCACCCAGGATCCATGCCTGACCATTGATGTCGAAGTCGCCTTCCACGTAGAGGAGGCCCTTCCAGTGGAAGCCGGCATTACAGCGCAGGTTGCCGTCCACGTACAGCATGCCCTCTCCGTCCACGCTGTGCAGGGCATAGGTGATGGAGGCATCCTGAGTCGTGGAATTGTTGTCGATGTAGAAGATGCCGTTGTAGCTGGTCAGACTGGAGCGTGGGGCACCGATCCATGCCCACCAATCGCTCTGTGTCATCCCGAAGGCTTCCCACGGACCACCGTAGAAACCCGTCTGGTTCTGCGCGACGTCCGTGGGCGACCCCGCGGCCCCGGACGCACCGCCACCGTTGATGGTGCCGGTGCTCCACGCGCCCGGCAACGGCCCTGAGACTTCGTTGCCGATGCAATGCGTGGCGTCGTCCACCACGCCACGGCCGTTACTGCCGTCGTCATAAGGGGTGTCGGCCGAGTGGTTGTACCCGCAGGTGAACGCATTGCCCACGAATTGGATCGGCACGTTCGCGGCCAGAGCCGCACGACAGTTCGCCGTGTACGGCTTCTGGATGCACTCGACCATGACCTTGCGTCGGGCGTTGCCCACGCGACCGGTCGCCTCGATCACATAGATCGGCAGCCCGGTCACGTCGTTGACCATCGGGACGTGCGAAGCGTCATACCGCATGATCGCCGTTCCTGCCGCGTTCTTCTTCCAATGAATCGTGAGGGCATCCGAACTACGGGCGGTCGTGGTGTACTCCATGTACGACCCTGCGGTCTGGCCAGTCGCCAGCCCAGTGGAATCCGAGCCCAGCGCCGGCACATTACCATTGAGCACGTTGAACACCTGGCACACCGAGTTCGGGTTGGCTTCTGACATGGTGACATCGAGGCTCTTGATGCGCGCCATGCCCTCACCCACGCCGGCCTCGGCGATGTTGAGGGCACGGCGCATGCTCTGGTCATTGCCCGTGAGTCCGCGGTTCATCATGACGCTCGAAATGAGCACCACGGCGACAACGGACATCACGAGCAGGACCAGCATGGCGACGACGAGCGCGATCCCTCGTTCGGACTTGGCTGGGGTGATTCCATTCATGGCCTGGCTCCGATCAGCGGACGAACACAACCAGCGCACCGGTCGTGGAGGTGATCTTCACGCCTGCGGCGAGGTCGTTGAGGTACGGCGACGGCGGCGCCGTGGTGTTGAGGCCATAGTTGAAGTTCGCCGACGCCAGTGCCGGCACCATGTTCACCACCGTCGCATTGGACGGGTCGACACCCGACGCGGGCAGCAGGCCGAGGTCCATGTAGTAGACGCGCACACCGCCGCCGAAACCCGCGGCCGTGGTGCGATAGCCCATGGCCAGGTCACTACGCGAGGCGTTCGCGCCGAGGTCCGTCGCCGTCAGGCTGAGCGGGATGCCGGGCGCGGCGACCTGTCGGTAGTTGTAGCGCAGGTCGAATCCGCCGCGGTTCTGGACCTGGTAGAGGTTGCCGGAGTTCGTGGTGCGCTGGCTGCCGACCACGATGTCGTTGTCCCCATCGCCATCGGCATCGAAGCAGGCCAGTGACGTGAACGCATCGCCCGTCGACGACCACATGGAACGTTGGACGAGACGGCTGCCGTTGGCCTTCGAGACGAACTCGAACACCACGACCTGACCGTTAAAGTCGCTCGTACGGGTCGTCACGATGAGATCCTTGTCGCCGTCGCCGTCCATGTCGGAACGCGCCATCCCGGTGACTTCCCCGAGAACGAAACCACCCGCGGTGGTGATGGAGTCCACGCGCGTGAACGTCGGGGTGGTGGCGTCATTGCTCTTCCACACCTCGATCGAACC
>JANNWR010000030.1:0-20833 GCA_031408715.1 bacterium
GAACTTCGCGGCCGAGTCCCATGTCGACCGCAGCATCGAGACCCCGGGCGACTTCATCCAGACGGACGTCTACGGCGTGTTCGTGCTGGCCGAGGAAGCACGCCGCGTCGGCGTGAAGCGCTTCGTGCAGGTCAGCACCGATGAGGTCTATGGCGAAGTGCTCGTCGGGCACTCGACCGAGGACTGGCCGTTGAACCCCCGTTCGCCGTACGCCGCCAGCAAGGCCGGCGGCGACCGCCTGGCTTATGCCTACTGGTGCACGTACGGACTGCCGGTGGTGGTGTCGCGCTGTTCCAACAACTACGGCCCGCGCCAGTACCCGGAGAAGCTGGTGCCGCTGTTCATCACCAATGCGATCGAGGACCAATCCCTGCCGGTTTACGGAAACGGCAAGAACACCCGCGATTGGCTGCACGTCGACGATCACTGCGATGCGCTGCTCCTGTTGTCGACGTTTCCGGGCATCGAAGGGGAGACGTTCAACATCGGCGCGCAACACGAGCTCGATGTGCTCACCATCACGAGCACCCTGCTCAAGCTGCTCGGCAAGCCCGGGACGCTGGTGCGCTACGTGGAAGACCGCCCCGGTCACGACCGGCGCTACGCCGTCGATTCGAGCAAGCTGACGCGTGTCACGGGCTGGCAGCCGGCGATCCCGTTCGAGCAGGGCATCCGCCAGACTGTGGAATGGTTCCAGGCCAACAAGCCTTGGTGGCAGGCCATCAAGAGCGGCGAGTTCCGTACCTACTACGAGCGCATGTACGGCCAGCGCAAGGTGCTTGGCGAGGTGAAGGCGTGAACTTCATGCGGCGGGCCCGTGCGGGGCTGGCAGCATTGCTGCTCGTGGCGACCAGCGCGCACGCGCAGGGTGGCAGCGTCATCGACCTGCTCGGTTCGTCCGGCGCGGGGCGGACGGTACTCACTCCGACGGGTGCGGCCGCACCTCCGATGAGCCGGCCGATCGACCCGACGGAATATGTGGTCGGCCCGGGTGACCTCCTGCAGATCAACCTGAGCGGCGGCGTGACGCGCTCATGGGACGCGATGGTCCTGCCCGAAGGCATGCTCTATGTACCCAGTGTGGGTGCGATCGCGGTGACCGGGATGACGCTGGCCGAGACCCGGCGGGCGGTACTGCAACGCATCTCCGTCGAGTACCGTGGCGTCGCCATCGACTTGCGATTGCTGCGACCGCGCACTCTGCTGGTCTACCTGGTGGGCGAGACAGCCCGGCCCGGCGCACTCGAGGTCTCGGCCGCGAGTCGGGCCAGCGAAGTGCTGGTGGAAGGGTTGTTCAACTCGTTCGCCTCGCGCCGCAACATCGAGATTCGCCGCCGAACGCCGCAAGGTGATTCGGTCATGCGTGTTGACCTGACGCGCTTTCGGCTCACGGGCTGGATCGACCGCGACCCGATGTTGCGCGAGGGCGACATCTTGTTCGTGCCACGGCTCGCGGGCGGGGTCTCGATCGACGGCGCGGTGGGCCGTGCCGGGCCCTACGAGCTGGCGCCCCAAGACAGCCTCAGCACGCTGCTGACGCTGGCTGGTGGACCGGTGGCGGAGTCCATCGATCAGGCCGTCCTCGTGCGCTTCATCGACGCCACGCACACAGATTCGCTGTCATTCAGCGTGGCCGATGTGCTGGCGCATCGCTTCGACCTGCCGCTCCGTGCCGGGGACCACGCGTATGTGTACTTCCAGCCGCGCTACCACTTCTTGGAACAGGTCCGCATCATGGGCGAGATCCAGCGCCCGGGAGCCTACCCGATGCTGCCGGGACTGACTCGGCTGTCGGACCTGGTGGCAGCCGCAGGCGGATTCTCGCCCTTGGCGGATCGCGGAGCGCTGCGCGTGTTCCGCTCCAGTCCACAGCCGGTCGGGTCCGATCCTGCAACTGAGCGACTGGCGCAGCTCGGTCGCAATGACATGACGACGTCGGAATACGAGGCGGTGCGTGCCCGCGTTGCAGCGACCCGCGGGGAGTTCCAGGTCGACTGGGATCGCGTCACTCCCGGCGGAGATCTGGACCTCACGCTTCGGCCCGGGGATATGGTCCGTGTCGACCCGGTCGGCGCATCGATCCGTGTCGAGGGTGAAGTCCGGCTGCCTGGAATCATGCGCTTTGTTGCCGGCCGATCGGCTTCCGACTACGTACGGCTCGCGGGCGGGTTCTCCGAGCGCGCCCAGCGTGGCAAAGTGCGCATCAAGCGCGCGGTGACTGGGCAGACGATGCTCGCGAAGGACGTCGAATCGCTCCAGCCCGGCGACCTGGTGTGGGTACCGGAACGCCCTGAGAGCACCGTTTGGCAGAACTCGCAGTCGCTTCTGCTCGTCGTCGCACAGGTCGCCACCTTCCTCGTGGCGGTGCGTCGCTAAGCCCGCCTCACCGCCGCGGGTCAGGGCAGGACGACCACCCGCTTCGTGTCGCTCTCGCCGCGATCACGCGCGAAGCGCGCGAAGTAGATCCCGGGCGGCACCTTTTGCCCCGCGTCGTCAAGCAGGTCCCACGCGAGTTCGGACGGTCCCACGTTGTCGCCGCCGAACAGCATGCGCACGGTACGGCCCGACAGGTCGTGGAGTGTGAGCGTGACGTTGCCGACGCCGGGTAGGGCGAAGCGGATCGCCGAGGTCCCTCGCGCGGGGTTGGGCGACGCTGACCACGGTGCGGGTGCTGTGGCTGGAGGTGCGGGCAGCACAGCGGCGGTGGCTGTGACGGACGAGGCTGCGCTCGGCCCGACCGCGACGCCGCTGGACACGACCTGGCCATTCGGCCGCACCACGAGCAGGTTCACGCCACTGCTCCCGGGGCGGATCGCTGCGAGCGCGGAGTTCTGCTCCGGACCCACCACGAGCGGGATGCCGGGTTTGGTCGGGAACGAGACCTCGAGGTCATAGGAGCCACTCCCGACACCGCCGAACGTCAACGTGTACTCGTCCTGCCCCAGATAGCCCGAGCCGCCATCGACGATGCGCGTCTGCACCGGGTGGCTCGGGTCGTCGAGCGAACGCAGGCGCACTGTGGCGCCGTACTGCGTCAACCTGCCGTCGTTGTCCTCGACGCGCACCCTCAGGAATGGCTTGCGATCACGCGGCAACTGATTCGTGAGGTTGCGCGCGAACCGCCGACCGTAAGCGCCGACCCCTATGTCCAGGTCGCCGTCACCATCGATGTCAGCGAATGAACTCAAATCATACCCGCTCAGGGTGCCCGTGAAGCTGGAGTCCTCGCGGAACGTGCCGTCGCCGCGGTTCAACATGAGACGCGCCACCGCAAAGGGCGGGAAGTACAGGAGGTCCACGTCGCCGTCGCTGTCGAGGTCCGCCCAGCGATCGCCCCACTCCCAATCGACTGGCCCGATGCCGAGCGACGCGGTGACGTCGACATATTGCTGCGCATCGTTGCGATACAGCGTCGGGCCATAGGCCGTGCGCACGTACAGGTCCAGGTCGCCGTCGTCGTCGTAGTCGACGAACTGGCAACCCTCGTCGAATAGCGGCGGCAGCCCGGTCTGGGGGCGGATGTCGGTGAAGTGCGCGTCGCCATCGTTCATGAACAGGTGATTGGCGCAGTACAGGTCGAGTGTGCCGTCGCCGTTCCAGTCCGCGACGGCGACACCTTCGGGGCGCCAATAGATCGAGATCTCCCGGAGTGCGACACCCGCGGAGTCGGCGCACTCCTTGAACTGCCCGCCCCCCAGGTTCAGGTAGAAGTAGCTGCGGAACGGCGCGACATGCGAATAGAACGGCAGGAACAGGTCCGGCCAACCGTCCGCGTTGAAGTCGCCCCATGCCGGCGTCTCACCGAAACCCATGACATCCATGCCCAACGATGGCGCGACATCCACGAATCCGCCCGGCCGGTTCTCGAACAAGTGAATGCGGTTGTAACTACTTTCTGCGCCCCCGTACGGCATGATCACGAAATCCATGTCGCCATCGCGGTCGTAGTCGCACCAGGAGGCGCCGTGGTAGTTGCCGTTGCCGAGTTGAGCCCGGACTCCCGGCATCTCGATGTACGTGCTGCCGTTGTTGAGGTACATGGGCAGATCGGGGAGACCGTCACCGTCTGCGTCGCCGAAGGCTGGCGGCAGCGTGCCCGAGCCGAACATCGCGACTGGGACGGTCACGCTTGCGAACGTCGCGCGCTCGTCGTTCGCCAGCGTGCCGATCGCGGAGCACTCGACTGGTGTGGCACCCGTCACCGACGTGATGCGCAGCGTGAAGCGCTCGTTGCCCTCGAGCAGCGCGTCACCCAGTACCGGGATGGTGATCACGACTTGGTCCTGGCCGGTCTCGAATAACGTGTCGCCGGAGACCGGCAGGTAGTCGCCCCCGACAGCCTCGGCCGTGCCGTCCTGGGTTGCGTAGTGGAACACGACGGGTGCGAGGGGGGCCGGCGTCAGGCGCACGCGGAACGTCAGCGCGGACACGCCGTTATCGCCCTCGGCCATGCTCGTGTCGCTGACCGCGATCACCGGTTGGTCATCGTTGACGATGACACCTGTAGCCTCGCTGTCGGCGAGCGCGGCGTTCATGGGTTGCGACAGCCGCAGCACGAACCGCTCGTCGAACTCGATCTTGCGGTCGCCACGCACGGCGACTGCGAGCGACTCCGCCGTGGAGCCGGGCGCGAATACGATCTTGAACTGGAACGGCAAGTAGTCCTGGTCCGCTAGCGTGGCCGTGCCATCGAGCATCCGGACCTCGATCGTGACGACGCCGGTCGACGGCGCTGACAATCGCAGCGTGAACATCATGTTATTGATCCCGCTGTCCCCCTCGCTCAGCGCTCCGTCGTCAACCGAGATCGAGGGCGGAGCTTCGTTCACGATCACGACGTCAGTGGGCTCGCGCAGCCGGCCGTTCGCACGCGCCGGGAGCAGCACCGAGCCAGCCACCGCGACGAGCGCAGTGAGCATCAGCGTGGCGAGGATTCCGCGAGTGGGATCGTGGTGCAGGCGATGGACCATGGAGAGAATGGCTCCGTTCGGTGACCGGCGTCTCGATCGGCGTGGATTCCAGTGGGGGATCCGGGGCTTGCTCCACGCGCTCATGCCATCAACTATCGGCCTGTCAAGGCTAAGCCTGCAGCGGCTTGGCGCGAACTATGAACCGGTGTGGCGGTGTTAAATCATACGAGCGATGGCGGGTTCGTCATGAAGGCAGGCGTTCTGCAATCCAGCCCCGTGCAGTTCGCGTGGTCCGGGGGCAGGGACGGCATGGCCCGACCGGATGCCGCCGTAGCCCCCCGCGACGGCGGAGCGCCCATCAGTTGACCCTGTTTCGCGTGCTGCCTATCTTCGGGCGCTCCAGACAGCTGCCTCGTCAGTCGCGGCCTCGCGGCGGCACTGGTCCGTTCCTGGTGTGCGGATCGCTTTCGCGCCTCACATCATCTCCCGCACGCCGGGTGCCCGCGGGCCGTCCGCCCGCGGAGCCCTGCCGGAGGATTGGTTCATGCCCCGTCCGCTCGTGATCGGCGCCCGTGCTCCCGTCGACTGGACGAGGGACACCGAAGTGGCGCCCCACGCCCCCGCGTGCCGGATTGACTGAGCCCGATCCGCTCGGGCATCCGGCACCGGTGAAGAGTTTCGCTCGCCAGCTGCTCGCCGACACCGGCCAGGCCGCGATCGGTCGCGCTCTGTCGCTCGGGGTGTGGACGCTGCTGGTGCCCGCCCTGCTTCGCGGGCTCGGGGCCGAGGGCTTTGCGCTCTGGTCGTTGTTCTTCGCGCTCACGGGCTACCTGTCGGCACTCGATCTGGGCTTCACGCAGGGCACCATGCGCCACGTGGCCGCGGCACGTGCACGCGGGGACGGCCGCGAGGCCGGCGAGTTCGCGCTCATGGGCCTGCTCGGCTATCTCATGCTGGGTGCGCTGTGGCTGGCGGTCACGCCATTCCTGCGCGAGTTCGCGCTCGACCTGCTGCACATCAGTGCTGCGCACCGAGCCGAGGCCGGGGCGGCATTCATGCTCGCGCCGCTGGCGTTCGCCTGCATGGGCACGGCCATGGTCACCATCACGTCGCTGCAGGGCTGGGGGCGGTTCGATCTCGCCAATGGCGTGACGTTCTCGTCGGTCGTGGTGCAGGTCAGTGGGGCGCTGTGGGCACTCGAACAGGGCTGGGGCTTGCTCGGCGTGCTGCACTTCGCGATCGGTGGTTCGGTCGTCGGTACGCTCGTGGGTCTGTTGCTGCTGCGCCTCGGCGCGCGCGGCTTCGCCTGGAGTACGCCAGCGCGGGCACTCGGCCGATTTCGCGAGACCATGGCGTTCGGTGGGCCGCTCCAATTGGCGAACATCCTGGGTGTGGCGCACCAGCAGGTCGACAAGTTGTTCCTGGCGCGCTACGTCGCGCTCGCGCTGGTGTCGCCCTACGAACTCGGCCTGCGCGTCGCGATGGTACTGGGCTCGATTCCGCAGCAGGTGCTGGTCGCACTCATGCCCGCAGTCTCGGCGCTGCATGCCACCGGTGACGCCGACGCGCTGCGCATGGCCTACGACCGCACCGGGCGTTGGGTGATGGCGATCACTGCTGCCATCGCGGCGGGCGCGATGGCGGGTGCGCCTCGGCTGCTCATCGCCTGGCTCGGCACGCCTCCTCCCGGCGCAGACCTGTGCGTGGTCGGACTGACGCTCGCGATGGTCGTGGCCATGACGACTGGCACGAGTACCGTGCTGGCACGCGCGATGGGCCGCACGCGCTATGAGGCCGAGTTCTCGGCCTTGGGGCTGGCCGTGCACTTCATGCTCGGGCTCGTGCTCGTCCCGCGCTATGGGCTCATGGGTGCAGTCGTCTCGACCTTCATCGCGAACGTGGTGGCGAGCGCGTGGCTCATTCTGCGCTTCGCACGCATGACCCGCTGGGGGCTGGGCTCGGCGTTCCTGCAGCCCACGCTGCAACCGCTGGTCGTACTGGCGCTGGTCGTACTGCCGGGCCGCCAGTTCGCGCTGCACCTGCCCGCCGCCGCGGGGCTTCAGGCGTGGGTCTGGGCTGTGGTCGCGGGCGCGACTCCCGCCCTGGCGGTACTGGCGCTGCTGTTCGCGACCGACTTCCTGCCGCGTGCCCGGCTGCGCGCGGCGTTCGCTCGCTGACCCCTCGGGACCGCGTGCTGTGGGGGGAGTAGTCGCGCGCCCCGGCCGACGCTATATTCTCGGGCTCGCCGGGTCCGGCTCGGTCCCCAGCGCGATTTCGCTCCATGTCGTGATCGTCCGCGCCCGCGAGTGGCGGGACGGCGCTGGGTCGCCCCATGTTCAAGGAGAGTTTCGATGAGCAGTGGAACGGTGTGGGCCGAAGCCAAGCCAGTCACGAGCCTCGACGATTGCTACGGCTATCACACGATGGGTACCATCCTGATCACCGTCGCCGGGCGGCGGACTCGTGCTGCGCGGTGACGCGAGTGGCCGGCGGATGACCGGCATGCGCATCGTGGCGCGCGCATGGAGCGGACTGCTGCTGCTCGCGCTTTGGAGTTTGCTGGTCCCGGCGTGCGCCGGAGCACAACAGGCACCGGGCGAGGATGCCCGCGAACCGCGCCTCGGCACTCCGGTGCCGCTCGCGGGCGCGATCGATCCGGACCGCTACCGACTCGGCCCGGGGGATGTCGTTCGACTCGCCCTGTTCGGTCCGATCTCGCGGCAAGCGAACCTCGTGGTGACGCCCGAGGGCACGTTGTTCGTGCCCGAGTTGGGCGCGCTCAAGCTCAATGGCCTGACGCTCAGCGAGGGCCGCCAGTTGGTCGTCGCGCGCGTGCGCTCGGCGCTGCGCGGTGTCGGTGTCGAGTTCCAGCTCGTCGTACCGCGCACGTTCCGTATCTACCTCACCGGCGAGTTGCGCTACTCCGGGCCGCGCGTGACCACAGCGGCGAACCGTCTCGCGGACGTCCTGCCCGACACACTGTTCACGCCGCAGTCCTCTCGCCGCCGCATCGAGGTTCGCTCCCTGGACGGCCAGCGCTGGATCGCCGACCTGGATCGTTTCCGGCTCGCGGGAGAGGGACGGAACGAGCCTTCGCTCTCGGATGGCGACATCGTCTACGTGCCGGTCGCCAATCAGTTCCTGGCCGCGTGGGGCGGCGTTGGCCGCGAGGGCCGCTATGAGCTCGCGGATGGCGACAGCGTGGGCACGCTGTTGCAGTTGGCGGGCGGCTTCAGGGAAGGCGCGATCCGCGAGCACGCGCTGCTCGTGCGCTGGCACGACGCTATGCGCGACAGCCTGTGGCTTTCGCTCACCGATGTGGGCCCCGCGGGGCTCGGCCTGCTCATGCAGGACGGCGACGAGCTGCACGTTTATACGCGACCGGACTTCCACGCCACCGACCGTGTCGAGATCCAGGGCCGCGTCACGGTCACGGGGAGCTATCCGATCCGCTCGGGTGCGACCCGCCTGTCGAGAGTGCTCACGAGCGCAGGCGGCATGCTGCCCGATGCTGACAGCGCCTCGGTGCTGTTGTTCCGGGCGCGGCCCGCGCAGGGGCCTGATCTCGAATTCGACCGGCTGTCGCGGCTGTCACGTGGCGAGATGACCGGCTCCGAATACGAAACGTTCCGCACCCGGCTCGCCGGACTCACGCCCGACTTCCGGATCGACCTGCGGCGCCTGCGCTCGGGCAGCGAGAACGATCCGTTGCTCATGAATGGCGATCGCGTGCTCGTGGCGCGCGTCGTGCGCTCGGTCCGCGTCGATGGCCAGGTGCGCCGGCCCGGCGTGGTGGACTACCTGCCCGGAAAGCCGTGGTCGTGGTATGTGAAGGCGTGTGGTGGCTTCACGACGCGTTCGGCGCACTCGCAAGTGCGCATCACGCGGGCCAGCAGCGGCCAGACGCTGCTGGCCCGCGAGACCGACGTGCCGCTGGCCGGCGACTTCCTGTGGGTGCCGGAGCGCTCGGACGTGCCGGCGTGGCAATACTTGCGCGACACGATCCTCGTGCTGGGCCAGGTGGCCACGGTCGTCATCGCGCTGCGGCGTTGAGTCTCGTGCACGTCGTCTATGATCTGCGTTACGCGTCCGATCACTTCCCGGGCATCGGCACCTATGCCTACAGCTTGCTCGCCGCGCTGCTCGAACAGCCCGGTGACGAGCGCTATCGGGTGCTGTGGCCCGCAGGCGGGACGCGCTCGCGCTTCGATCTCGGCCGCATCCGGCGCCACGCTCGCGCGGAGTGGACCGAGACCCGCGAGCCCGCGCTGGGTTGGCGAGCGCCGTTCCGCACCGGTGCGCTCTTGCGCAAGCTGGGCGGCGATGTCTACCTGAGTCCGTTCTATCTGCGCCCGGTGGGTGCACCCATGCCAGTGGTGCTGACCCTGCACGACGCGCTGCACCTGACCCGCGAATCCGGTTCGCCATGGGGGATGCGTGTGAGTTTCGCGCTCGCGCTCGCGCACGCACGCGGAGCGGATGCGCTGTTCACGGTGAGCGAGTTCGCGCGCGCCGACCTGGTACGTCGTGCCGGCATCCCCGCGCACAAACTGCATGTAGTCCCGAATGGCGTGCCGCCACACACGACCACGGCCGCCCGACGGCCCGCAGGTGTGCCTGAGCGGCCGTTCGCGCTCGTCGTGGGTGCGAACCGTCCGCACAAGAACCTCACGACTCTGGCACGCGCCTGGGAGTCGTTCGGGGAGGAGCCGCCGCTCGAGCTGGTGGCGGCCGGGCCGATCGATCAGCGCTTCCCCTCGCTCGGCCGCCTCGCGCGCAGGGAACACGTGCACGAACTCGGCGCGGTCAGCGCCGCGGAACTCGAGTGGCTGTATGCGCATGCCGTGTTACTGGTGTTCCCGACGCTCTACGAGGGGTTCGGTTTGCCCATCGTCGAAGCCGGTGAACGCGGCCTGCCGGTGCTGGCCTCGGACATTCCGGCGCTGCGTGAGACCGGTGGTGACGCGGTGCGCTACATCGCGCCGCACGACCCGTCGGCGTGGGCAGCGGCCGTCCGCATGTTGGCCAGTGACCCCGCCGAGCGCGAGCGATTGCGGGTCGCCGGGCGTGCGCGAGCGTCCCGGTTCGACTACGCCGAGTCCGCGTCGCGCGCTCTGGGCGTGCTGCGCGGCGTGGCCACCGACACCCACCGGGACCGCCGCGGGCGCGGTGATTGACCCTCCCGAACACCCTCCGGTACGCTCGCCGGCCATGCCGATGACCTCCCTGCCGAGCCCCGTGGCGTTCGTTCGCCGGCACGCCTCGCGCGCGCTCGTGCAAGCCGCTGTCGTGGCGGTCGTGACGTTCCTCGCCAGCCTTCTGGTGCCCAACCGCTATACGGCCACGACCGTTCTCATGCCGCCCAATGACCGCGCCGACCTGGGCGGGCTCCTGTCGGGTGCGGCGGGCGGTGCCGCACTTTCGCGCGCGTTCGGCATCGATGCCCAAGGGCAGACCGACACCTATTTGGGTGTGTTGCGTAGCACACGCGTCAATCGGCTGCTCATCGAGCGCTTCGAGCTGCGCAAGGTCTATCGCGAGAAGGATGTCGAGAAGGCCGGCCGGAAGCTCACGGCCCACACCGGCGTGTCGCTCTCGAATGAGGGCTTCATCAAGGTCTCGGTCACCGAGCGCGACCCCAAGCTGGCGGCGGACCTGTCCAATGCCTACGCTCAGGAGTTGGACCTGTTCCTGCGGCTCAATACCAACACCAGCGCGCGGCTGCGCCGTGAGTTCATGGATCAGCGCCTGGCCGAGACACAGCGGACGCTGGTCTCGGTCGAGGACTCCCTCAGCAACTACCAGACGCGTTCTCGCCTGCCGCTGTTCGGCACGGAGTCCGCCGCGGCTTCGGGTGCAGCGGCCGAACTGCTCGCCGCCAAGGTGCAGCGCGAGCTCGAGTTGGGCACCTTGCAGCGCGTCAGTACGGGCTCCAACCCTCGCCTCACGCAGCTCCGAGAAGAACTCGGGCAGATCGACCGCCAACTCGGCCGGATTCCGCCTGCGACCACCGAGATCGCGCGGCTGTTGCGTAACGCGAAGATCCAAGAGCGCATCCTGCTCGTCTTGACCGAGGAACGTGAGCGCGCCCGGCTGCTGGAGCTGAAGACCATGGGCAGCGTCGACGTCGTCGATCGGGCGGAGGTGCCGATCGGGAAGAGCCAACCCAAACGCACGCTCATCGCGGGTGCCGCGTTCTTCCTCGCACTGGCCGTCTCGCTTGCGATCGCGCGCTGGCGCGAGTCCGAGCCGGCTGCGGCATGAGCAGCGTGGCGCCCGCGCTTCTGCGGGACAGGGGTCCGCGCTCGGTTCGCTGGCTCGAGCCGCTTGCGGGACTGGCCGTCGTCGCGCTCGTCCTCGCGGGCTCGTTGTCGCCGCTCGCCACCGCCGCGGTATTGCTGACGGTCGGATTGGTGCTCGGGCTGGCGCACTGGCCGTTCTTGATCACCGCGCTGCTCATCGTGTTCATGGGCAACGTGAAGATCAACTTCTACCTCGGATTCTTCACGCTGTTCCCCGAGTACATCGTGCTCGGGATCGCCGCCGGCTTGGCATTCAGCACCTGGCTTGCGCGGCCGGCCTGGCCCCCCGAGCGCCGGATGTTGCTGGCATTCGCGGCGTGGGGGTTCACCGGACTGCTGTCGTTGCCCTACGCCATGGCGCCGTCGCGCGTGCTGGTGCGCGTGGTGCTGATCGCGATGGTGGCTGTCACGTTCATCGCAGTGGTGCTGACGGTCGATTCACGTCGTCGGCTCGAGCGCTCGCTCACGATCTGGGAAGTCGTGGCGACGCTGTATGCGCTCTACGGCATCATCCAGATGGTCGGAGTCGTGGCGGGCTTTGACACCACACTCCGTTTCATGAAGCCGTACTCGAACCCGGACCTGTTCATCGGCATCGGCTCACCCGTTCGCCGCCGCATCGGTGACGTGTTCCGCGCCAACTCGATGTTCAACGATCCGAACATCCTGGGCGGCTTCCTCGCCGCCAGCATGACGCTGATGCTGGCGCTGCGCGAGCGTCATGCCGAAGCGGGGCGCAAGCTGCGAGCGGGTGTCGAAGGGGCGGCGCTGCTCATCATGGGCGCCTGTCTGTTGCTGACTCAGTCGCGCAGTGGTGTGCTGGGGCTTCTGGTGGGCGGTGGCATCGTGCTCGCGGGGAAGTCACGCGGATTGGGGAGGCCGAAGTTGTGGCTGGGCATTGCGGCCATGCTGGTCGTGGTCGTGGCCGTGGCGGTCGCGCTCGGCGTCGACCCCACGCTGCTCTCGACGCGATTTGCGGGCATGGGGGACACCAGCGATACGTCGAACAGGCAGCACCTGGATGTCTTCGTCTACGGTTTACAACTCCTGGCCCGTTATCCACTCAGCGGCGTCGGGCTGGGTAACTTCGGGTTGTACTACGCTGTGGAACAGGATGCCTGGTACGAGAAGATGATGACCCACTGCGCGCCGCTGTCGTACTTCGCCGAGTCGGGCCTCCCGGGCGGGCTGGCGTTCCTCGGCATCTGGTGGCTGGTCATGAACCGGCTTTTCCGCGCACGCGTGCAGGACCCCTCGCTCGACCGCGTCCGCGTCGGCCTGTTCGCGAGCCTGGCCGCGATCCTGGTCGCGAATCTGTTCTACGACTACATCACGCGTACCTTCGTGTGGGTCATCGTCGGGCTGGGCATCGCCACGGTGCGGTTGTCGGAACGTGGGACACGGCCGGCATGAAGATCGTGCATGTCTACAAGGACTACTTTCCACCCGTCCGGGGTGGCATCGAGCAGACGATCCATCGCATGGCCTACTGGCAGGTCGCTGCGGGGCATGACGTCACCGTGCTCGTCGCTGCCGGTGCGGGTGCCGGGACCCACGAGGAGATCGTCGACGGAGTGCGCGTCATCCGCGTGCGCGAATGGGGCCGCGCGCTGTCCTCACCACTGTGCCCGGATTTTCCCGCGGCCCTCGATGCATTGCGCGCGGATCTCTGGCACCTGCATAGCCCCAACCCGCTTGGCGAGGTGGCGTTCCACTGGGCGCAACCGCGCGGCGCGCTGGTGTTCACGTACTATTGCGACATCACCCGTCAGCGGGTCCTGATCCCCGCTTACCGGCCGCTCGTGCACGCGCTGTTCCGTCGCGCGGATGTGTTGCACGCGATCGCGCCGCAAGCGCTCGAGCGTGTGGATTCGATGCTGGCGCCCTTCCGCGACCGTTTCCGGGTGGTGCCACTCGGCATCGAAGCCGGCGAGTTGCTGGAACTCGACCGCGGTCGGCCTGGCGCACGCGCATTGCGTGAGCGCTACGGCGGTTCGTATCTGCTGTTCGTGGGCCGGCTACGGCACTATAAAGGGCTGCATCACCTGCTCGATGCCATGCTCCAGGTCGACGTCCCGTTGGTGATCGTGGGCGACGGTGCGCAGGAGGCGGCACTCAAGTCCCAGACCACCCGGCTCGGCCTGCACGGCAAGGTCACGTTCGCGGGCGCCGTCAGCGACGAGGTCCTGAAGGACCATCTGGCCGGGGCGAGCATCGGCCTGCTGCCTTCGAGCGCGCCGACCGAGGCGTTCGGTCTCGCCATGGTCGAGTACATGGCTGCCGGGTTGCCGGCGATCTGCACCGAACTCGGCACGGGCACGTCGTTCGTGAACCAGCACGGTGTGACCGGACTGGTGGTGCCGCCGCGCGATGCGTCCGCCCTGGTCTCAGGGGTGAAGCAGTTGCTCGCGGACCCGGCGCTCCGGGAGTCGATGGGCCAGGCCGGGCGGGAGCGCGTGCGCCGGCTCTTCACCACCGAGGCCATGATGCACCGCATGGACGGCCTGTATGCCGAGGCCCTTCGGGTTGCCGCCGACCGGCCGCATGGGCGGGGGCCGGCCCCGACTTCCGGGAGCGATCGCGGCTGATCTGGTGTAAGTGCCTGTGGCCCGGCACCGGATGCCACCAGGCCCCATTTCATGCCGGCTCCGGCCCCCGACAAGTTTGCCTGCATTCTCAGTTGACGGGGCCGCTTCAACGCCTATAACCTGCGCTGTCGCACCGAGTCCCGACATCAAGGACGGGGACCCGACGACATACCGGGGAAGGAGATCTCGGCTGAACGTCTCGCGAGGGAAATCATGAGGATCCTGGTCACAGGAGGTGCCGGCTTCATCGGGTCCCATCTCGCGGAGGATCTCCTCCAGCGGGGTCATGAAGTGTGGGCCCTGGACGACCTGTCCACCGGGCGAGTGGAAAACATTGCCGGATTCGCTCGGCACGCCCGCTTCCGCTTCCTCGAAGGCAGCGTCATGGATACCGCGCTGGTGCACGGGCTCGTCGCCCAGTGTGACCGCGTCTTCCATCTGGCCGCTGCGGTCGGCGTCAAGTACGTGCTCGAGAACCCGCTTCGCTCCCTGCTCACCAACATCCGCGGGACCGAAGTCGTTCTGGAAGCCGCACAGGCCCACCGCCGCAAGGTCATCCTGACCTCGTCGAGCGAGGTGTACGGCAAGGGCGTCTCGGTGCCGTTCTCCGAAGATGACGACCGGCTGATCGGCCCCACCCACAAGCTGCGCTGGTCCTATGCATGCGGCAAGGCCGTCGACGAGTGCCTGGCGCAGGCGTACTACCAGCAGCACCAGCTGCCGGTGGTCATCGTGCGCTGCTTCAACACCTGTGGCCCGCGCCAGTCGAGCGCTTACGGCATGGTCATCCCCAGCATGGTACAGCGCGCCCTGGTCGGGGATCCCATTCATGTCTACGGCGACGGCCAGCAGTCGCGCTGCTTCAGCGCGGTCTCCGATGTGGTGCGCGCCATGACGCTGCTCGCGGACAAGCCCGAGGCCGAGGGCCAGGTGTTCAACGCCGGCTCGGACGAGGAAGTCTCGGTGCTCGAGCTGGCCAAGCGCATCAAGCGGCTGTGCCAGAGCGATTCGCCCATCGAACTGCTGCCCTACGAGCAGGTCTACGGCCAGTCGTTCGAGGACATGCGGCGGCGCGTGCCGGATCTGCAGAAGATCCGCCGCTTCGTGGGCTACCGTCCGCAGGTCAGCCTCGACCGTCTGCTCGAGATCACCATCCGCGATCATTGTGAGCGCATGGGAATCTCCTGTCCGATCGAGGTGTCGGCCGCCTAGCAGCCAGGCTGCCGGCTGCTTCGTCTCCGATCCCCCGCGCCGAATGTCGCCGATCCCCTTCGTCGCGATGGCGGTTGCTGCGGTGTTGTCGTGGGCCGTCATGCCGCTCGGCATCCGCTTGGCCTGGGCGATCGGCTGGCTCGACCACCCCGAGGCCCGCAAGCTGCACACCAACGCCACCGCCGTGCTGGGTGGGGCCATCGTGTTCGTGTGCGCGGTCGCGGGCTGGGCCGTGACGCTCGTGCGCATGCCGCACTCGCCGGCCGACTGGGAAGCTTGGTATCTGCTCGCGGGGGCCGCACTCATCCTGCTGGTCGGGCTGTGGGATGACCGCTTCGGCATGCAGCCGGGGGTCAAGATGCTCGGTCAGGCGGCGGCCGCCAGCGTGTTGATCGCCACCGGGCTGGTGCCCGATCTGGGGTTGCCGCTCGGGATCGAAGCCGCCATCACCATGGTGGCCATGATCGCGCTCATGAACGCGGTCAACTTCCTCGACAACATGAACGGCATGGTCGGCGGGTTGGCCGCCATCGCGCTGACCGGCTTCGCCTGGACGTCCATGGAACGGGGAGCCAATGGGGTCGCGGCCGCCCAGTTGGCGCTCGCCGGGGCCTGCCTCGGGTTCCTGCCCCATAACTTCCCCAAAGCCCGCATCTTCCTGGGGGACGCAGGCAGTCTGGTCTTGGGGTATAGTCTCGGCGCTTCCGCACTCATGACCATGCAGGGAGCGGCTCCAGGGTGGGGCCGCGCCGGAGCGCCTCTCATGCTGGCGTACCCGGCGTTCGACATGATCTTCGTGGTCCTCACGCGCATGCGCGATGGCCGCCCGGTCTCCCAGGGCGGGCGGGATCACACCAACCACCGACTTGCGAGCGTACTCAAATGTCCGATCCGAACCGTGGTGCTGATGTGGGTCACTGGGGCCGCCCTGTGCGTCGCCGGAATAAGTACAATGCACCTCAATCAGGCGGGGCCGACGCTGCTCCTGTGGGGCCTGTCGATGACGCTGATGCTCTTGAGCGGGCTGCGATTATCGTCCGTGCCGATCGCCCCGCGCCCCGCACCGACATCGAAGTGATCGGGATGCCGCGCGAGGCGGCTGCGCACGAACCGCGCGATCCCGACGAGCACGACTTCAAGCTGCGTGACCTGGTCACGTACATGGCCAAGGGACTTGTCGATCATCCCGAAGCGGTCTCGGTCGAGGTGCTCGATGCCGGTGACGGCGGCGAGCTCGAACTGCGCACGCATCCCGACGACATGGGCCACGTCATCGGTAAGCAGGGCCGCACCGCCCGCTCGCTGCGGCTGGCGCTGGGGGCTGCCGCTGCCCGTATCGACCGCCGCATGGGTCTGGAGATCGCGGACTGATCGCCATCGGCCGCATCGGCCGCCCGCACGGCGTGGTCGGTGAGTTCTATGTCGATCGCTGCCCGCTGACGGCGGACCAGCTGACCGCACTGGCGACGCTCGAATGGCGCGGCGAGCGTCAGGGCGTGCGCAGCGTGACGCTGAAGCGTGTGCGCGCGGCCGCCGGACGGCTGCTCGTGATGATCGAGGGCGTGGGCTCGCGTGAAGCGGCGTCCGCACTCACGAACGGTGCGTTCTGGGCTGAGCCGGCGCGACTGCCGGACCCCGGCCCGGGCAAGTCGTACGCCTACGAACTGGCCGGCATGCGCGTCGTCGACGTGGCGGGCAACGAACTGGGTGTGGTCGCGGAAGTCGTGTTCAACGTCGACCAGCCGCTGCTCCAGCTCGAGGGCGAGAAGGGCAAGCTGCTGCCTTGCCAGCCGCCGTTCCTGAAGCACCTCGATGTCGCGGCGCGCGTCATCACGCTCGACCTGCCGCCGGGGTTCGACGAGTTCTAGTCCGGGCTACCCGGCCGGCTGATTCCTCCGTTCGCAGGGTCCCTGGGAGCCGAAGGCCACGTTCATGCGTATCTCGCTCGTCACCATCTTCCCCGAGTTCTTCCCCGGCGCGTTCGGCGACGGGATGATCCGGGTTGCGCGCGAGAAGCAACGCCTCGACGTGCAGGTGGTGAACCTGCGCGACTTCACCGCGGACGTGCACAAGACGGTGGATGACGCGCCGTTCGGTGGTGGGCCGGGCATGGTCATGAAGATCGAGCCGCTGGCCAAGGCCGTCGCCACGCTGGGTGTGGGCGAACACGGCGCACGGCCCGCTGGCACCCGTGTCGTGCTGACCTCGCCGCAGGGGCGGCGCTTCGAGCAGGCCACCGCCATCGCGTGGTCGCAGCTCGATCACCTGGTCATCGTGTGCGGACGCTACAAGGGCGTCGACGAGCGCGTCGCCGAGCACCTGATCGACGAGGAGTTCTCGCTCGGGGACTTCGTGCTCTCGGGCGGCGAGCCCGCCGCACTGTGCGTGGTCGATGCGCTGGCGCGGCTGCAGCCTGATGTCGTGGGCTGCTTCGACTCGGTCGAGAGCGATTCGTTCCACTCCGGACTGCTGGATTGCGCGTATTACACGCGGCCGGCGGAGTTCAACGGCTGGCGCGTGCCCGACGTGCTGTTGTCGGGCAATCATGCGCACATCGCGCGCGCGCGCCGTGAAGAAGCGCTGCGCCGTACGTTCGAGCGCCGGCCCGATCTGCTCGAGCACGCCGAGCTGGGCGATGCCGACCGCAAGTTCCTGCGCGCGTTGGAACGCGAACGCGGGCCACGGCCATGAGCCGCACCGCCACGGACGGCGCGACGCAGCACCCCGAGGGTCCGGCCAGCACCGCGGCAGGGGTTGCGTTCGTGCTGCTGGCCGCCGTCCTACCCGGACCGATCGCGCCCATGGGGATCGCCACCGCGCTGTGTGGTGTGCTCACGCTGGCGTTGTTCCTGCGCCGGCCGCGGCCGGTGTGGCCGCACACTCCACTCGAGCTGGGGGCGATCGCCTGGTTCACGGCACTGGTCGTGGCGAGTGCGTTCGCGCTCGACCCGGCGGCCAGCTTCCCGCGCGTCAGCAAGGGCCTGATGCCGCTGATCGCGGGACTTGCGGCGTTCCATGCGCGTGACGCACGGATCGGTCGGCGCGCGCTGGCGGTCTATCTGGCCGCCGCCGGCGTGGTGGCGTTCGTGAGTACGATCTCGTGGTGGCTGCATGGCCACGGCTACGAGTGGCGCGCGCGCGGCTTGTCGCACCATCACATGACCTATGGCGGCCAGTTGCTGCTCGAGTTGCCGGTCGCGTTGGCCGTGGCGCTCACCGCGCGCGATGCGCGCTGGCGCGTGGGCGCGGTAAGTGTCGCGCTGCTCACGGCGATCGGGCTCGCCACGACGTTCACGCGCAGCGCCTGGATCGGCGCATTCGTCTCGGGGCTCGTCATCGTGGGCGCCGTGTGGCCGTGGGGGCTGGCGTTGCTCGCCGTCGCGGCCGCCGCGGTGTGGACATTCGCGACCGGCGAGTGGGGCGACCGACTGCACAGCATGGTCCAGCCCAAGCAGGGGTATAACGGCGAGCGGTTGCTCATGTGGCAGGCGGGCGCGCGCATGTTCCGCTCCGATCCGCTCACGGGCGTCGGGCTCGAGGACCTGCACGCGGTGTATCCGCGTTTCAAGTCACCCGAGGCCACCGAGGAGATCGGCCACCTGCACAACGCCTACGTGCAGATCGCCGCCACCATGGGACTCGTGGGGCTCGCGGGCTTCGGCGTGTTGGTCACGACACTGCTCCGCACCGTGACGGCCGGGATGGCGTGGGGCCGCGGCCTGCCGGCGCGATTGCGTGCGGGCGGGGAAAGCGCCGGTGTGCGTCTTGGCGTGACCGCCGCGGTGGTCGGCATGCTCGTGGCGGGGGCGTTCGAGTGGAACTTCGGCGACGAGGAACTGCTCTACCATCTGTACGTGCTCGCGGGTCTGGCGTGGGCGGCCCAAGCTTGGGACGGTCCGCATGCGGAGTCCCAGTCGTCCACCGACGTCGTCGCGCGGAAGGACTGAACCCATGCAACTCGATGTGCCACTCGCACGACTCGCCCGGCATGTGCCGCGGTTCCGGGGCTGGCATCGTCTGCTCGAGCCGTTGCGCCGGATGTTCGTGAAGGTCTACGCGGATCGTCCCGAGCGCTGGATCGTGATCGACGACTTCGAGCGCGACCTGCGGATGCGCCTGGACCGCAGCGCGTACATGAGCAGCCTCATCTACTGGCGTGGCATCCACTCGTTCTCCGAGGCCAGCCTGATCCGCGCCTTCCTGCCGCCCGAGGGCGTGTTCCTCGATGTGGGTGCGAATCAGGGCGAACTGACGCTGGTGGCCGCCCGCAAGGCCAGTCGCGGACAGGTGTTCGCATTCGAACCGGTGCCCGAGTGGTTCCAGCTGCTGTCCGAGAACATCGCGCTCAACGGATTCGGTCACGTGACGGCGGTCCCGGCCGCACTCGCGGAACAGGAAGGCACGGTCGAGATGTTCACCTCGAGCGACCGGCAGTTGCACGCAGGGTTTCATGAAGGCTTGTCGACGTTTCATCGCACGGAGTACCGGAATGTCCCGGTCGGCCAGTTCCCCACGACCTCGATGGATGCCTTTGTCGCCAGCAAGGGCCTGCAGCGCGTGGACCTGATCAAGATCGATGTGGAGGGTGCCGAGAAAGCGGTCCTTGCGGGTGCGCAGGAGACGTTGCGACGATTCCGGCCCATGCTGATCCTGGAACTCAACGAAGGCACGTTCTCCAGCGCCGGCTACACGGGAGCGGAGTTCGTGGCCTCGCTCCGTGAACTGGGCTACGCCCTGTTCGATGTGGATCCGTTCGGGCGGATCAAGCCCCTGCCCGAGCGCGGTCTGGCGGAGTTCGGAACCCTGTTCGCCCGGCATGAAGTACTCGGCTGACGCCGCCGGCGTGCTCGCCCTCAAGGCGGGTGCCGCCGTCGTGCAGTTCGTGCTGCTGCTGCTGACAGCCCGCTGGTTCGGGGTGGCCTTCCGCGGCGACATCGCACTGTTCAATGCCTCGACCAACCTGCTCGTCCTGGTTGTTGGATTCGCGGGTGGCTCCTCGATCATCTATCTGGCGGCGCGCGAACCTTCGCGGAGCTTCGTGCGCAGCCTGCTCGCCGTGAGCTACGCCTTCTGCGTGATCCTCCCGGTGGTGGTCGGCTTCGGAGCGGCGGCATCGGGCCATCCGCTCGGCAGCCATACACCCGAGATGATCTTCGTGGCCATCATGAATGCGTTGCTGGTCGTCCACACGTGCCTGCTGATGTCGGGCAGCGCGGTGTGGCAGGCCAGCTTGCTCGAGTTCCTGCGGCCGTTCTGCCTGCTCGCGTCGGTCGGCGTCCTGTTCGCGCTGCGCGGGGCGGCGGCGCGGGCCAGCTTCTACCCCGTGTGGTGCGTTTCGGCGGCGATCGCATTCCTGTCGTCGATTCCCCTCGTGCTGGCGTTCTATCGTGGGCTTCCGGCCGTGGCGGCCGATCGGCCCGCCCCGATGAGCATGCTCGCGACCGCTCGCCGGTTGCTGACGCTCGGCTTTCTCGCGCAGGCATCCAACTTGGTCCAGTTCCTGAACTACCGCAGCCTGTTCTTCGCCCTCGAGCGGCATTCCGGTCTTGCGGCCGTGGGCCTGTTCTCGACGGCGGTGGCACTGGCCGAGGTCATGTGGATTCCCGCGAACAGCCTGGCTGCACTGACGCTCAATCGCGTCTCGCGGGCGGGGGACAGCACGGAGAGCCGGGAGTATGTGCTCCACATGGCGCGGCTCGCGGGCATCATCATGGTGGCCGGGGCGGGGGTGGTGTTGCTTGTGCCGGCGGCCGCGATCGAGCTGCTGCTGGGGCGGGATTTCGGCCAGGTCCGTGGACAGCTCGTGAGCCTGCTGCCGGGG